>NZ_CAHJXL010000001.1:306250-612500 GCF_903645315.1 Victivallis sp. Marseille-Q1083
CGGCGGCACCGCGATCATGTCGCGGGTCGGTCACGCCTTCATCAAAAATCAGATGCGGGAAAATGATGCAGTTTTCGCCGGCGAATTGTCCGGCCACTACTATTTCAAGGAGAATTTCACCGCCGAATCCCAGGGGCTGGCGATGGTGAAATTGACCAATCTGCTGGACAAGACCGGCAAGAAAGTCAGCGAACTGGTCGCGCCGCTGCGCCGCTACGCGTTCAGCGGCGAAATCAACTCCAAGGTGGCGGATGTCGCGCCGATCATGGCCGAATTGAAAAAACGTTACGCCGACGGTAAAATGTACGAGCTGGACGGTCTTTCGGTCGAATACGGCGACTGGCATTTCAACGTCCGGGCCTCCAACACCGAACCGCTGCTGCGGCTGATCGTCGAAGCCAGAACGCCGGAATTGATGGCGGCCAAACGGGATGAATTGTTGAAACTGATCCGCGGCTGACCGGCGGCCGTTCCGCTTTTCCCGGAGAATCCTCCGGCGGAGGTTGAATGGTATTTTCCGGGGCCGCCGGCTTGAAAAATCGCGTTCGAACGGTTACATTAATTCGTTTTATCCAATGCGGCATCGTCAGGGCAAAAGGCGCTTGAACGAATGCCGTTTTACAGCAAGGAAGCAGTGATCATGGCTAAAAATTACAAAATTGCAGTGTTGCCTGGAGACGGCACCGGACCGGAAGTCGTCGCCGAAGGCTTGAAAGTGCTCGATGCCGTCGCGGCGAAATTCGGCTTCACCACCCAGCGCGAAACCTTCGACTGGGGCGGCGAGCGTTACCTGGCCACCGGCAACGTACTGCCGGACGATGCGGTGGAAACGCTGCAGAAGTTCAACGCGGTGTTCCTCGGCGCCATCGGCCACCCGAAAGTCAAGCCGGGCATCCTGGAAAAAGGAATTCTGCTCAAGTTGCGTTTCGCTCTGGACCAGTACATCAACCTGCGGCCGGTCAAACTGTACCCGGGCGTCGAAACCCCGCTGGCCAACAAAAAACCGGAAGATATTGACTATGTCGTCGTCCGTGAAAATACCGGCGGCATTTATACCGGCATCGGCGGCAATTCGCAGCCGGGCACCAAAGATGAAGTCGCCGTCCAGTCGATGGTTTACAGTTACATGCAGGTCGAACGCTGCATCCGCTTCGCTTTCGAAGAAGCGCGCAAACGCCACTCCAACGGCAACGTCTGGCGCGGCCTGACGCCGGAAGAGGTGGCCGCCGGCAAAATCGGCCAGGTCACGCTGTGCGGCAAAACCAACGTGCTGACCTATGTGTTCGGCCTCTGGGAGCGTGTATTCCATGAAGTGGCCAACGACTATCCGGACATCAAGACCGCCTACTGCCACGTCGACGCCACCTGCATGTGGATGGTCAAGAATCCGGAATGGTTCGACGTCATCGTCACCTGCAATATCTTCGGCGACATCATCACCGACCTCGGCGCCATGACCCAGGGCGGCATGGGCATCGCCGCCGGCGGCAACATCAATCCGCAGGGTGTCAGCATGTTCGAACCGATCGGCGGCTCGGCCCCGAAATACACCGGACTCGGCGTCATCAACCCGCTGGCCGCGATTATGGCCGTGGCGATGATGCTCGATTTCCTCGGCGAAAACGCGGCGGCGAAGGCCATCGAAAAGAGCGTCGAATATCTCACCGGCAACAAGATGAAATCGCAGGCGGCCGGCAAGATGGGCTATTCCACCAGCGAGATCGGCGATCTGGTGGTCGCCAATCTCTGACGGGATATGAGCGCATCTCAGCCAGCCGATGATAATCACCGTTGCTACAGCGACGGTGATTATTTCTCATTTTCCACCCATCAGCGCCGCGGCATGGCGCTGAGAACGCTAACCGCGGCGGAGCTCGAACAACTGCAGGCGGCCGAAACCTTGCTGCAGCAGGCCGAGAAGATCAAAGATTCCCGTTCCACGCTGGCCGGGCTGTTTACATTCGGCCGCCGCCGCCTCTTCCTGAAGCGTCATAACGCCCGCAATTTCTACCACCGGCTGCGGCGAAAATTTCAAACGCCCCGGCCGCTGCGCAACCTGGCGGTCACCCTGCGGCTCAACGCCATCGGAATTCCGGCGCCGCAAATTCTGCTGGCGATGCGCACGTTCCGCCACTCGCTGCCGGAGCAGGATTACCTGATCACTGAAGCCCTGCCGTCACCGCTGACGGCGGCCGAACAATTCGAATTGCTATGGGACCGGGACGCCGCGGCCATCGACGCGCTGGCCGCGCTGGCCGCCCGGATTCACGCCGCCGGCGTCTTTCACGGCGACTTGAAATTGCCGAACGTCATCTGCCGGATGACCGGCGATCAGCTTTGCTTCGGCCTGTTCGACTTCGACGGCAGCCAATTGTACGGCAAGGCGCTCGCGGCGCCGGAACGCCGGCTGGACCTGGCGCGACTGGCCGCCTCCTGGCGCGTGCTCGCCCGGCAGACCGGCGCGGAGCCGGAGGCCGTTTCCGTCGCCGACTGTTTCGCCGAAGCCTACCGGCGGCACGCCTCTCTGTCGCTGGCCGGCCCGGAACTCAACGCCCGTGTCACTTATTTGTCCGAACGCGTCAGAAAGCATTGAAACGATGGAAACGGAATCCTGGTTTATCTGGCGCGACACAGCGCATTCGCCCTACTTGAATATGGGCATCGATGAACTGCTGCTTCAGGAAAGCGCCGCCCTGCCCGGCGTATTGCTTCGTTTTTACGACTGGGACCGGCCGTCGGTTTCGATCGGTTATGTCCAGGAATACCGGGCGGCGCCGTTCCGGACCCATACGGTCGTCCGGCGGCCGACCGGCGGCGGCATCGTCTACCATGACGACGACCTGACTTATACGGCAATCATTCCGGCCGGCCACCCGGTCACCCGGCTGAACCGGCTGGAGAGCTACCACCTCTTCCACCGGGCGGTGCAGCAACTGCTGGCCGGTTTCGGTCTCTCCGCCGAACTGGCCGGCACCGGCCAGCCGCCCTTCGACCGGGCGACGATGCAATGCTTCACGACACCGACCCGTTACGATGTGGTTGCCGCCGGTCAAAAATATGCCGGCGCGGCGCAGCGGCGCACCCGTGACGGCATCCTGCACCAGGGAAGCATCGCCAGAACCGGGAAGAGACTGGCGGAGGTGAAGCGGGAAGAATTGATTGAAAAATTTTTGACTGCGCTGCAAAACCAGCTTGCAATCAGCTTCAAAACGTTTACTGTGTCGAAGGGATTCCTGGAACGGGCGGAATCGCTCGCCGCCCAAAAATACGAATCAACCGGCTGGAATCGGCACAAACAATTATGAACATTCATCATGGCTGAAGATATCGAAAAACTGAAAGACAAGCTCAATTATACGTTTCAAAACCGGGCGCTGCTCCGCGAAGCGCTGACCCATCGCTCCTATGCGGTGGAAAATCATCTGTCCTACGACAACCAGCGGCTGGAGTTTCTCGGCGACGCCGTGCTGGAAATCGTCCTGACCGAACATCTCTATCACTTGTACAAGGAGTACAATGAAGGTCTGATGACCAAGATGCGTTCGGCGCTGGTGCAGCAGGACGCCCTCGCCCGCCTCGCCCGCAAGCTGGAACTCGGCAGTTTCCTGATCACCGGCAAAGGCGAACTCGAGAGCGGCGGCACCGAGCGGGATTCGACGCTGGCCGACCTGTTCGAAGCCCTGCTCGGCGCTTATTACCTCGACGCCGGCTTCGACGCGGCCAGGCAGTTCATTCTCGCCCAGTTCAACGCCGAATTTCCGGAACCGCACCGACTGCTGACCGGTTTGAACCCCAAAGGCATCCTGCAGGAATATTCGCAACGGCGCTGGAACAGCGCGCCGGAATATACCGTTTTGAGCATCTCCGGCCCGGAGCACAATCCGAGCTTTGAAGTCGAAGTCAAGGTCGGCAGCATCAGCGCGCTCGGCACCGCCCACACCCGCCGACGGGCGGAAAGCCAGGCGGCCCGCCATGCCATCTGGCAGATCGCCGAATGCGATCCGTCGATCAACGAGTTGAAATTGCACAATTGAACTTCCAAGCGGAAAGGGACCGAGCCGATATGTATGCTTATCAGTTGAAATATCCGGAACACATCCTGTTCGGCGACGGTGTCCGATCCCGTTTGCCGGAATGGCTGCGCGCCGAAGACCGGATTCTATTGTTGACCGGCAGCCTGCGCCGCCAGCCGGGCCGGCTGGCACAGTTCGAAAGCCTGCTGGCCGACCGACTGGTCGCCCACGCCGTCGTCTCCGGCGGCGAACCGACCGTCCAGCGTGTCGATGAATTGCTGACCGCCGCCCGAAGCCAGCGGATCGATACCGTCGTCGCCATCGGCGGCGGCAGCGTCCTCGACGCCGGCAAAACCGTCGCCGCGCTGCTGTTCGGTGACGGTCCGGCGGCCGATTATTTTTACCGGCGGCGGCCGATGCCGGCCGGCGGCGCCCGCTTGTTCACGCTGCCGACCACCGCCGGCACCGGCGCGGAAATCACTTCCAACGCGGTCCTGATCGACGAATCCAACCACCTGAAGCAGTCGATCCGCCATGAATCGATGTTCGCCACCGCCGCGCTGGTCGATCCGCAACTCACCTGGAGCTGCCCGCCGGACGTCACCGCCGCCAGCGGCATGGACGCCCTGACCCAGGCGATCGAATCGTATCTGTCCAACAAAGCCAACCGCGCCACCCGTCCGCTGGCCGCCGAAGCGGCCAGGCTGCTGCTGAGGCGCCTGCCGCAACTGATCGCGGCGCCGGACGATGCCGACGCCCGGCGCGACACGGCGGAAGCGGCGATGCTCGGCGCCATGGCATTCAGCGCCAGCGGCCTCGGCGCCGTGCACGGCCTGGCCCATCCGATCGGCAGTCTGCTGCATTTGCCGCACGGCGTCTGCTGCGCGGTGCTGCTGCCGGCAATCATGCGCTGGAACTTGCCGCAATGCCGCGCGGAACTGGAAGAATTGAGCCGTTACTGCCATTGCGGCGATGCCGAAGCGCTGATCGCCGCCGTCGGCCAGATGAACCGGGACTTCGGCCTGCCGGACTCCTTCCGCCCGGCCGGACTGCAAGCCGGAAATTTCGACTTCATCGTCAAAAACTGCCGGAGCGGCAGCATGAGTTGCAACCCGCGTCCGTTGACCGACGCCGATGTCCGCACATTGCTCAAGGAGCTGTCATGAGCGCGCCCGTCCTGCTGGTTCTCGGCCCCAATCCGGCCTGGCAGAAAACGCTATTTTTCGACGCGTTCCGGCCCGGCCAGGTCAACCGGGCCCATCGCCTGGAGGAATTCGCCTCCGGCAAGGGCATCAACTTCTGCCGGGCGGCCGGTTGTCACGGCCGGGCGACCACCTGTCTGGTTCAATTTCTCGGCGGACGCAGCGGTCAGTCGATCTCCGAAGCACTCGAACAGGAACAATTGCCGGCCGTCAGCATCCCGCTGGCAGCGGCCACCCGCTGCTGTACGACCTGCCTGGACGAGCCGGCCCAAAGCATGACCGAACTGATCGAACCGGCCGCCACGGCGGGGGAAGCGGCAGTCGAGGCATTTCTGGCCGCCGTGGCGGAGCGGGTTTCCGGCGCCGATGCAATGGCGCTCTGCGGAACGCTGCCGGGCGAAACGACGCCGGCGCTTTATGTCCGGGCGGCTCAACTGGCCGCCCGGGCCGGCAAAGCGCTGCTGGTCGATTCCTGGCAGCAGATTGAACCGGTATTGGCCACCGGCGGCCTCATCCACCTGAAAATCAACCGGGAGGAGCTGGTCTCTCTCGCCGGCGACCGGCAAATTCCGGCCGCCGCCGGCTGGATGTTCGAACATTTTCCGTTGAAAAGCCTCGCCGTCACCGACGGCGCCGCCAGCGCCTGGCTGACCGACGGCGTGCTGCTTCACCAATTCCATCTGCCCCGGCTGCCGCGAATCGTCAATCCGCTGGGCAGCGGCGATACCGCCGGAGCGGTATTTTTGAGCGAACTGGTCAACCATACGCCGCTGGCCGAAGCGTTTGCGGCCGGACTGGCGGCGGCTTCGGCCAACTGCCTGAGCAGCCGGTGCGGCCGGTTCGATCCAACCGATGCCCGGATCCTGCGCCGGCAGATAACCATAGAATCAACCCAACTTCAGGAGAAAATTGATCATGAGTGAACACCTTCCTTCCCAACCGCGCAATTGGCTCGGCTATTGCGGCTGTTACACGATGGGCTGTCTTTCGCTGCCGCTATTGTTCGTCATTCTGGCAATCATCGGCGTCATGCTCGGCAAAAGCCAATTCACCCCGTCGTCGACCGCGTCGCCCTATGACAAGGAAGTCTTGTACGGCGCAGCCGACGCGCCGCGGCAGATCGCCGTCATCGACATCGAAGGAGTCATCTACTCCGCCGGCAATTCCTCGCTCTCTTCCAGCGGTGCCGTCAGCGAGGAGATCTGCCGGCAACTGGAATATGTTGCCGGCGACCCGGCGATCGCCGCAGTCATCCTGCGCGTCAACACGCCGGGCGGCGAAGTGGTGGCCGCGGACAACATCTATCATGAGATCCTGCGCCTGAAGCAGACCTGCCCGGTCGTCGCGTCGATGGGAGCGATGGCGACCAGCGGCGGCTATTACGTCTCGGCTCCCTGCAGCAAAATCATCGCCCACGAGCTGACGATCACCGGCAGCATCGGCGTGATCATGAGCAGCTTCAAATATTATGAACTGCTGGACAAAATCGGCCTGGCGCAGGAGAATTACACCTCCGGCAATTTGAAGGATATCTTAAGCGGCGTCCGGCCGACCTCGCCGGAAGAAAAAGCGATCATCCAGAGCCACATCGATCTGGTCTACAGCCGGTTCGTCCAGATTGTCGCCGATTCCCGGCCGGATTTGACGGTCGACAAAATCAAGAATTCCATCATCGGCGACGGCCGCATTCTCAGCGCGCCGCAGGCGCTCGAACTGGGATTGATCGACGAACTCGGCTATTTCGATGCGGCGATCGCCGCCGCCGCGAAATTGGCCGATCTCGGTGAAAACGACTACAGCGTCGTCGCCATCAAACGCAATCTGACGGTAGGCGAAGCGTTGCGCTCACTGACCAATATCACGGCGGAAACCCCGGACATCAACGTCAATCTGCCGGGCGCGTCGGCCTCATCCCAAAATCAACCTTTGCCGAGCGGCCGGTTCTATTTCCTGCCGAGCGGTCAATAACCCTTTCAAACCACGGAATCAGTCAATATGACCACCATCGGTACCGCCCTGACGCCGACCGCCACCAGAGTTCTGCTCTGCGGCTCCGGCGAACTGGGCAAAGAAGTCACCCTGGAACTGCAGCGGCTCGGCGTCGAAGTCATCGCCGTCGACCGCTACGCCAACGCGCCGGCCATGCAACTGGCGCACCGTTCCCATGTCGTCAACATGCTCGACGGCGCGGCGCTCCGCCGCATCATCGAACAGGAAAAACCCGATTACATCGTTCCGGAAGTCGAAGCGATCGCCACCGCCACGCTGCTCGAGCTGGAACAGGAGGGCTACCGGGTCATCCCGACCGCCCGGGCCGCCTTCCTGACGATGAACCGCGAAGGCATCCGCCGGCTGGCCGCCGAAGAACTCGGTCTGCCGACTTCACGTTACCGTTTCGCCGCCAGCCGGGAGGAGTTCGATGCGGCGGTCGAGGCGATCGGGCTGCCCTGCGTCGTCAAGCCGATCATGAGCTCCTCCGGCCACGGCCAGAGCACGGTCAAAACGGCAGCCGATCTCGACCGGGCCTGGCAGTACGCCCAGGAAGGCGGCCGGGCCGGGGCCGGCAAAGTCATCGTCGAAGCCTTCGTCCCGTTCGACTATGAAATCACCCAGCTGACGGTCCGGCACGCCGGCGGCACCAGCTTCCTCGAACCGATCGGCCATCACCAGGTCGACGGCGACTACCGCGAATCCTGGCAGCCGCAGGCGATGAGCCCGGCCGCCCGCGCCAAAGCGCGGGAAATCGCCGGCAAAATCACCGCCGCGCTGGGCGGATTCGGCATTTTCGGCGTCGAACTCTTCATCAAGGGCGATGAAGTGATCTTCAGCGAAGTGTCGCCGCGGCCGCATGATACCGGTATGGTCACGTTGATCTCGCAGGACCTCTCCGAATTCGCGCTGCACGCCCGGGCGATCCTGGGTTTGCCGATTCCCAATATCGCCTTTCACGGGCCGTCGGCCTCCAAAGCGATCGTCGCGGAAGGCAACTCGAACGCGGTCCGTTTCGGCAACCTGGCCGAAGTGCTGGCCGAACCGGACACCGCCATCCGGCTGTTCGGCAAGGCGGAAGTCAGAGGACACCGCCGGGTCGGCGTCCTGCTGGCCCGGGCCGCTTCGGCCGAAGAGGCGCTGGCCAAAGCGGAACGGGCTTACGAAAAACTGGAGCTGCATTTGTAAAGCAGGGAGAAATCCGCCGAAATGCCGGAGCTTGTCCACCTCCAGCCGGCCTGGTCCCACGCCAGGAGCAGGATGTTCCGGCGTTGCCGGCGGGAATATTTTCTGCACTATCACGCCGCCGCCGGCGGTTTCCGCAGCGATGCGCCGCCGGAGACCCGGTTGATCTATCAGCAGAAGCAACTGAGCGGGCTGCGGCTCTGGCTGACGCAATTGCTGCGGCAGGCGGTTTACCGCACGCTGTACCGGTATCCGGACGATAGGCCGGAGCCGGCGGGCCGGCTGACCGCGGAATTGTGGCGGCTCTATCACCGCGACCGGCGGGCGTTGCTGCTGGAAAATTGGCGCGACGACCCGGCCGGCAGCCCGAACCTGCCGGAATTTTACTATGACTGTCAATCGCCGGAGCAACTGTTTCAGGAAGCGCAGGCTCTGCTGGAAACCGGCCTGGCCGCTTTTCAAGCCTGTGCCCGTTTCCATCGCCTGTGGGATTTGACGCTGTTTCATCTGATGCCGTTGGAACAATGGCAGCGTTTCTACCTCGGCGCCGTCGAACTGTATCTCACCGCCGCGTTTGCCTACCAGCGGCACGGACAACTTTATTTCTGGGAAATCCAATTGCCCGGCGCCGCCGAAATCCAACGCCGTGACCTCGCCGCACTGCATAAATTCTATGCCTTCGGCCGGCGTCATCTGTCGCCGGACAAAGTGACCACGTTCTTTTATCAGCCGGGCGCCTCACGGGCGGAAGTTCTGCCGGATGCCGACTTGAACTGCAGCGAACTTCGCCTGCTGATCGATGCGGAGGCGGCGCAATTTCTTTCGGCCTTCCGCTCCATTCGGTCGCCGGAAGAACTGCCGGAAACCCCGGAGCATTGTCCCGGCTGCCGTTTCAGAGGATATTGCCGGCAAACGCCGCACGGTTGATGCTTTCAAAAGAAGCACAAGCGAGGCGATTCCCGGCCAGAAGTCACCGGTTCTCTCCATCAGCCGCGTCCTCTCATGGCGGTTCGCCGGAATCGGCCGAAATGGCGGCAATGGCAAAATTCCAACCGCGCGTCACCAGATTGAACCGATCAACCTTATTGCGTTTCTCGCTTTTCACCCGGACGGCGATGAGGTTCTTCAGTCCATTTTTCAATTTGGCCGCTTCGATCACCGCCGCCGGACCGAAGTCACCGGCCGCGAACAGGCGGCTGCGGTTTGAGAAAAAGCATTGCCGGCATTGTCGTCAGAAAAGCCGCCAATGAAAAAATTTGCCCGGATCTTTTCCGGAAAAGATCCGGAGCGGTCCGGAAATTTACGCCAAAAAGGGAACAAATAATCATCAATAAGGATACAAATAGAACATGATCTATTCAATTATTTAGATTTAATATTACTTGACATCAATATATTAAATAATATTTTGACTTCTTTTTGTAAAAAATATGTTAAAATACCGCTTTGGGGATTGACTTTTGTCATTTTTTTTGCTATTATATCTCTTGGAAACCAATCATAGCGACAATCGAACGGAACGAAGATGAGTTTCAAATATCAAGAGTTGGCCAATTACTACCGGGAGAAGATTTCGGCCGGCGAATTGTCGCCCGGCGAACGGATGTGTACGGAAGCGGAACTGGTCGAACAGTTCCATATTTCGCGCAAAACCGCCCGACAGGCGTTGGAGGAACTCAAAAAAGCCGGCCTGATCCGCAGCCGGCGCGGCGCCGGCACTTTCGTCCGTGCCGCCGACGGCGGACGGAAACGGAAAAGCAAAGCGGTACGGAATGTCATTTTGCTGTTCATCGATACCGCCAGCCTGGCCGACAGTTATGAATCGCACCTGGCTTCGGCGCTGTCCAAACTGGCCGGGCCGGAAAATTTGTCATTGTCGGTACGTTACCTGACCACCGGCGACTTCTTCGATGAACAGGCGATGAAAAACCTCCGCGGTGCCGGCGCCGATCTCTTCTGGGTGGACGGCTTCGTCACCGAAGCCCACGAGTATCTGCTGATGCAACTGGACATCCCTTATCTGTTGATCGGCGACTGGCCGCAGTTGCCGCACGGGCCGCAGATCAAATATGACTGGCAGGCGCTGGGTTCCGAAGCGGCCGAATACCTTTGCCAGGCGGCCGATTATCCGGTGGTGGCAATCAGCAAACCGCTGCAGAACGGCGGCAATCCCTATTATTTTTACAGCGGCATCCAGCGGGCCTGCCGCCGGAACGACCGGCCGTTGCTGCTGTACATGTCCTCCAGTTTCAACGATTTCGACGCCACTCCGCTGTTGAACGATCATTTCCGGCTGTTCGGCGACAGCAAATTCTCGCTGGTCACTTCGCCGCACTTTCTCGGCAGTGTCGAAAAAGCGCTGCTGCTGCACGCCGACCGCCGCTTCGATGCTCCGATCGCCGTCGCCGGCGCGCAGCATCTGATCACGCCGTCCAGTTACCCGAAAGTTCGTTATTTCAATTTCAATATCGATGAATACGCGACTCAAATTCTCGCGGCACACAGGAAACTTGTCGACAGCCTGGTCCGCGACTGAAGGAGAGAAGCGGTTCTCGTGAACCTCAAACCACAATAAAGGAGTACCGGAAAATGAAAAGTAGATTCACACTGATTGAATTGCTCGTCGTAATTGCGATCATAGCGATTCTCGCCAGCATGCTGCTGCCGGCGCTGGGAAAAGCGAAGGAATCGGCGGTGGCAATTTCCTGCGTCAACAACCAGAAGAATATCGGATTGGGATTGATCATGTACGCCGATGAGAACGACGGGGAAATTCCGCCTCATTATCTGTATGACAAGAATATGACACCGGCGGAAACCACCTGGGCAGGCATGCTGATGGGCAACACGGTAAACGGCAACTTCAAAAAATCGATCTACTGTCCGGCCGCTCCGGCGCCGAAAGATCCGGAAGCGATGGCCAATGTCTTTTTCAATACCTATGGCATTCACTATGGCCATGATGGCGGGAATATGAAATTTTCCACCCGGCAGCCCAAAGATCGTTATAATGCTACAGCCGAAAAGTTCGCGTTCTGGGACCTGATCGACAGTCCGAGCTCTCTGCCGCTGGTCGCCGACTGCATCAATCCGAACAGCGGCAGCGTTCAGTGGTCGGCAATGTATTCGCGCGAAGCCTCCGGCGCGTTGAACCTGCAGCACAACAACCGGGCCAACATTCTGTTCTTTGACGGCCATGTGGAGCCTCACACCGACAACCAGGCGTATGAGCTGGGCTATCTGTCCTATATAAAAAATGGCATCAGAATCAATCGCGACAAATGATTGCCATGTGGAAGAACCGAATCCGCTTCAAGTTTGATGCATTCCTGCTGCTGTTACTGGCGGCAGCGGGACCGCTGCCCGGCGCCGAAGTGCTGTTCGACTTCGAGTCACCCGACGCGCTCGAGGCGTGGAAATGCAATACGCCGGACGGCGAATTGCAGCGTTCGACGGCACTGGCGGCAGCGGGGGATGCGGCGCTCTGTTTTACCACGCCGGCCTGGCGTCCCGGGGAGCATGACCAGCAATCGAGCTGGCCGTCGTTCGAAGCACGGGTACCCCGGCCGGACTGGTCGAAATACGACCGGCTGGTCATCGAAGTATTCAACGACAGCGCCGCGACGATGCCGTTCAATGTCTTCCTCTGCGACTCGCAACGGCCGCTGCGGCAGGGAGCACGCTATCTCGATGCGATCGGCGCCTACGCCGCCAAGCAGTTGGTGCTGCCGCTGCCGGCGGCACTGGCGGACAAAGGCATCGATGGGCGGGATATCGCCGTGCTGCATTGCTACAGCGAGAACCCGCCGGCCGACCTGACCTTTTACCTTGACGCGATCACGCTGCTGGAACCGGGAGAACCGCTGCCGGAAACATCTGCCGCCTATCGCCGGAAGACGAAAGAGTTGCTGCAGCAGCGGTTTGCCCGCCAATCGGCGGCGATCCGCGCGGAATTGACGGCTCTGGACGAGGAGCAACTGCCGCCGGCGGTGCGGAATTACTGGCTGGAACAGCGCGACGCTTATCTGGCGGAGCTGGAACTGGACGGCGATTGCGGCGAAGCTTTGATCGCCGAACTGCTCTCCGGGGTCCGCCGGCGGGCGCTTGTCCGGCAATACCGCACTTTGATGGATTTCGAAGCATACCGGACGGAATCGGGCTCGACCGCGCCCGATGTGGTGCTCGGCCGGGCCAGCTCAATGGAAAAAGTACTGCCGCAGGCGGCGAACTTCCAACCGGTGACCGGGCCACTGCGGTTGGCGGCAGCCCGCAACGAACGCGAAGCGTCGCAATTGATCGTTCTGCCGACCGGCAGCGATCTGGCCGGAGTAACGGTGACGGTATCGGCGTTGTCGGACGGCAGGCACGATTGGCCGGACGGCATCACCGTCATACCGGTCGGTTACGTGGAAACGAAGCAGACGCCGCCTTCCGGTTCGCCGTATCTCGGTTTCTGGCCGGACGTACTGCTGCCGTTTCTGGACACGGTGCCGGTCCGCCGCGGCACGGCGCAGGCCTTCTGGCTGCGTCTCGCGGTGCCGGAAAATCAGCCGGCCGGCGAATACCGCGGCGAGGCACGTGTCATCATCAACGGAAAAACTGCGTTCCAGGTGCCGTTGATCGTCACCGTATACGATTTCACTTTGCCGAAAGCCCTGCCGCTGGCGACGGCGATCACGTTTTTCGGCAAAGACATTCCGACGCCGGCAACGGCCGATATTCTGGCGCGCTGGCGCCAGAATCCGGATTACCCCGGCAACGCCTGGAAGCGTCACCGGCCGGAATGGGCGGCCATGCTGGCGGATTACGGCATCACCTATGACAGTCTGTATGAATACGCCGGCTGGGAACCGGACTTTGCCATTCTGGCCGAATTGAAAAAACAGGGCCGGCTCGGCAAGTTCAACCTGGGGTATTTCGGTCCGGCCAGCGACGACCCGGCCGACGACTACGGCATGCAGTCGACGCTCGAACGCCTCCGGTCGCGTTATCAACGGGCCAGGGAACTCGGCTTGCTGGACCATGCTTATTTGTACGGCTGCGACGAAGTCAAACCGGAGCTGTTCGAACGCGTCGAACGGGCGGCGGCGATCCTGAAGCGGGAATTTCCGGATGTGCCGCTGTTTACCACCGCCTACGACGAAAATTACGGACTGGACGGCCGGCTCGCTTCCTTCGACTGGTTCTGCCCTTTGACGCCGAAATACGATCCGGACAAGGCGGAGAAGGCCCGGCAGGCCGGCAAACAAGTCTGGTTTTACATCTGTCTGGCCCCGGTGACGCCATACGCGAACTTTTTCGTCGAATCACCGGCGATCGACGGCCGGCTGCTGCTCGGAGCGATGAGTGCCAAATACCGGCCGGACGGCTTCCTGTATTACCAGGTTTCGTTGTGGAACAATGAGAAACCGATCACCGCCGGTCCGTTCACCGACTGGGACCCGCGCAGCTTCCACGACTATCACGGCGACGGCAGCTGGACCTGTCCGGGGCCGGACGGCACCCCGCTGGCGACGATCCGGCTGGAAAACTTCCGCGACGGATTGGAAGATTACGCCTACGATCATTTGCTGCGCGAACGGCTGGCGGCAGTCAAGGCGGCCGGAATCGAAGCGGCGGAATGGATCGAGGCCGCCGAAACAGTCCTGGCGGTACCGGATGAAGTGGTCGCCTCGCTGACCCGCTATACCGATGATCCGGAAACGGTATACCGTTATCGCCACACCCTGGCGACGCTGATCGAACAGACTCCGCAACTCCCAACCCCGGGAAACCAATCAAAATGAAATTCATCTCTCACAAAGGCGAATCGTTCGCGGCGCCGGACAACTCGATGGCGGCATTCCGACTGGCGATCGACGGCAACAGCGACGGCCTTGAAACCGATATCCGGATCACCGCCGACAACGAAATCATCTGCTTCCATGATGATTTTTCCGGTTATCTGACCGGTCAGAACTGGTATATTCCGGAACGGACCTATGCCGAACTGCAAACCCTGGTGCTGAACGACAAGGAACCGGGACATTACCCGGCGGAACACATTCCGCGGCTGGCGGAAGTCCTCGCCATGTTGCGCCCCGGCCAGCTATTTTTCATCGAACTCAAAGGGCGGGAGCACCGGCTGCTGCCGCACCTGAAACGACTGCTGGATCATGCGGCGGTCGATCCGCGCCAACTGCGTTTCCTCGGATTCGACGGCATATTGCTGTACAAAGCCAAACAGTGGATGCCGGAAATCAAGACCCTGTGGCTGGCCGGCGACGGCAACCTCGGGCCGGGCATGCCGGAAACCCTGGAACTTCTGCGGCTGATCCGGGCCGACGGCGTCGACGCCGGCTGCAACGAACCGGCGATCAGCCGGAAATTCATCGCCGGATTGCGAAATGCCGGGTATGAATTCCACGTCTGGACCGTCGACGACATTCCCGGCGCAGAGCATTTCGTCGAACTGGGCGTCCAGTCGATCACCAGCAACCGGGCGCTGATGCTGCGCGACTATTTCCGGCGGCGGCCGGTTCACGCCGCCGAATCGACGATGGTCGCGGTCTAACGATTTTCCACTGCGGCAGACCGCCGGATTGGGCATTTCCGGAACCGGCAGGCTTGCGGGCCGGCTCCGGAAGTTGTTCCGGTCGACATGTCAACCGCTCGCGCAGCTTTTGAGCAATTACAATGCATTTCATTCACAGGAAAAATCATGGCAATGGAGAAAACCTACCGGATCGACTTTGAGACGCTGGAGCGTTTCATGCGTGAAGTTTTCGAAAAGAGCGGCGTCCCGGCCGCCGATGCGGCAATCTGCGCCGACGTATTGATCACGGCGGACAAGCTGGGCATCGATTCGCACGGCATCGGCCGCCTCAAACCGATCTATTACGACCGGATCAAAGCCGGCATACAGCAGCCGGTCACCCGGTTTGAAATCGTCCGCGAAAGCCCGACCACTGCAGTCATCGACGGCCACGACGGCATGGGCCAGGTCATCGCCAGACAGGCGATGCAGTTGGCGATCGACAAAGCAAAACAGTACGGCATGGGGATGACGGCGGTGCGCAATTCGACCCATTACGGCATCGCCGGCTATTATGCATTGATGGCGGCCGAACACGGCATGATCGGCATGACCGGCACCAACGCCCGGCCGTCGATCGCCCCGACTTTCGGCGTCGAAAACATGCTCGGCACCAACCCGTTGACCTTCGGCATGCCGACCGACGAACCGTTTCCATTCCTGCTCGACTGCGCCACCAGCATTTCGCAGCGCGGCAAGATCGAAGTGTACGCCCGCGCCGGCAGGGAACTGCCGCCCGGCTGGGTGATCGGCGAGGACGGCCGAACCCGCACCGATACCGAACAGATCCTGATCGACCTGGTCAAGGGCAAAGCGGCGTTGACGCCGCTCGGCGGCATCGGCGAGGAACACGGCGGCTACAAGGGTTACGGTTACGCGACGGTGGTCGAAATCCTGTCGGCGGCGCTGCAGCAGGGCAGTTTCCTCAAGGGGTTGCTCGGTTTCAACGCCGACGGCGGCAAACGGCCTTATCACCTGGGACACTTCTTCCTGGCAATCAACATCGAATGCTTCACCGGCCTGGACACTTTCAAAAAGACCGCCGGCGATATTCTGCGCGAATTGCGCGCCTCGCGCCGGGCGCCCGGCCAGCCGCGCATCTACACCGCCGGAGAAAAGGAGTACCTGAATTATCAACGGCGCTTGAAAGAAGGCGTCCCGGTCAATCCGGCTTTACAGAAGAACATCCGCACCCTGGTCGCCGAACTGGATTTGAAAGGCTACGATTTCGAGTTTCTACAAGAACAGGAATGAGGCATTGAAAACCGGCGGCCGCCCGACCAACCTGACGGCGAGCCGCCCCCTCCCCAAAAACCGGCAAACGGCGTTCCTGCCGCTTTCTTCCCGCTTGCAAAGTCTCCGGCTGCAATTATATTCAGGGATCCGATCGACACAATCAACCAGACAAAGGCAATCAACGATGAAAGATCCGGAACAAACCATCGGCAAATTGATCGACAGCCAGGGCGTCGCCTTCCTCTCCTCGCTCGATGAAGACGGTTTCCCCAACACCAAAGCGATGCTGCCGCCACGCAAGCGGGAAGGAATCAGGGTTTTCTACTTTTCCACCAACACCTCCTCGCTGCGCGTCTCCCAGTATCGCGCCAATCCGAAAGGCTGCCTTTACTTCTGCGACCGGCGTTTCTTTCGCGGCGTCATGCTGCGCGGCAGGGTGGAAGTGCTGACCGATGATGCCAGCAAAGCGATGATCTGGGAAGAAGGCGATACCAGGTATTATTCACAGGGAGTCGCCGACCCGGATTACTGTGTGCTGAGGTTCACCGCCGGCGACGGACGCTATTACTCGCATTTCCACTCCGAAAATTTTCCAATCCCCTGAGGCCTCCGGCCGAAATGTTTGACGGAATCGGCAATTCAAAGCAAAAAAAGAAAGCAGGTAGTATTTTCTCTACTGAAAACTTAAATTAAGGCCTTGCGGCCCCGATGCATTATTGTTCAGAGAATAACCTGCTTTCTATAATTTACTATAACCAGTGCCGGGATAAATGCAAATTTTTTTTGATCATTTATTTTCGGTAAATTTTTCATTTTAACGGAACAAATGAAGCGAATTCCGGTCTATAAAAACGTTACACTTTCTTCTTCTTCAAAAAGCTTCAATGACATTCCCGGGTATGCGCTCATGATTTCGACCGACTTCGCCGATGGCCGAAACCAGGCGATACCGGCGCGACGCGGGGCGGATGCTCGCCGATGCGGGCTATGTTTGATCCCTCAAAGTGGCAGTGCGCTAAAAAATTCTTAATTTCTTTCGACAGGGGATTGACATTTTTCTGAAATTTTGCTATAATTCTCTTCATGGGATATCGATACAGATCAATACAAAGCAATACAACCCGAATTTCACACTATGACCATTTTGAACGAAGCCAAAACCCGATACGAAATCGTCACCGAAAAGCTGAAATCAGAGGTTCTCGCCCTCCCTCCGGCCGGCAAACTGCCGCCGATCCGTTCCTTGATGGAACGCTTCTGCGTCAGCCAGGCCACCCTGGACCGCAGTTTGAGCCGGCTGTGTAAGCAAGGCGTGCTCGAGCGCATCAGCGGCCGGGGATACTTCCGCAGTGTCAATGCGGTCAACAAACCGTTGCGCATCGACTTTTGCTTCTTCTTGAAAAAAGACGAAATCAGCAATCCGCTGTACAGCATGATCACCAATTTTCTGCTGCAGGAGATGTACCGGCGCAATTGCTTCACCAATATCCTGGCCTACGGCGATTTCGACGGTCTTTCCGGTTTCCGGGAATTGATCATGCACAACAATCCGGATACGCTGATCCTGCTGGGCTGCACGAACGTTACCTTTCTACATCTGCTGCGCGCCCAGGGATTGCCCTTCCTGCAACTCTATCCGAATT
Source organism: Victivallis sp. Marseille-Q1083 (assembly GCF_903645315.1). NCBI lineage: Bacteria > Pseudomonadati > Lentisphaerota > Lentisphaeria > Victivallales > Victivallaceae > Victivallis > Victivallis sp. Marseille-Q1083. Next base: position 324,093 of record NZ_CAHJXL010000001.1, read on the forward strand.
GCCTCGAAGAGAGCGCCGCCGCCTACATCATCGACAACCACGATGCCATGCGGCAGATCGTCGGCCACCTGTTTCAACTGGGCCATCGCCGCATCGCCCTGCTGCACGGCCAGGGGTACGACGGCTGGCAGATGCTCGACCAGCAGGAGCGCATCGACTCCTATTATGCCGCTATGCTGGCGAACAATCTGCCGGTCAGCGGCCACCTGGTCCGTTTCGGCGGCTTCGCTCCGCAGAGCGGCTATCAGGCGGCCTACAAGTTGCTGCTGCCCCGCCATTCCCGTCCCACTGCGATCATCGGCAACGATTACAACGCGCCGGGCATTTATCAGGCCGCCGCGAAGCTGGGACTGAAGATTCCGGAGGATTTGAGTGTGGTCGGCTTCGACGGCCTGCCGCAAAGTCAACTCCTGCATCCTTGTCTGACGACGATCGACATTCGCTGGCAGGATACCATGCGGCGTATCGCCGACCATGCCATTCAAATGGCCCGGTCCGGCATGCAGGACAGCGATATTTTTCGGACCGAGGTCGTTCTTACGCCCGGCAGTTCCACCGGACCGGCCCCAACGGATACTCAACTCAAGCAGCAATAGAAAGGAGGTTGCCGCTCAAGAACGTCTTTCCAATTGTCCGGTACCGGCGGCACCACAACGCGGGTTGTCCGGTACCGGCGGCCAAGCAGCAATACCACAACACTAGAAAGGAGGTTGCCGCAACGTCTCAAGTTTCCAAGCGGGATTGGAATTTTCCGTTATTATTTTTTCGTCTCAACAACATCCAAGTGGAAAGGAAAAGAAAATGAAAAGAAGTTTCACATTGATAGAACTTCTCGTTGTAATTGCTATTATTTCCATTCTTGCCAGCATGTTATTGCCGGCGCTCGGCAAGGCCAAAGCCAAGGCACAGGCCATCAAATGTGTCAGCAATCAAAAGCAATTGTGCCTGGGGATGACGATGTACAGCGGCGACAACGGCGATTGGCTCCCCGACCTGCGTGGGCCGAAAAATTCTTACGGCAATTATTGGAGCTGGGTCGGCGTCGTCGTCCCGTACCTCGGCGGCACGCCGAAAGAAGGCGGCATGCTCGGCGACGTTGTTCCGGCCGGATTGTTTTTCTGCCCATCGGCCACTCCGCAAGCGGAAAAAGTGAGTGAAGCCTGGCATTCCACCTATGGAGCACTGGCCGACCTGTTGTCCCACAAACTCTCTTCCGCAGCGCAACCGTCCCGGTTGCTGATGCTGACCGATTACGGCAAGGATGCCGCCTGGGGGACCGGCGCTAACTACAAGTGGTATCCAGCCTGGGCGCGCATTCACAGCCAGAAGGACCACCACACCGCCACCAACCCGCACGGCACCAACGGCATCTTCGGCATGACCGACGGCCATGTCGAGAGCAAAAGCTATTTGCAGTTCGCCAGCCCCACTGTCGCCGCCGAACGCCTCTGGGACGGCACCAAGAACGATGTCTGGTATATGTGGACCTATACGACCAATTAACCGAACTGAAATAAACGCGGGAACCGCGTCCGGCGCCCCTCCGGGAAGAAACGCCGGCACGATTCCGCCGCGCCGGATTTGCAAGCAATCAGAATGCAGGAAAAATGATGATGAAATGGAAATTTTTATTGCCGATTTTGTTTTTGGCGGCAGTTTTGCCATGTACGGGAAGCGGGCCGGAGGGATTGCTGGAAGCGGAAGCGCTCTTCATCCGGGAAGCCAGATTCACCCTGCGCGACGACATCCACACCAGCGGCGGCCAATACATCGGCCGGATTTCCGGACCGGCGGCGCTGGCGGATGCCGCGACCCTCATCGCCGGTGATTTTCCCGCCGACGGCCGTACGTATGATTTGTGGATCTGCCTGCGGGCGCTCGAGGTCGCGTTGCGCTCCCCTTCCCTGACCCGCGAAGCCACCGCAGCCAATCCAACCGCCGAATGGCGCTGGCTCCATCTCGGCCGGTTTGCGGCGGCCGAACTCGGCTCAACCTTTTCCATCCAGGCCTTGCCGGATAAAAACAATCAATTCCCGCCGCTCGCCGGCATCGACGCCCTGCTTCTCAGCGACGATCCGGATTTCGTCCCCGCCGGGGTTTACCGCGGCCATTCCCAGGCTGCCGGCGAAACCGGCAAGGCCGTTGCCGGTCAGGAATTGCCGCAAATTCAAGTAGACATTGCCACCGACCGGCAATTGGGAAAAATTTCGCCTTACATCGCGGCGGCCAACGCCCACGGACCGGCCGGTCATCTGGTCGACAGTGACGGTTGGGACGAAGGAATGAAAACACTGTTTCACGGCAGCATTCTGGGCATTCTGCTGGCGGCGGAGCCCAATGGCGACTCGAATGAGCTGGATTGGGATTATGCGGCCATCGATGCTTTCATTCAACAGGCCCGGCAGCAATGGCAGGTCGGCGATTTGATGTTATTCCCGCAGTGGTGGGTCGATTTTGCCGGACGGGAAACGCCGCCGGAGGCCCAGTTGGCCGCCGGCGGCGAATTGCTGATGAAACTGGTCAGGCGCTACGGCGATCCGGCCGGTGAAAATTACATCCGCAACTGGGTGGTCTGCGACGAATGGCCATGCGGCGGCTACTGGCGGGAACAGCCGGCCGAGTTTGCCCGCTATTACGCCCGGCTGATCCGCGAGATGAAACAATTCAACCCGGAACTGGTCATCGGCGGTCCGGTCGACTGTTATCCGAATGAAACGATCATCGCCGCGCTGCTCGAAGAAGCACCGGAACTGGATTTCATCGCCTGGAATATGTTTATCACCGGCCGGGCCGACACCCCGTTGGAAGAGTTGTTCAGCCGGACCGCGGCGGTGCGCACCCAGTTGAAAGCCAGCCGCGAGCTGGGCCGGGCCATTCAAAAGCGGGATATTCCGGTCTGGCTTACCAGCCTCGGCCCCAATTTCCACGCCTGGGATCCGCTCGACCTGCGGCTGGCCGAACCGGTCATCGGCGCCTGGCACGCCCTGGCGCTGAATTATGCCGTGGAAGGCGGCGCCGAAGTCTGCATGTTTTACAACGTCCGGGCGCGCGACTGCGGTTTCCTGGGGCCCGACGACGCTTCGGCGGTACAGGCCGGCATGCGGCCGGCCAAAGATTCGGCAAAATTTGTCAACATCCGCCCGGCCGGCCGGATGATCGCTTTTTACCAGCAGCATTTCGCCGGTAAAACCCGGGTGGAGGCAAACTATCCGGCCAACGCCCGATTCAACGCGATGGCCGCCACCGACGACGACGGCAAGCTGGCGATTTCGCTGGTCAATTACGCGGCAACGCCGCAGTCGGTCAAATTGTCGGTCCAGCCCTTTGCGATGCCGCCCTACGGCAATTTCGAGCTGCCGGTGGAATACCTGTATTGCGACCAGCACACCGTCTGCAGCGGCAACGGCCTGCTCGTCGACGCCGACGGCAATGCCGAACTGCTGATGCCGCCTTACAGCAGCTGGTGTTTCGTTCTGACCAATGAAGCCGGGCGGGCGCGCTGATATTTCGACGCTGGCGGCGGCGTGTTTTTTACACCGCCGCCGCTATTTTATCCGGTAATATATAACAATATGTTATACCATATTTTTGTTATTTTTCATAAAATATATCAGCAAAAAATATTGATTTTTCCGGGAACTACTGCTAAACTGTCAATCGTGGAGTAACAATCAAACCAAATCATGAATCGTCCGGCAGGAGTGCCGTAATCAAAGGAAAGATGCAAATGACGAAGCTGAAACGATTGACAATCCTGCTTTACAGTTTAATTCTGCCGCTGGCCGCGGCGGAACTGAAACAGTCGGAAACGGCGGAAAAAACGGCCGATGGCTATTTCGTCCGCTTTGACCTGGCCGAAATTCCGGCCGCCGCTTTCGCCGGGCTGGAACAGGCAACTTTGAGCTGCCGCGTTCAGGCGGTGGAAAATGACGACGCCCTCCGGCCGGAAGTCGGGCCGGCCAGCGCCGCAACCGCGCCGCAACCCGGCGGAAGCCTGACGTTCGATGTCACTTCGATGGTTGACCGGATTCTTTTCTACGGCGCCGCCAACGACGGTTTCCTGCTCCGGTCCGGAACGGCGGAAGCGCCGCCGGCCGACTGGATATTGAGCGATTTTGTCCTGACGCTGACCTTGAGCGGCGAAGCGCCGACGCCGGCGCAATTGCCGGCACACACGTTGCGCAGCTTTCCGTCCGCGCTGCTGCCGCCGGTCAAGGAACCTTATATCTTTCATATCTTTGCCGGCGGACCGCCGCCCCACGCCGGCCGGCTCATCAATACCTGGCATGCCACCGACATGAAAAGTTTCGCCGCCGCCCGCCCGGAACAGGGTGCCTTGCCGCTGGCCTGGCTCTACGGACCCAACAATCCTCATCTCAACAGCGAAGAGGAGTTCATCCAATCCTATGAGAATGCCGCCCGGCACTATCTCGGCGTCCACGTCGATGAGTGGCAGGGGACCCGGCGGGCCGGCGCCGAGATCGCCGAAACGGCAGATCCGAACCGGGCCCGCAATGACAAAATCGCCTGGTCGATCCGCGCCATCGAGGCGGTCAAAACGGCGCATCCGGAATTTTTCGTCGCCGTTTACTGGCGCGGCGAAGATTCGATCGAACCGCTGACCCGGCAAAAGCTGCCGGACCTGCTGATCATGGAAGGCCAATCGCATTTGAATAAGATTTTCCGGCCGGATTGGGGCGTTTCGCTGGAGGAAGCGATGGAGCGGCTGGCGTATGCCAAACGGCTCGGCATGATTGAGCAGACCATTCCGCTGTTCGACTTTTTCGAAAACCCGGAAAATTATCATCCGGACCGTATTCTGACCCTGCCGGAACTCGAAACGATGATCCGTACCGGCCGGGAACGTTTCCCGGAAATGCCGGGCCTTGCCTTTTACGGCAGTCCGGAAACCGACGATCCCGGCAGCGGCGCGGCGCAACTGGTGACGGAAGCGGAAGCGTTGTGCTGGAAGTATTTTATCGCGCCGGCGCCCGAGCTGCGCATTCTCGCCCCGGCTTTCCACGCCGTCATCACCGCGCCCAAGGTGGAAATCACCGCCCGGGCGCTGCCGCGCGACGGACGGACGATCCGGCGGTATGACTGGTTCGTCGACAACCGGCTGCTGGCGCAGACGCCGACGGAACATTTTCAGTTGGACACCCGGCTGCTGGAACCGGGCGATCATCTGCTGACCGTCCAAGCGATCGATTCCGGCTGGAACCGCAGCGCGGCGCAACTGCCGATCAAAGTTGCCGGAAAAGCAGCGCCTTGACCGGCGCCGGAAAAATTTTCATTGCCTGCTTGCTTTTTCATTAAAACTCAATAAAGTTAATTTCCGGCCAAGCGTTTCCGCTCCGATTGCTCATCTAACCGAACCAAAGGAGAAGCTCTTCATGCTGCAGATTCATCATCCTTTTCATGGCGCTATCCTCAATCACCGCCACGGCCGCCAGACGGCCGACCGCCTGACCATTGAAGTGTGGGGCACCGCTCCGCTGGGGGCAGCCGTCACCGTCAACGGCATCCCGGCCCGCCGGAACGGCGAACACTTTCTCGCCGCCGTGCCGTTGATGCGGTTCGAAAACGACATCCGGGCCGTCGCCGCCGGCTTTCAGGGCAGCGCCGAACACACCGTCAAGGTCGTCTGGGACAAATATTCCTGCAAACGCTTCCGCTTCTCCATCGACGACAACATCTTTTTCCTGCGCAATCTGGCGCAGGAAAAACCGAAATCCCTTTTCGACAACCTCTATCTGCGGCAACTGAAAAAGCTTTACGACGAATTCGGGGTGAAATTCACGCTGAACCTCTTCTACCGCACCCCCGAAGACGATTTCAACCTCAGTCAGATGCCGGCCGACTGGCTGCCGCAATTCGCCGACAACAGCGACTGGCTGCGGATGACCTGGCATGCCAAAGCGGAATTTCCAGATCGCCCCTACCAGTATGCCGGAGCGGCGCAAATCGAAGCCGATTGCGAATTGATCCGGCGGGAAATCTGCCGCTTTGCCGGCGAAGCGGCCTGGTGCCCGCCGACCATCGTGCACTGGGGCGAATTGCAGCCCTCGGCGCTGCCGGCGCTCCGCCGCTGCGGCGTCACCGCGTTGAGCGGTTATTTTCAGCTTCAGGATCTGCGTTACGCGGTCAGCTACGGGCTGGACGAGGCCCGCTGCGCCTATTTGAACTGCCATGACGCGCTGATGGATTTCGACAGCGGCATCGTCTTCACCCGCAACGACATCGTCTTCAACAACACCCCGCTGGAACAGGTGGAGCCGACCCTCCGTCCGCTGCTCGACGATGCCGACAACGGCGAATACATGGATTTACTGACCCATGAACAGTATTTCTGGCCGTTTTATCAGGCCTACGTGCCGGACCACGCCGAACGCATCGCTGCCGGCCTCCGGCTGCTGACCGACCACGGCTATACCGCAATCTGGCAGCATGAGGGGTTCCTGGGCGTCGAAAGACTGCCGGAATCCTGAAACATTTCCGGCGTCCCGGTTCAATCGGCGGTCCCGTCAATCGCTTTTCCGATATCGCGGGCCGCCGCCCCCACCAGACCGGCCAACTCCACCGTCCGTCCGCGCAGATACAGTGCCGCGCCGGCGACGCTGACCGCGGCGACTACGCCGCCGTTCCGATTCAGGACCGGGGCCGCCACACAATAGACGCCCTCTTCATGCTCTTCGTCATCCACGGCATAACCGCGGCAGCGGATTTCAGCCAGCTCCTGCCGCAATGCCGCTCCGGAAGTCAACGTGGCCGGCGTATAAGCGTTCAATTCCAGTGAATTCAACCGGCGCTGCCGGTCATCCTCCGGCAGGAACGCCAGCACCGCCTTGCCGATCCCGGTACAGTGCAGCGGCGAACTCCGGCCGACCAGCGAGCGCATCCGCAACGCACGTTCGCCTTCCACTTTCGCCACATAGATCATCCGGCCGCCATCCAGCTTGGCCAGATGGACCGTCTCCAGGGTCTCGCGCGCCAGGCGCTGCAGCGCCGGCAGCGCCAACGTCCGCAGCGGATTCTGAACTTCCGCCCGCCAGCCGAGCCGCTGCACGCCGATTCCCAGCGTATAAAGCCGGCCGTTCTTCGCCGCATATCCGGTTGCCGTCAGGAATTTCAACATCCGGAACAACGAACTCGGCGGCATTCCCAATTCCGCCGCCAGCTCCCGGCTGCCGATACCTTCCGGCGCGCTGCCGACTGCTTCGAGCAGTTGCAGCAGTTTCAGCAAACTTTTTTCGCCGTCCTTGACCATCTTTTTCTTTCACTTTCGACTTGTATTTTTCATATTGACAAGATACTATAATATTATAATATTTCAATACCATAATATGGGATTTTGTCAAATATGTTACAAGGTTGCTTTGCCGGTTTCGGAGAAACCATGCTGCGCTTGAACGTCCCGGCCGGCAAACGGCTGGGAGAGGCTGTTCCGGGTTATCTGGAGACCGGTTTCGGCGGCGCGGAAGCCAATGTCTGCACGTCGCTCGCCCTGCTGGGCAATCCGGTGCGTTATCTGACCGCCTTGCCGGCGCACCCCCTCACCGATGCGCTGGAACGACAGATGCGCGGCTATGGAGTGGAAACGCAATGGCTGCGGCGGCCGGCCGGCCGTTTCGGCATCTATTATGTCGAGCCCGGCTGCGGCTGCCGCCCCTCGCAGGTCTGGTATGACCGCGCGTATTCCGCCATCGCTCTGGCCGGGCCGGAGGAATATGATTTTGCCGCGCTGCTCGACAACGTCGGCTGCCTGCACCTGACCGGCATTACGCCGGGACTGTCGGAAAATGCCTGCCGTTCGACGCTGGCGCTGGCCGGGGAAGCGCGGCGGCGCCATATCATCGTCAGTTGCGATGTCAATTACCGGTCGAAATTATGGCGCTGGCGCGACGGCAGCGCCCCACAGGAACTGGCGCGCCACTATCTGACCGAACTGGCCGGGCTGGCGGAGATATTGATCGTCAACGTCACCCAGGCCAGGGAACTGTTCGAGCTCCATCGACCATCGGAAGCCGACAACTGTTTCGACCTGGAAGCCGCCCGGTCGACGGCCCGGCAATTGATGGAACGTTTCCCGCAGCTGCAACTGCTGGCGCTGCCGATGCGGGAAACCCTCTCGGCCGAACACAACAACCTCGGCGTCATGCTCCTCGACGGCACGACCGGCGAGGAAGCCCTGGCGCCGACCGCCGGAACCGGCTCATTCCAGCCTTACCAGCTTCGCCAGATGGCCGACCGGATCGGCGGCGGCGACGCTTTCGCGGCGGGACTCCTTCACGCCCGTTTCGGCCGCCCCAACCGGAGCTTGTCCGAAGTCGCCGGCTTCGCTATCGCCGCCGGCTGCCTCAAGCACAGCTTCACCGGCGATGTCAACCGGGCCACCGAAGCCGAAATCGAACAATTGATGAACGGCGGCAATTCCCGGGTCTGCCGCTGAATCGACCGGCAGGAAGGACAAAAATGATTGCAGGAGAACTTGCCGAATGTCTGGCGGAAAAGCCGTTGATCGGCATTCTGCGCCACATTTCCCCCAGTGAAATCATCGCGGTCTGCCGCCTGCTGGAAGCCCGCGGGTTCCGGTTGCTGGAAATTCCGCTGAACTCACCGGCAGCGCTCCACTCGCTTTCGCTGGCGGCCGGAGAGCCGCGGCGCCGCTACCGGGTCGGCGCCGGCACGGTCCTCTCCGCTGCACAAGTCAAAGCGGCGGCCGCCGCCGGCGCCGAATTCATTCTCGCCCCCGACTGCAATCCCGAAGTCATCCGGGCCGCCCGGGCGGCGCAACTGGTGACGCTGCCGGGTTTCATGACCCCGACCGAGGCATTCACCGCCATCCGGGCCGGAGCGGATTTCCTGAAATGCTTTCCGGCCGCCCGGCTGGGCGCCGCCTACCTGCGCGATCTGAACGCGGTGCTCGACAAGCCGGTCATCGCCGTCGGCGGAATCGGCGCCGACAATCTGACGGAATGGCTGGAAGCCGCCGCCGGCGTCGGCCTGGGCAATTCGCTGTACCGGCGCGGCATTACCCTCGACGAACTCGCTTGCCGGGCCGAAATCTTCCGGCAAAAAATTTAAATCATTCGGTTGCCGGTTTTCCGGAAACTTCGAACCGGTTCGGCGCGTCAGATCAAACAATTGCCCCCGTTTCCGTTAAAAATCAAGGAAACGGGGGCGAAAACGCTTCAAAATCCCGGCCGGGCCGCTCGTTTATCGGTTGTGCCGGAACGATTCCAGCATGTCCTGAATCGCCTGGTTATAAGCCTCGGCCCAATGGTGGGAGGCTTCCGGCTCGTGCACCAACCGCTTTTCGCCGGGAATATTGTTGTAGGCAGCCATCACGCTGCCGGGATGGCAGGCGCCATCCACCCAGCCGACCAGGACGACCGTCGGACACTGGATGCGTTTGGCAAAACTGGCGGCGTCGATATAGCCGACCGCCTCCATAACCGCCAGGTCGGCATTGAACTGATCGGCGAAAAATGGCCAGCCCGGCGTCCGGCCCTGCCGGTAGGCGCCGTGATCGCACAGCGCCGGCTGATTGGCGACCGCATAAGTGAAATGATGGTTCAAACCGGCCAGCGCCAGCGTCGAACCGCCGCCCTGGCTCCAGCCGCACACCCCGAGATTCCTGCCGTCGAACTGCGGATGCTGCAGCAGGAAGTCAACGGCCCGATCCATCCCGAGCCAGGCGCGGCGGAAGAAATTATGTTCCTTGTCCCCGGCATTGATGTATTGATAGGCATCGGTGCCGTAGGCGGTTTTCTGCACCGCATCCGACGACTGGCCAATCGGCGCCGGTTCATAGGAGTGGACGTTCAGGAAGAGCGTGATCACCCCTTCGATCAGATGCCCGCCCGGCTGATTGGCCGCCGGACTGGCCCCCGGAATGACCAATACGGCCGGAAATGGACCGTCTTGCCCTTTCGGAATGCTCAAAAAACCGTAAAGCCGGGTATCTTCAATGTTGGCGAAACTGATCCGGTACACCTCCAGCGTATCGGTCGACAATTCCGGCGCCGGAGATAATTCGGGATCGAGCTCGACGGCAGCCGCCTGCGCCTTCCCGGCCGCCCAGAAGGCATCGAAATCGGCCGGTTCCGGCTGGCCCGGCCGGATCTCGTCCGGCGAAAAGGCGGCCGCGGCCAGCGCAGTTTTGGTTTCGCCCTCGTCCGGCTTCCACTCGGCATTGCACCAGAGAAAGCCCGGCGCCAAAGCCGTAAAATCGACACGCGCTTCGCCATCCGCCAGCGGCGCCGTGCGGCAGCCGAGCAAATCCCGGCCGTCATTGGTCAATTTAAAAGTTACGACGCCTTCCGACACCGGCTGGCCGTCCACCCGGGCGCGGGCGACGAATTCCACCCGTTCGCCGGTCCGGCAGGGCTCATTCTTCCCCACCCGCTCGACCGACAACGTATATTCCGCCGCACCCAACAGCCAGCAACCGGCCAGCAACGCCGCCGCCACCCCCAGTTTTCTCAGCATTTGCCATCCCTTCCTTATTGTTTAATCTCTCACTCGGGCAGAATCAAATCGACGGCGACTGGAAAATGATCCGAAGCAAACAGTCGCCCCTCCGCATCATCGACCGTCCGGTGCGTCAGCACTTCCACCCCATCCGAAACAAACACATGATCGATCTGTAAATTGTGTTTCCGGTCGGCCGGGTCGAAAATGAATTCATTGAAAGTGACCTCCGGGCCGGAGTGGCCGCCGCGGGAAAGTCGCGCCGCATCGTTCAATTGCGCCGCCGCCGCCGCGAACGGCGCGCTTTCCGGACCGGTATTGAAGTCGCCGGCCAGGATCACCGGCAAATCGCCGGCAATCCGCCGGATGCGCTCCAGAATGAGCTTCATGCCGTTTTGCCGCGCTTCGGCACTGACATGATCCAGATGAGTATTGAAAAAGAAAAATACCCGGCCGGCCTCCCGGTCCCAAAACTTCCCCCAGGAGCAAACCCGGTTGCAGGCGGAATCCCAGGAGCGAGTCCCTGGCTCATCCGGCGTTTCGGACAGCCAGAACGTACCGCCCTCCAGCAGCGTGAACCGGTCGCGGCGGTACAGGATACAGGAAAATTCCCCGGCTTCCCTGCCGTCGTCGCGGCCGACGCCGACACTGTCGTAATCGCCGGTGCCGCTCTCCGGGTCCAACAGGGAAATTCGCTTCAGATCGTTCAACTGGCCGACCGTCGCCTCCTGCAGCCCCAGCAGATCCCAGCGGTATTTTTGCAGCAACGTCCGGATGCGCGGCAACCGGCTGGCCCAATCGTTCGGCGGCGGATCCACCGGGCAGCGGATATTGAATGAAGCGACGGCAATCCTCCCGCCGGCCGGCGGCGTTTCCGCCGCCGCCGAACTTACACTCCCGCTCAACAGAACAGCCGCAAGCCAACTGTAAAATTTCAATTTCATTTCGCTTCCTTTTCGGCCAGCGCCGCCGGCTGTTTGATCACCTCGATCAGCGTTTGCGCCAACCGGCCGGCGCAACCATCGAACGCCGCGGCGAAAGCAGCCGGATTTTCCGCCGCAAACGGCGCCGTAAACGACAGGACGCCATTGCGTTCCTTCCCGTCTTTGATCCGGTAATCGACCGCCAGCGTCACCTCTCCGGTCGCCAGATTGATTTCAAACTGCTGCAAATTCAGATACAGCCGGGTCCCGGCCGGCAACTCCGCCGCGGTCAGCCGGGCGGTCAGATACCGCTCCAGCATCAAATTCGGCGCCTGCACCCATTTGTTGTATTCGTCGGCGACGATTTTGCCGTCCGCCTCCCGGTACAGCATCCGCTGGCCGGCCGGCGAACGGTTGACGACGGAAACTTTGACCGCTTCCTCGTCGAAACGATCCGGCAATTTCGGTTGTTCCCAATCGTAGTAACTCACCTCGTGATAAGGTTCCGGCCACAGAGCACACCCTCCGCCGGCCGCCATCCCCAACACCACCGACGCCACCACGGCAGCTTGTCTCATCTGTTATTCTCCTCACTCCTGGGCCGGCAGCGGCGGAATGATTAATTTCTGGCCGGGCTGCAGGCTGTTTTCCGATTTCAAAACATTCCGATTGGCGGTCAGAATCAGCTTGTACCGACTGGCCGCGCCATAATATCGCCGGGCGATGGCGCTCAACGTATCCCCCGGCTGCACTTCATGAATCCGGACTTCCGGCTCCGCCTTTTTCACCGGCGGCGTCTTTTCAACCGGCGGGACCGCCGCCGTCTCTTCCGGCAGCCCGCCGGCAACCGGCACCGCGGTTTTGACCGGCTTGACGTTCTGCTCGTCCGGCGGCAGGGCAAACACCATCTTATCGTCATCGAGCGGCACTGCCACACCGGCCCCCCCGGCGGATTCGCCGCCGAACGGCAGCGGCCGGTCTTCCAGCGTCGCCGTCTCGCCGCCGTCCCGGCGGCGGGTCAATTGAACCGGCTGCAAATCTTCGCCGCCGCTTGCCGGTCTTTCCTCCGCCGCCCCGGCCGGCGGCACCGTTTTTTCCGCTGCCGCATCACCAGGAACCGTTTCCGGCGCCGGCTCCGCCGCGCCGCCGGATGCTTCCGCCACCAGATCCCCGGTTTCCGCGCCGGAAACCTCCGGCGAAACACGCAAGATGCCGTCGTCCGAACGCAGCAGCTCCTGACGGGCCGCCTCCTCCAACGCTTTGGCGGCACTCTCCTGCCAGCGCCGCAATTCGGCCAACTGCTTTTCCAGGCTTTCGATCTGACGGTACAGATTGCCGCTTTCCAGTTGATTGGCGTTGCGTTCCGCCGCCAGGGTCTGGCCGATGCCGTCGCGCTCCTGCTGCAGCTTCCGCTGGGCCTGCTGCACTTTTTTCAGATCGTCGTTCTGTTTCTTCAACTGCCCTTTCAACTGTTCGATATAGCTGCGCAGCTCCCGGTTTTCGGCCGCCAGCGTTTCGCGCTCCTGATCGAACTCCGCCACCTGGTCCTGCAGCGTCGCCGCGCTGACCGGCAGAAATTTGGCCTGCAACTGGTCGAAATATTTCCGCTGCGCCGATTCCTGCCAATGCCTGACCGTCTCCGCCTGGCTGGATTGCGGCGCCAGACGCAGATACTCCTGATAGTGGTAGATCGCCTGCATCGGCATATTCAGCGATTCGTCGTACAAAGTCGCCAACTGCAGATGCCCCTCCGCCGAATCCGGCCGGCTGGCCAGGAAATTTTTGAATTCGGTGGCGGCCGGCTGGTACTTGCCGGCTTCCCGCAATTTGACCGCCTGAATGAAGATCGGATGCCGGGAGTCGGCGCCGGAATCGCAACCGCAAACGCCGGCCAACATCACCCCGCCCAGCACCATCGCCGCCCAATTGTTTTTTTTCATTTCGCCATCGCCAGAAATTGCAGCAGCAGTGCGCCGCCGGCTGCCGCGGTTTCCACCCGCAAGATATGCGGCGCCAACTTGATACCGACCGCGCCGCCGTCGCGCAGCGCCGCCTCCTCCTCCCGGGTAAACCCGCCCTCGGGACCGACAAAATAGTGCAAATCGCCGGCCGCCGGCACCGCCGCCGCCTGAATATCGCCGTCGACCGCCCCGAAAAAGCAACGGTCGCCGGCCCGGGTCGCGGCGGCCAGCGCCGCCGGCAGCCGCTGCGGCGGCCGGACCGGCGGCACAAAGGGATTCCACGATTGCTTGCAGCCTTCCACCAGCAGGGCGGTCCAGCGCTCCGGCGGCTCTTCCGGCTGGGCGACCGAGCGGGCGCACAGCAACGGAACGATCTCCCAGACGCCGATTTCGGCGAGCTGTTTGAGCAATTGGTCCATCTTCTGCTTGCGCGGCACCGCACAGTAAAGGTGAATCCTCACCGCCGGACAAACGGCCGACTCGCGCCGGCTCCCCCGGCCCAGCCGGCCGGCTTCCACCCTTCCGACGGCAAAACCGCCGCGGCCGTCGAACAACGAAATCTCCTCGCCCGGCGCCGCCCGGAGCGTCCGGAAGAGGTGCGCCGCATCACGCTCCGGCAATTCTGCCATCTGCCCGGGCGCCGGAATGTTTTCACAAAAAAAACGATGCATCGTTCACCAAATAAAAATTAGTCATGATTTTTTCGACTTCCGAAGCATTATACCATATCACAAACCATCGGCAAGAGCAACCAAAGAAAATCGTTTTTTTGCCGCCGGAAAGGCAATTGTTATTTGTCAAGCGGCCGGTTTGGCGTTATTTTTCTATAAGAATACGGAAAATTTCAAATTCAGAGAGGAAGTATGTCGGTAAAACGGAAAATCTGCGAACCGGCCGAAATCCGGGCGGCCATCGACCGTATGGCAGCGGCGGTCATCAAGGCTTTCGAGCCGCCGGCGGCCAACTCCTTCGCACTGGTCGGCATTTACAAGCAGGGCGTCCCGCTGGCCCGGCGGCTCGGCGACGCAATCGAACAACAAAGCGGCTTCCGGCCGGAACTGGCAATGCTGGATATTTCGATGTACCGCGACGATTTCGGCATGCACAGCGCTTTGCCGCTCATCAACGAGACGATCATTCCGTTCGACATGAATGCCAGCCGCATCATCCTGGTCGACGATGTGCTCTCCTCGGGCCGAACCATCCGGGCGGCGCTGGACGCGGTGACGGATTACGGACGCCCGGAGCTGATCCGGCTGGCCGTGCTGGTCGACCGCCGCCAGCCGGAATATCCGATCCGGGCGGATTTTGCCGGCATTGAAATCGATGCGCCGCCGGACCGCAAACTGCTGGTGGAGTTCGCCGAAACCGACGGAGCGGACGGCATTTTCGAAGTGGAATGGCGCTGAAAAAGCAAGTTTGGATGAATCAATCATGGAAATGAAATGGACGAGAAAAGACCTGCTCAGTCTGTATGACTTGAGCGCCGAGGAGATCACCTTCCTTCTCGACACGGCCGAAGAATTCAAGAAGGTGTCGGAGCGCAACGTCAAAAAGGTTCCGGCACTGCGCGGCAAGACCGTCGTCAACTTTTTTGTCGAGCCGAGCACCCGCACCCGCGTCTCCTTCGAGCTGGCCGAACAACGGCTCAGCGCCGACATCATCAATATTCAAGCCAGCACCAGCAGCCTGCGCAAAGGCGAATCGCTGCTCGACACCATCAAAAATATTGAGGCGCTGCAGGTCGATTTGCTGGTGATGCGCCACTCGGCGCCCGGCGCCCACGCCTTCATCGCCAAAAACGTGCAGTGCGGCGTCGTCAACGCCGGAGACGGCGCCCACAGCCATCCGACCCAGGCGCTGCTCGATATCTTCACCATCCGGCAAAAACGCGGCGCCATCGCCGGCCTGAACGTCACCATCGTCGGCGACATTCTCCACAGCCGGGTGGCGCGCAGCAACATGTGGGGCCTGCTGAAGCTCGGCGCCAATGTGACGCTGGCCGGCCCGGCCACGCTGGTGCCGCGCGAATTCGAAAGCATCGGCGTCCGGGTTTGCCATGACCTCAGAGACGCCTTTACCGGCGCCGACGTCGTCAACATCCTGCGCATTCAGCACGAACGCCAGAATGCCGGCTTCTTTCCGAGCACCGGCGAATACGCCCGGTTTTTCGGCTTGAACCCGGAAACGATCAAATACCTCCGGCCGGACACATTGATCATGCATCCCGGCCCGATCAACCGCGACGTCGAAATCTCCTCCGCCATCGCCGACGGCCCGCAGTCGGTCATTCTCGAACAGGTAACCAACGGTCTCGCCGTCCGCATGGCGGTGCTGTTTCTCGTAGCAGGAATGTGTAACAAATGATTGACAGAACCAATTATATTCTCCGTGGCGGCCGGGTCATCGATCCGTTCCGCCAGATCGACCGGGTGATGGACATCGGCATCATGGACGGCGTCATCGTCGAACCGGACGCGGTCCTCGACCCGACCGAACTGGATTTGACCGGTCTGGTCGTCGCGCCGGGCTTCATCGATTTGCACGTCCACCTGCGTCAGCCGGGCAACACGGCGGCGGAGACCATCGCCACCGGCACCCGGGCTGCCGCCGCCGGCGGCTTCACCGCCATCGTCCCGATGCCCAATACCAATCCGGCCGCCGACAACTCCGGCCAGATCGAATACCTCCGCCGGCACATCGCCACCGACGCCGTGGTCAAAGTGCACCCCTGCGGCTGCATGACCAAGAGCTTCGCCGGCGAGGAGATGGCGCCGATCGGCGCGTTGAAAGCCGCCGGCGTCGCCGCCTTGAGCGATGACGGCCGCTGCATCCAGAATCACGACCTGATGCGCCATGTCGTCGAATACGCCAGGTCGTTCCAGTTGCCGATTCTCGATCACTGCGAAGACAATTACCTCAAAGGCGACGGCGTCATGCACGAAGGCAAATGGTCGGTCCTGCTGGGCATGAACGGCATGCCCGGCGCGGCGGAAGAATTGATGGTCAGCCGCGATGCCATCCTGGCCCGGATGACCGATTGGAAAATTCATCTGCAGCACATCAGTACCGCCGAAAGCGTCAACATCCTGCGGACCGCCCGCCGCAACGGCATCCGCCTGACCGGCGAAGTGACGCCGCACCACATTGCGTTGACCGACGAATGCATCAAACGGTTCGACACCAATTACAAGATGAATCCGCCGCTGCGCTCGGAAGAGGACCGCCAGGCGCTGCTGGCCGGCCTGGCCGACGGGACGATCACCGTCATCGCCACCGACCACGCGCCGCACACCGCGACCGCCAAGCTGGTGGAATTCGACGATGCGCCGTTCGGCATCATCGGTTTGGAAACCGCGCTGCCGATCACGCTGACGGAGCTGTACCACACTGGCATCCTGTCGTTGTCCGAGCTGATCGCCAAATTCACCGTCGGCCCCTGCGAAGTGCTCGGCTTCGAACACAATTCGCTGGCGGTCGGCAACCCGGCCGACGTCACCATCTTCGATCCGGATTGCGAATATGAAATCGATGCGGACACCTTCCAGTCCAAATCGCGCAATACGCCGTTCCACGGCCGGAAGGTCAAAGGCAGGGCGAAAGCCACCATCGTCTGCGGCCGGCTGGTTTACAACAACCTGGCATGAATTGCGCCGACGTTTACATCCATGTGCCGTTCTGCCGGAGCAAGTGCGCCTATTGCGCCTTTTATTCGACGACGGCAGTGGATGAAACGGTCATCGCCGCCTATCTCGCCAAGCTGGAGCGGGATCTGGCCGGAAGTGAATTTTCCCGGCCGCTGCAGAGTCTGTATCTCGGCGGCGGCACCCCTTCGCTGCTCGACGACCGGCAACTGCGGCAATTGTTCCGGCTGCTGACCCGCCATTTGCCGCTGGCGGAGACGACGGAAATTTCCATCGAGTGCAATCCGGAAACGTTGACGCCGGAAAAATGCGAACACATCGGCGCACTCTGCAACCGCATCAGTCTCGGCGTCCAATCGTTTCAACCGTGCTGGCGGCACAAACTCGGCCGGCAGGCCTCCCAGCAGAATATCTTCCGGGCCTTCGCCATGTTTCAGGCGCTCGGCATCGACAATCTGAACTGCGATCTCATTTACGGATTACGCGGCCAAACCGCCGACGCCTGGCGCCGGGATCTGGAAACCGCGCTGGCGTGCGGCGTCCGCCATCTGTCCTGCTATGCGCTGACGCCGGAAGAAAACACGTTGCTCGGCGAAGCGCCGGAAACGGCGCTCGACCCGGAGCGCGCCGATGAACTGGCAGCCGAATTGTGGGAACAGACCGGCGAGCTGCTGCAGGCGGCCGGGCTGCCGCGTTATGAAATCTCCAATTACGCCGCTGCCGGGTTCCGCTGCCGGCACAATACCCGGGTTTGGCTCGGCCATCCCTACCGGGGTTTCGGGCCGGCCGCGGCCAGCTTCGACGGCCGTCAACGCTTTTCCCAGGTCGAATCCCTCGCCGGCTGGCTGGACGGCGCGCCGCCAATCCCGGATCCCCTGCCCCCCGCGCGGCGCTGGAACGAACTGTTCGCCATTCAACTGCGCACCACCGACGGCTGGAATCAAGAAAGTTTCGACGCAGTGCCATTGCAGGAAATTCATCCCTGCGACTGGTCGGTCATGCAGCAGAAGTGCGAAGAGTTGCTCAAGTGCTATCCCGGTACGCTGGAAATTACCGCCGACTCGATCAAATTGACCGAATTCGGACTGCAATTCTGGAACAGCATCGCCGCTGAATTACTGTAGAAACGCCTTACAATCCCGCCTGGCTCCGTCACTTTTTTTTCAATTGACGATACAAAAAAACTGCCGAAAGTCAGCGACAACTTCCGGCAGCCTGCTCTGTAAATGCCCGGGATTATTTGCCGAGTTTTTCCACTCTGGCTTTCAATTCCTTGCCCGCCCGGAATTTGACAATCGTCCGTTCCGGGATGATGACTTCATCCTGCGGTTTGTTCGGATTGCGGCCGACCCGGCTTTTGGTTTTCTTGATCTCGAAAACGCCGAAATTACGCAACTCGACATTGCCGCCGTTGGCCATCTCCTCGGCGATGCAATCCAGGGTGGCTTGAACCGCGGCCATCGCTTCCGGTTGGGTGATTCCGGTAGCCTTGGCAACTTCGATGGCGATTTCCCGTTTGGTCAAAGACATTTTCTTCTCCTGTGCATTATTAATTTCAAAATGAACTTGAACTGATTATTACGAATCATGCCCGAATCCGCCTTGAACAATCTTCCGCCCGTGCCGGCACGATTGCCCATGCATTTTTACAATATATATCCTATTGCGCTAAACTCAAGGAGATTAACGATAAAAACCGGCGTAAAAGCAAGAAAAAACTCGCCGGCAACATCATTTTCCGAAAAACCGGAAACCACCCTTTGACTTTTGAAAATTCGGCATTTATATTCTATTTCTTTCCCTGATGATCCGATTTTGTTTATATCCCCGACCCCCGAAGCAGTTTCGGCCCGCCGCCGGCTTGTCCGCGGAGCTCAGCCGTGAAACGGTGGTTGTTCGGCTTCTCCCGAAGGGCGTTTTTTCCACGATCGCACAATGTTTCCCGGCCGCGTCAGAATGATTCCAGCGGAAACGATAATCAGCTCCTTGCATATTCTTAAAAATGTAATAGATTCTATTAACGACTAAACCGCAATAGTGAAGGAGGAGTCATTATGAGTGAACGAAAAGTCGCAAAAGTTGTTACCGGCATCAAAACTGAAGATGGTGCCGGCGTCAAGCTGACCCGGGTGATCGGCCATCGGGATGTGAAGGATTTCGATCCGTTTCTGATGCTGGATGCCTTCGATTCGCATGACCCGGATGATTATATCGCCGGTTTTCCCTGGCATCCGCACCGCGGCATCGAAACGGTCACCTATCTGATCAGCGGAAAGATCGACCACGGCGACAGTCTGGGCAACCGGGGGACGATCGCCGACGGCAGTTGCCAGTGGATGACCGCCGGCGGCGGAATTCTGCATCAGGAAATGCCGCAGCCTTCGGAACACATGCTGGGCGCGCAACTGTGGATCAACCTGCCGAAGAAAGACAAAATGACCGCCCCGGCCTACAACGACATCCAAGCCCATGCCGTCGTGAAAGTCGAAGAACCCGGCGCCAAAATCGCCATCATTTCCGGCGAATACCACACCCATCGGGCGCCGATGCAGGGCAACTTCGTCCGAACCACGTATCTGGACGTCGAGCTGGTTCCTGACAAAGCCTGGCAGGTGGAGACCCCTCCTGCCAACACGGTATTCCTTTATATCGTCCAGGGCTCGCTTCTGGTCGCGGGAACGCTTTATGAAAGCAAACGGGCGCTGCTGTTCGGCCAGGGCGATTCCCTGGCGCTGACGGCGGGACCCGCCGGGGCGCGTTTCCTGTTCTTTTCCGGCAAACCGCTCGGCGAACCGATCGCCTGGGCCGGTCCGGTCGTCATGAACACCCAAAAGGAACTCGAGCAAGCCTTTCGAGAGCTCGAAGACGGCACCTTCGTCCCGAATTGCGAAAAGGCCCATCTGAACTATTACAATTGAAAGGTGCCTTCGCCGGTTGATACAGCCATCGGCAGAACGAACCTGCCGCCCGGCCGCTGGATCGCGGCCGGGTACGCCCCGGACCGATTGTTTTTTTCAAGAAAAGAAAAATCGCACACGATGTCTTTCCCGCCAAAAAGTCCGTATACCATCACCATCCAGTGATCAGCAGGGCAAATCCAGCGTCAGCGCCGGCAAGGCGGCAATCCGGTCGGCGACTTTCGACAGCGACCGCTCGGTGAACTCCGGCGGACAGACCCGGAAATCGTCATTGAAAACCGCAATCCAGCGCTCCGGCAGCGAACCGGGACCGAAAAAACCGCCCATGATCGAACCGGCAATCTTGCCGAAACAATCGGTATCGCACCCCTGGCTGACCTGCATGCAGATCGCTTCTTCGGTATTCCGTGCAAATTTGGCCGTGTTGATCAACAGCGCACATTCCTGATAGAGCGCGCAGTGGCGGTATTCGCCGTATTTGGCATGGATGCCGGCGTAGCCTTCCAGATAATCGGCGGCTTTCCCAACCAGGTCGAAAGCATCGCGCATCACCTCGGCAAAATAGCTTTGCTGCGGCACACAGGAAATCGCATATTCGAAAATCGCCATCGGATCGTCCAGCACCGGCGCCGCCGCCACCGCCGCCGCAATATACATCGACGCGTAAACGCCGGTGAAACGATGGGTCAGCGAAGCGTCGCGCCAGGCCAGCTCCGCCGCCAGCGCCGGCAGGCCCGGACAGGCATAACCATAGGAATCCACCCGGATCGCCGCACCGCAGGCTTCGTCATTCGCCACCCAGCGCCGCCGCATCCGGTCAATCGTTTCCTCGTTCACCGGCGCGTCCGGCGACCAATTCCAGTTGAGCCCGGCATCCAGCAGAAACTTGCGTTCCGGCCCGAACGTGCAATACAACGGCAGGTTCTCCAGCCAATACTTTGCCAGGTGACAGCGGGTAAAATCGAGGCCGTGCAGTTCCAGCATCCGCAGACCGGTGACGATGTAATTCATGTCGTCGTCCAGTTCGACATAACGGATCGTTTCCCGGCAGCAGGTGGCCGCCGAATCATGACGTCGGCCGAGCGCGTCAAGTGTCCGCAGTGAAAAATAATCGCGCAACGGCCAGTCGCCGGTCGATTCGAGCGCTTTCCGCAGTTCTTCCAGCGTCGGATCGCATTCGACCGGCTTGCCGAGAATGCAGCCGGCTACCGCCCCCAGGAAAGCACTCCGCGCCCGCGCCGCCGCTTCCGCCCCGGAAAGCCGGCGGCCGATCCGCTGCCGGGTGAAATTCGGCGGGCAGGCGGCAAATATCTCCGCCAGCGTTTCCGGTTGCTCGTAACCGAAATCATTCCGCCGCGGCAACGATTCCAACTTTTCGGCGAAAGCGGCCAGCGCATCATAGCTCTCCGGCAATTTCCGCAGCTCGTTCTGCAATCCGGCGGTGTCGTATCCCTGTTTGTAACGCTGGGCGATGACATTCTGCAAAATACTTCTGAGGTGCTGGATCGTCGGTAACATTTTTTATCCTTTCCATTGATTTTTTCGATAGCGGATGTTACTATATGGCATGATTTCTTGTTTTTCATTGTCACAACAGGATAAATTCATGCGGAATCGTTCAAATTCATTTTATTCCCACCATTATGAACCGGTCCGGCTGGAGACAACCGGCATCCGGCTGGCACCGCCCTATCGGGTGCCGCTCGAAGAGATCGAAGCGCTGCACCTGCACGATACGGTGGAATTCGGTCTCTGCCTCGCCGGCCAGGGAATTTTCATCGTCGAGGACAAGGTGATGCCGTTCAAAGCCGGCGACGTCAGCATCATCAATGAATTTGAATTCCACCGGGCGCGCAGCACCGGCGGCCAACCGTCAGTCTGGCGTTTCCTGAACTTCAATCCCCAGCAACTCAAAACCGGCGACCCGGACCAGGATTACTGTTGCGACAGCGCCAGACTGGGCGGCAGCAAATTCCGCAATCTCCTCGACGGCGAACAGTTTCCCCGGCTGCGCGACGCGATGCGCCTGCTGATCGCCGAGCAGGAAGCGCCCCACAGCCAACCGGCCGCCACCGCCAACTTGCTCCGTTACATGCTGCTGCAATTAACCGCGCTGGCCAGGCCGGCCGAACCGGCGCTGCTGGTCCGGCGCGATGTCGAGCAACTCGCGCCGGCACTGAAAAAAATCACCGGCAGCTATATGGAAAAACTGACCGTGGCCCGGCTGGCCAGACTCTGCCACATGAGCACCAGCAGTTTCTACCGGCTTTTCACGGCAGTTTTCGGCCGGTCGCCGCAACGCTATCTCACCCAATACCGGGTTCAGATGGGCGCTTATCTGCTGCGTCACAAAAACTGCGGCGTCGAAGCGGCTGCCGTCGCCGTCGGCTACGAAACCCAATCGGCATTTCACCGTCAATTCAAAGCCGCTTACGGCCTCTCCCCGGTCGCCTACCGACAGGGAAAGAAGCCGTCGGAAACCCCGGCAGGCAAAAGCTGAAAGCGCCGGAAATTCCGGCGCTTCCAGGTCCTGAAACGGAGAATCGGGACAGCAGCGGCTTACCAGCCGTATTTGCCGCTCTTGTTATTGCCGATGCCGAAACCGGGAAATGCCATGCCGTATTCGCGGAAGTCGTTGACATAACGACCGGAATAGCTCTGGCTCTCGGCATGGCCGTCGCCAAAGCCCAGATTGTGGCGCATGCCATGCTGGGCGAAAATCATCGATTCGGTCCAGCCGTCCTTGACCGCCAGGTCATAGATCGCTCCGGTCACCGCTTTCCAGACCGAATCGAAATCCATCAGCACCATCAACTCCGACGGGCTGCCCAGCGAAGTGGATTTAACCGGCACGCCTTCCGTTCCGCCAGTGACCGCCTCGGCGCCGAACGCCTCCGAATTGTAACCGTAACTGCCGCACAATTTGCCGTTGGTCGCTCCCGGACACGCATAGACCTCGAAGGAACCGACATACGGATGGATCAGATCCATGTAGCTTTCGTAATAATCGCCGCCTTCCCAGCAGAAAACCGCCGTCTGGAATTCATTGCCCGGCACACTCGCATTTTTATCTTCCGGTTTCGTATAAGCTGCGGGATCCGGCCGGAACAGCGGAAAATAATCGTTGTAATCCATCGTGTACATCGTCGTCGCCAACGACAACTGCTTCACATTGCCGATACATTTGATCTCCTGCGCCTTGGCTTTGGCCTTGCCCAAAGCCGGCAGCAGCATGGAAGCGAGGATGGCGATGATCGCAATGACGACCAGCAGTTCAATCAACGTGAATTTCTTGTTCATCTTCTCGTACCCTTTCCATTGGTTGTTATGATTATTCGGACTCAATTCCGGATATTCAAGCGGATTCCCGCAAAATCAACTGAGGCTTCAAGGTCAAATTCACCCGGCTTTCCTTGTGCCTGATCAAGTCCAGCAGCCCGGCGGCGGCGGCCCGGCCGACTTCCCGGCGCTGCAGGTCCACCGTGCTCAAAGCCGGGACGGTGAACTGCGACACTTCGACATTGTCGAAACCGAACACCACCACGTCCTCCGGCACCTTGAGGCCGTGGGCGTGGGCGGCGGCCAGAAAACCGGTCGCCAGGATATCGTTGCCGCAGAACACGCAGTCGAACGAAGCGCCGGCCTGCAATAATTTCAGGCAACTGGCGAAACCGTCGGCGTAAGAATAACCGCCGCGAATCCAGACGACCTCCTCCCGGCCGGCCTTCATGCCGTCGAGGAAACCGCGCTCCTTGCCGCGGGCCAATGGCCGTTCGATGTCATCGAGACATTCCCGCTTGTAATCGCCGAGCACGACGACCGGCCGCCGCCGGCCGATCCGCCGGAAATATTCGCCGACCATGCGGCCGCCGGCTTCGATGTCGACCCGAACATTGTCGGCGCCATGCGGATTGTGGTTGCCGACCAGCACGAACGGCTTCGCCCAGCAGTCGAGCCGTTTCTTCAAATCCGGATATAAATCGGTGTCGCAGCCGCAGATGATGCCGTGAATGTTGGCCGCCTTGAACACATCGTAGTAAAAATCGCCGAGCAGCGGAATATCGTTGAACAGCAGATGGGGACTGACCTGCCAGCCGACCGTCTGGAACACCGCGTTGATGCCTTCGTACATTTCGGAAAAGAAGAAATCCAACCCGAGCCGGATCCCCGGCAACGGATGGATCACCACGATCTGCTCCCGGGCGAACGGCAGATTGTTGCTGGCCAGATGACCGTTCGGACGGTAGCCGAGCTCGGCCGCTTTCTGGAAGATGCGACGCTTGGTCTCATGCCGGACCGGCGATTTTCCGCTGAACGCCCGGGAAACCGTCGACTCGGAAATATCCAATATTTTTGCGAATGTCCTGATGTCCATCTCGTGCCCGCTCATAGGTTAAGTGCCTGCAACTGGTGTTTACTATAAGTATAGCAAAAAACGAAAGCAATGTCAATAGGTTGACAAAAAAAAATTTAATCTTTTTTTATTAGCATTAAAAATAAAGAGCTTATAAAGAAAATTTGCATGCAACCAGTTGCTGCAACAAAGATGAAACCGGCAGCATTTTTTTGAATTAATTTTTCCAGGGGGGTTGACTTTTTTTCCAAAATATAGTATAAATAACAAGGGGAGTCCGTCTGCCAAGGCAAACCGCCGAAGTCAGCCTCCCTGAACCCATATTTCCGGCACCGGAACGATTGGACCGGAAACTTCATTCCGCCAATCGCCGTTCCGGAGCGGTGCAAACCTTATTTATGGAGAAAATTTATATGAATCGGAAGCGCATTTGCCTGCTGGCCATCGGCTGGCTGGGGTGTTGCATGGCGGCACCCCTGCCGGCGGCCGAGACCGCCCCCGCCCGCCTGGTCACCGTGGAAAACGGCCCGGATTCGGTGACGCTGGACCTCGACACCGCCGATCTGACGGTGACCACCCCGGCGGGCACCCGGACGCTGCAATGCTACGCCTCCAACTATCTCGACTGGGGGGTTTACTGGCCGCGGCCGAAGGCCGCCGTCGCCGAAATCGCGGAGGAAGCAACCGGGAATCAGCGGTCGGTCACCGCGGTTTTTCCATTGCAGGACAACCGGGAAGTGACGGTCCGGCTGACGGTCTACGATCACCTGCCCGGCGTCCATGTGGAGAGCGCGGTGCGCAATCTGGAAGGCTTCCGGCGGGAGTTGTTCTTCTGGGGCTGGGATGAGAGTGTTTTCGACTACGCCACCCGCGACGAAACGGACGGCGTCTGGCGCGGCAAGGCGTCGGAGTACATGGCCTATCTGCCGCCAATCGAAGGCGATGTCGATGTTTACGGCTGGCTGGTCTGGGGGGAAAAGGACCAACCGCAATGGTGTCTGCTGGCACAGGCCAACTACTCGCTGGCGGTCCGCAGCTCCGAATACGTCGTACACAACGCGATGCTGGTGCCCTCGCCGCGCGATCTGCTGCTGAACAAGGATGAAAGCATGGCGGTGAATTTCTGCCTGACCTCGGTGCCGGACGAGCAGGCCGCCGAGGCACTCTATCAGCAGGTGCTGGCGGCCGGCGTCAGCGCCGCCCGGGCGCCGGAAGCGCCCTGCGACCTGGCCAACCTGGATTACGGCACCCCGGCGCCGGACTGGCTGCTGGCACAGGACAAATGCGGCCGTTTCCCGGTGCCGAACGCCTGGCAGAAGCCGATCGAGGAGTTGACGCCGGCAGAGGTCCAGGCGCGCTGGGGGCAGTTCTCCTTCTTCAACCATTCCCCCGCCAAGCTGCCGCCGCGCGAGGCGATGAAGGCGGGCGGCGTCCGCAGCATTCTCTATTATAACTGGATGGAAATTTACGAGTCGGACAGTGATTACGACATGGCGCACCACCCGGAATGGAAAGCGTTGAATCCGGACGGCACGCCGATGCATTCGCTGTGGTCGCTCAATCACAATCTGCCGGATTTATATTCCACCTGTGTGCACCAGAAAACGCTGCATTACCAGGCGGTCAAACAGATGCGCAACCTGATCGAAAACCTCAAGGCCGACGGCGTGTTCATCGACAACGCCTACAACCTGCCGCAATGCCGCGGCGAAGAGGCCGGAATGCACCGCCACACCCCCGGACGCAACGACCATGATTTGTACATGGAGCTGCTGAAACACGTCTACGCCACGGTAAAGAGTTACGGCAACGATCACATCGTCATGCACAACAACGGCAACGCGCCGCAGCAGTGGGCTTTCTGCGACACCGCGATGGCCGAAGAAACCGTCGCCAACGTCGACTGGGAAACGCTGGAATACAAGGGCATCTGCGCCGCCGACGCCTTCCGGCACGGCAAAGCGCCTACCCTGCTGAGCTACCTGAGCATTTATTACGACCGCGACAAGCAGGCTTATTCCTATCAGGCCGCCCCGCAGCAGATGGTCGAAAACTGCCTCTTCAGCGTCGTTTACGCCCGGCTGTTCGATCTGCAGTGGAACGACTGGAATACGCTGCGCGAAAATGAACAACTGCTCCCTTGGGCGGACCGCTTCTATCAGCTCGACCTGCGCCAGCCTTCCGGCGAACGGCAGGCCGACGGCGCCCTGCGTTACCGCTGGTTCGAAAAGGGGCTGGTCGTATTGAACAGTTCGCGCCGCCATCCGCTGACCGCGCAAATTCCGGTGGAAAGCGGCGAAACATTCCGTGATTTCCTCACCCCCGGGCAGGCCATCCCGGTGCAGGCCGGCGAAACGCTCACCGTGGAGTTGAAACCCTACGAAGCCAAGATCTTCCTCCGGGAGAAATGAACTAAAAAAAAACGGCGGCCCCCGCCGCCGTCTTATCGACAGACAATTTCGCTCCGGGGCAACCGGAGCGATTGATTTATCATCGATTCAGCATTGCACCGGCTG
Organism: Victivallis sp. Marseille-Q1083; assembly: GCF_903645315.1. Lineage (NCBI taxonomy): Bacteria > Pseudomonadati > Lentisphaerota > Lentisphaeria > Victivallales > Victivallaceae > Victivallis > Victivallis sp. Marseille-Q1083. The sequence continues at coordinate 350,882 of NZ_CAHJXL010000001.1, forward strand.
GCCGGTCGCCGCCGATTTATAGATGGCATCCAGCAGCCGCATGACGCAGACGCCCTCTTCCGGCTGGACCAGGAACGGTTTGTCGTCACGCACCGCATCGACGAACATGTGGAAGGCGCTTTTCACTTCCGGCACCGGCGGATGCAGCGTGCAGTCGAACTGCTTGCGGTCGATTTCCTGGTAATATTCGACGTCGTAGGTATAGCCTTCGTTCAGGTTGTACTGGTAAAGGCCGCCTTTGTCGCCGAGCAGGCGGGTCGACATCTGCTCATTTTCCTTGATGTTCGCCGCCCAGGAGGCATCGAGCTCCAGCGTCGCGCCGTTTTTGAATTTGATCATCGCACAGGCGAGGTCTTCGACCGTATAGTTCTGGTTGTAATATTTGGCCATTTCCGGCGCCAGTTTGCAATAAGTGCTGCCCATCACCCAGTCCGGTTCCGGATAGCCCATCAGCCACAGCGCCAGGTCGAGGCGGTGCACGCCCAGATCGATCAGCGGACCGCCGCCGGACTGGCTCTTGTCGAAAAACCACGAACCGGAGGCGCCCTGCGTGTTGAAACCGGCCACAAAGCCCGGCACGCCGCGCCGGCGCAGCCAGACGCTGCGGGCGTAATAGATCTCGCCCAGCCGGCCATCTTCCACCAGGGTCTTCATCGCCCGCGACTGCGGGCTGAACCGGTAGCTGAAATCGATGCCGAGTTTGAGGTTGTGCTTTTTCGCCGCGGCCAGCATCTCCTCGGCTTCGGCGGTATTCATCGCCATCGGCTTCTCGCAAAGCACATGGGCGCCGGCTTCCAGCCCGGCAACCGTCAGTTCCTTATGCTGGTTGTTCGGCACGGCGACCGACAGAATGTCCAGCTTTTCCTGCCGGATCATATCGATGCCCTCGGCATAAATTTTCGGCAGGTTGAATTCCTTTTTGGCCGCTTCGCGTTTCGCTTCGATCCGGTCGGCCACCGCCACCACTTCGACATCCGGGTGACTCGCATAACCGGCCAGGTGCCCCCAGCCCATCCCCAGTCCAATGACTCCGGCTTTCAATTTCGCCATGATCCACTACCTTTCTAACAATTATATTTCACGCCGGCAAACCGGCTTATTTGTTGGTGCCGTCGGCATTCTGAACCACGCCGGCCTTCGGCGCGCCCGGATCGACCGAACGGATCTCCTCCAGCGCCGGATAACAGGGGGCTTCCATCTCCCGGAAGAACACCGGCCTGGCCCAGCGCACCGCATTGCCGATCACCTTGAGGACGTCGGCATTGTAAAACGAACGATAGGATTCATGGCCCGGCTGGAAATAGAACACCTTGCCGTACCCCCGTTCAAACGTCACGCCGCTGCGGAACACATTGCCGCCCTCGAACCAGGAGATGAAAATCAATTCGCCGTCTTTCGGAATGTCGAAGCGTTCGCCGTACATCTCTTCATGCGGCAGCTCGAAATATTCGCCGATTCCCTGGGTGATCGGATGGAACGGCGCGATATTCCACAAACGCGCCTTTTCCGCCGCCTCCCGCCATTTCAGCGAGCAACTGCAGCCGGTGACCGCTTTGAAGATTTTCGAAAAATGGCCGGAATGCAGCACGATTAGTCCCATGCCTTCCAGCACCCGCTGGTGGACGCGCCGGACGACCTCATCCCGCACTTCGCCGTGCGCGCAATGCCCCCACCAGATCAACACATCCGTGGAATTGACCACCTCTTCGGTCAGACCGTGCTCCGGTTCATCCAGGGAAGCCAGGCGGATGTTCAAATCGTCGGCGGCGATCCCTCTGGCAATGGCGCTGTGAATGCCCTCCGGATAAATGGCCCGGATCGCTTCACTCTCCTTTTCATGACGGTACTCGTTCCAGATGGTAACATTGATTTTCGCACTCATTTTCTATCCTTTCAATCGGGTTGAAAAATTGATCTTCCTACAATTATAACCAATTTTCCGGTAAAAAGCAATATTTCCGGCATTGATAATTTGTGATAAGAAAAATCGATTTGTGAGTTGGACTTTGTGAGGTTGTGATGTTATTATATGATATCGGGAAGCATTTTCATGAGCGCATGATGGTATTTTTGAGGGAAAACATTAGACATTTTGTGATATCCATTGATTTGAGGAGAGTCCGCACATGTATGGAGGCTTTGCCTGCCGGCTCTGGCAGGTCGATTTTGAAGTTCATATGCCGCTGAAAACCCTGCCGTATCCGATGGTCGTCGTCGAAGAGGAGCAGGGCAAGCCGTCCTACCGGCTGGACGGCTACAACCGGCGGGAACGCGGCGGGCAACTGTCGGTGACGCTGCAGGGCCGCGGCAAATTCCGCCAGGGCAGGCACTATTACGATCTGACGCCCGGCATGGCTTTCCTGCACGCCCACGCCGATCCCGAAATCAGCTACCTCTACCCGCCGGACGGCACCGAAACCTGGCGTTTCCTCTGGATCAGTTTCGGCGGCCGGATGTCGGTGCCGATGATCCGGGATATCAACCGGCGCTACGGTTATCTGTTCCGGCTGCCGCTGGACCGCGGCATCGTCCGGCAACTCCAGAAATACCGCAACTGCCGCGGCGCACTGCAGTTGCTGACGCCGCTGGCGGCCGGCAAACTGGTGATGGATTTGTTCGCCGAGCTCGGCAACACCTATGAAAAGCAGTCGATCCAGACTCCCCAGAGCATTCTGGTGCGGCGGACTCAGGAGTATATCGTCGAGAACCTGCACCGGGCCGGGTCGGTCAACGCCATCGCCGCCGAGCTCAAGGTGTCGCGCGAACACCTGTCGCGCAGTTTCCGCGAGCAGACCGGCATGAATATCAGCGAATACATCGGCCGGCGGCGAATCAACCTGGCGCTGGATTTGCTGCTGCAAACCAACCTGAGCTGCAAGGAGATCGCCGAGCGCACCGGTTTCTCCGACAGCTCCAGTTTCTCCCGTTCGTTCAAGTCGCTGGTCGGCGTCACCCCCGGCCTGGTGCGGGAGAGCGGCTGCCGGCCGGACGTCTGAAAAATTTCATGTTATTTTCGCAGCGGGGGGTTGACTTTTCGGTTGTTTTTTGCTATACTGTTCTACGTAGAACAAAATTTCCCAAAACAACCAAGGATTGTCACGATTATGAACAAGAAATTCACCCTCATCGAACTGTTGGTGGTGATCGCGATCATCGCCATCCTGGCCAGCATGCTGCTTCCGGCGTTGTCCAAGGCCAAAGCCGCCGCTCAGGCGATCAAGTGCACCAGCAACCTGAAACAGGTCGGCCTGGACTGTTTCCTCTATTCGAACGACAACAACGACGCCAGCCCGCCGGCGGAATGGGGCTGGAAGCACATGTCGACCACGCTGGGCATGTACCTCGGCATCAAGGATGCTCAAAACGGACAAGGCTGGGGCAATTTTCTGAACACCGAATTTCAATGCCCGTCCTACAATGCCGACGGCTACAGCGGCACCGACGGTTTCGCCTACGTTCCGAACGTTTACGTCGGCGGCGTATACAACGACGACTGGACGCCGAAATATCCGGGCGATTCCAACTGGACCGGCCGCAAACTGTCGGTCATCAAGAATCCGGCCGGCAAATATTACTGGGGCGACAACAAGGCGTTCGTCAAATACGTCTCCTACGACACCGCCGATCCGAATTCGGAGTATTTCGCCTTCGACTACAAACATAACAAAAAGATGAACATCCTTTTCGTCGACGGTCACGTCGACAAAGGCGGCCGCGAAGTGAACTGGATCGACAATCAGGAATATTTCTATCCGCTGGATTGAACCTGACGCCATGAAACAGCGAGTCCGTCAAATCGATATTGCCCAGGCCGTCGGCGTTTCCCAGCGCGTCGTCTCCTCCGTGCTGGGAAACAATCCCGGCAGGACCTTCAAAGCCTCGCCGGCAATGCGGGAAAAAATCCTGCAGACCGCCAAGGAGATGGGGTATACCATCAACCAGAGCGCCAGCGAATTGCGCGGCGGCTCCAGCAAAATCGTCGGCGTGCTGATCAACAACTATTTCACCCAGGAGTCGCAGGATTTGCTGTTCCGCCTCGGCGAAGCCGCCCACGGCCGCGGTTACCATCTGCTGATCGGCCAGGTGATGGACACGTTGGATGATTTCACCAATTATTTCAACGAATTCGCCTCGCGGAGCGTCGAGGCGGTCATCTGCCTGCAGCACCAGCCGTTGATCGGCGGCAGCTACCCGTCGATCGAAAAGTGCATCCACCCGAACCTGAAAGTGGTGTACCTGGGACAGCCGGCTTTTCAAACCGAAACGGCGCTCTCGGTTTCCGTCGACCACCGCACCGCCTACACCCAGGCGGTGGAATACCTCCACCGCCACGGCGCCAGGCGGATCGGCTTCCTGTCGCCGAATAACCAGCACCCGCATATCCAGGACCGCCTGGCCGGCTATCTGGACGGTTTGCGGCGCTGCAACCTGGAACCGGAAGCGGCGCTGCAACTGGAATTCAGCCGGGGCAACGTGCCGTTGGACGAGGAGGAGTTGAGCCTGGTCATTCACGCGGCGCTGAAAGCCTGGATTCCCGGCGTGCAGCCGGATGCCATCCTGGCGACCAACGATATCCTCGCCAGTGAAATACTCCGCTTTGCGCTGCTGCACAACTACGCGGTGCCGAACGATTTCCAGGTGATCGGGTTCGGCAATCTGCTGCCGCTGGCATTGCGCATGCACCCGCAATTGAGCAGTTTCCAGGTTCAAAACGGCCGGATGGCCGAAGCGCTGTTCAAGCTGGCGCTGGAAACGGAAACCGTCTGCCGCCGGCTCGTCATTCCGCCGGTCTTCGTGCCGCGCGGCTCCACCCGGAATTGACGGCTTCCGCCGGGAGTCTTCCAGCGCAAACTCCAGAAAGTGCCGCGCCCGGCACAACTCCGGCGACAATTCGCCGAAAATTTCTTTGCATTCCGGGCCAGTCCGGCCTATTAAGCGAACCGGAAAAAACCGCCGGGACACTCCTGTTCCCATCCTCTCCCGTCCCGCCACTAACAGAGATTTGCCGGAAATTTCCGTATTTTTGTTATCGGCGGCTTGCAAAGCGCCACCGGAAATATATTATAAAATCGACGAAAAAATGTAACAATTCCGGAAACTCAGCCATGACCTTCAATCAAACCGAACCGGCCCGTTCTTTCCTGGTTCGTTACTGGATTTACCAGCGGGAACGCTTTCCGTTGTTTCAAACCGGCCTGCTGATCGCGGCCTTCACCTTTTCGGCCGCCTCCTATTCCCGTATCTGCCGCGGCGCCGACGGTTTCATTCCGTGGCGTTTTTTTCTGGGCGGGACTTTTACGGCAATCGCGCTTTTTTTATTGTTCCGGCTTTTCGACGAATTCAAAGACGCCGAGGAGGACGCCAAATACCGCCCTTACCGGGCCGTGCCGCGCGGCCTGGTTTCCCTGCGGGAAATCGGTTGGGGAATCGTCATCGCCGTCCTGGCAATGCTGGCCGTCAACCTGCTGCTGATGCCGGTCATGCTGCTGGCCTTGCTGCCGGCGCTCGGCTACCAACTGCTGATGTGGCGCGAATTTTTCATTCCGAAACTGCTGCGCCGCCATCCGGTCGCCTACCTGGTCACCCATATGGCGGTCATGCCGATGATCGACTTCTACACGACCGGTTTGGACTGGCTGAATGCCGCCGGCATCCTGCCGCCCGGGTTGCCGTTGTTTCTGCTCGTCACCTTCCTCAACGGCTGCGTCATCGAAATCGGCCGGAAAATCCGGGCGCCGCAAGACGAGGAGCACGGCGTCGAAACTTATTCGGTGCTGTGGGGGCCGCGGCGCGCCGCGCTGGTCTGGCTGGCAATCCTGACCGTGACCGGAGCACTCGGCCTCGCCTGCTGCCGTTTTGCCGGTTACGCGCTGCCGGCTTTGCCGTTCCTGCTGTTTTTCTGGTCGGTCGGGGCCGGCTTCGCGATTCGTTTCATCCATTCCGGCCGGGGAGCCAAATGGCTTGAAACCGCCTCCGGATTGTGGACGATTGCCATGTATTTAACAATCGGCGGCGTGCCGATGCTGATGGAATGGAGCAGCAGCTTATGGAATTGAAACCATTTCTTTTTTTACCCGGCGCGAGCGCCACGGCCGCAACCGGACTTGGCGGCAAAGCCGAAAATCTGTGGCGACTGGCTCAATGCCGGGTCGACGTGCCTCGCTGGATTGCGCTGGACGCCGCCTGTCTGGCTCAAGTGACCGCCGGCGCCCCGGATGCCGCCGCCGCCATCCGGACCTTTGCCTTTCCTCCGGAATGGCCGACCACCCTGAACGAAGCACTCGATCAAGCCGGCATCACCGCCGCATTCCTGGCGGTGCGCTCCTCCGCGGCCGGAGAAGACGGCGACCAGCACTCCTTCGCCGGGCAATTGGATTCCTGCCTCTTCGTCCGCCGCGACCGCCTGACGGAAGCGATCCGGCAGGTCTGGCTTTCGGCTTTCGGCGAACGGGCGGCAGCCTATCGCCGGCAGAACCGTTTGACCGATCAGCCGATCCGAGTGGCGGTGATTATTCAGGAAATGGTCGAAGCCGACGTTTCCGGCGTCGCCTTCGACGTCGACCTGACCACCGGGTCCCGCCGGGGCACCACCGTCTCGGCCGTCTACGGCCTCGGCGAAGGGCTGGTGTCCGGGCTGCTGAACGCCGATACCTTCTACTGTCGCGACGGCGCGGTCAGCCGCCGGGAAATCGCCGTCAAAAATCAGGCGGTCGTCTTCGCGTCGGCGCAGACCGGCGGCACCAAACTGGCCGACGTCCCGGTTGATTTGCGTCAATTACCGGCCATCGACGACGAAACCGTTAAACGAATCGCCGCCACGGTGCGGCAGCTTTCCGCCGCATTCGGCCGGCCGCAGGATGTCGAATGGGCCTTGAAGGACGGGAGTTTGAAAATCCTGCAGACCCGGCCGATCACAACGCTGGACCGCCTCGCCGACGGCGACGGCCTCGAACTGCTGTGGGACAATTCCAACATTGTCGAGAGTTATCCCGGGGTGACGACCCCGCTGACCTTTTCTTTCATCCGCAAAGTCTACCGGGAAGTTTACCGGCAGTTCTGTCTGATGATGGGAGTCGAACCGGCACTGCTCGAAGCCAATGCCGACGCCTTCGAAATGCTCGGCCTGATTCGCGGCCGGGTCTACTATAATTTGTACAACTGGTACAAGGTGCTGATGATGCTGCCGGGCTACAGCATCAACGCCGGCTTCATGGAGCAGATGATGGGAGTCAAGGAACCACTGTCGCGCCGGCCGGTAATCGTCGAAAGCAAGCGCTGGAAATATCGGCGGCTCGCCGCCCTCGTCACCGGCAACCTCATCAATTTTCTCCGGCTGGACGCCAAAGTCAAACATTTTCAGCGCAATTTCGACGCGGCGGTCGCACCATTTGAAAACAATTCGCCGGCCGGGCGTTCGCCGCACGAATTGGCCGCTATTTTCAACGATCTGGAAAAACGGCTGCTCGACAGTTGGCAGCCGCCGCTGATCAACGACTTTTTTGCGATGATTTTTTACGGCATCCTGAAAAAACTGCTGGTCAAATGGGACATCGACCGGCGCGGCACGCTTCAGAACGACTTGCTCTCCGGCGCCGGCGATATCATTTCGACCGAGCCGGTACGCCGTTTGCAGCATCTGACCGAACTGCTGGCCGCGACTCCGGAGCTCCGCAACTGCCTGCTGGCCGCGCCCCCGGCCGAATTCCTCCGCCGGCTGCCGGACTTTCCGGCGCCGCACACCGAATTTGAAGCGTATGTGAAAAAATTCGGCAAACGCTGCATCGGGGAATTGAAATTGGAAACCGTCACCTATCAGGATGATCCCACTCAGCTGGTGGAGCTGCTGCGTTCCTACGTCAAATGCGGCAAAACCGGCCACCGTTCCGCCGGCGACCGGGAACGGCAGTTGTGCCGAGCGGCCGAAACGCTGGCCGCCGAACGGCTGCGCCGCCATCCGCTGCGCCGGCTGCTGTTCGGCTATGTGCTGAAAAATACCCGAAAGCTGGTCAGGAACCGGGAAAATCTCCGCTTCGAGCGAACCCGGCTGTTCGCCGTCGTCCGTGATATTTTCCTGGCGTTCGGCAGTCATTTTCAACGAGAAGGCATCCTCGCCGACCGGCGCGATATCTTCTACCTGACCAAGGAGGAGATTTTCGACTTTCTCCACGGCACGGCGACTTCGACCGATCTACCGGCGCTGGTGGCGCTGCGGAAACGGGAATTCGATCGATACCGGCAAAGCGCACCGGATGAGCGGTTCACCACCTCCGGTATCGTTTATCACGGCAACACCTTTCGCCAAACCAGGACAACGCCGACAACGCAGCGCGCCCAAGCCGGGACGCTGGCCGGCATCGGCTGCTGCGGCGGAGTCGTCCGCGCACCGGTGAAAATCGTCCGCAACCCGACGCTGGCGGTCGACCTTGACGGCTTCATCCTGGCGGCGGAACGGACCGATCCCGGTTGGGCGCCGCTGTTTCCGGTCTGCCGGGGCGTCCTCGTCGAACGGGGCAGCATTCTGTCGCACGCCGCCATCGTCACCCGGGAGCTCGGCATTCCCTCCATCGTCGGCGTCCCCGATTTGCTCGCCTCGCTGCAGGACGGTGAAATGATCGAAATGGACGGCGCCGCCGGAGTCATCCGCCGGCTCGGCAGCGAGGTACAGCCATGAGTCAGGAAATCCAGGAGCGTACCCGGTTCGACTTCATCCGTTATGCGAACTGCTGGGAAGACCCCGAACTGCTGCTCGGCTGTTTCGAACTGCGCGACCGCTGTGCCCTGTCGATCGCCTCGGCCGGCGACAACTCCTTCTCTCTGCTGACGCTGGCGCCGCGCAAGGTGGTGGCCTTCGATCTCAACCCGGTCCAACTGGCCCTGGTGGAACTGAAAAAATGCGCAATCGCCCGCCTGGAATACCCGGAATTCCGGCAATTCCTCGGTTTCGACGCGTCGACGCAACGGCTCGAAGTCTACCGGCAACGGCTCCGGCAGCAGCTCTCCCCGGCGGCGCAGGCCTATTTCGACCGTCATGAAAACCTGATCGCAGACGGCATCATTCACCAGGGAAAATTCGAACATTATTTCCAATTGTTCCACCGCCGCATACTGCCGCTGATTCACCGCCGGTCAACGGCACAGGCGCTTCTGGCCGCCAAACCGCTGGAGCAGCGCCGGGCATTTTATCGCGACTGCTGGAACAATCTGCGCTTCCGGCTGCTCTTCCGCCTTTTTTTCAACCGGTTTGTCATGGGCCGCTTCGGGCGCGATCCGGAATTTTTCAAATATGTCGACCAGACCTTCATCGCCGACCAGTTGAAGCAGCGGACCGCCTACGCCCTGACCGAATTGCCGACCGACGACAATCCCTATCTGCACTATATCCTCACCGGCAATTTCGGCCCGGCTCTGCCGCACTACGCCAGAGCGGAACATTTCCGGACCATCCGGCAGAACCTGGACGCGCTGGAGTTGTTCCACGGCACGCCCGGCGATGTCGCGGCCCATTACCGGGAAAAATTCCACGCCTTCAATCTGTCGGATATTTTCGAATACATGGATGCCGGCCTGACCAGGCAAGTGGCGGCCCAGCTCCTGCAGTGCGCCGCCCCCGGCGCCCGGCTCGCCTATTACAACATGATGGTGGAACGCCGCCTGGCGCTTGATTTCCCAACCCGGCTCGCGGAACGGCCGGAGCTGGCGGCGGCGTTGTTCCGCGGCAACCGGGCATTCTTCTACCACCGCTTCCTCATCGACGAAGTGAAAGGATTTCCGGCATGAATCTCCTGCGTGAACTGGCCGGCATCGGCCTTGTCGGCGTCCTCTTTCTGTCGCTTTTTCTGCTTGGCGAGCTGTTGCGAAAAATTTGGCACCTCGACGGGGAGCTGACCAGAAAATTCGTCCATTTCGGCGGCTGTGCGGTAGCGATGCTGTTTCCGCTGCTGCTGTCCAGCCAGTGGAGCGTGTTCCTGCTGGGCATCGTATTTTCACTGCTGATCTACCTCTCCGCCCGCCGGGGCAAGCTGCAGTCGATCCACGGCGTCGAACGCAAGACCCTCGGCGGCATTTACCACCCGATCGCCATTTATCTGTGTTTTCTCATCTGCTCGCTGCTGAACAAAATGGTCTTTTACGAAATCGCCATCATGGTGCTGGCGCTGTCGGACAGCATGGCGGCCCTCGTCGGCAAGAGTTACGGTCAGCGCATTTACCGGGTGGAGCGTGACAGCCGGAAGAGCCTTGAGGGGTCAATCATTTTTTTCCTGCTGACGTTCCTGGTCGTTCATCTCTCTCTGCTGCTGCTGACCGGGATGGGCCGGCTCGAATCGGTGCTGACGGCATTGCTGATCGCGATTCTGGTGACGCTGTTCGAGGCTATTTCGCTCGGCGGGGCCGACAACTTGTTCGTCCCGCTGGGGACGGTGTTCCTGCTGCTGAAAAATGTTTCGCCGGCGATCGGTGAAATCGGCTTTCAGCTTCTCGCCCTGGCGCTGACCGCCCTGCTGCTCTGGCTCATCGTCCGGCCGTTTCGTAAAATCGGCTTTTCCGGCAACATCGCGCTGATCCTGGCGGCCTACACCGGCTGGGGACTGGTCGATTTTTACTGGATGCTGCCGATCCTTTACGGCGTGCTGCTGATCTGCCGAACCGGCTGGATCGTCGACACGCCGGAAGATCCGGAAGAGGTTTACCGGGTGCAGCCGGCCTTCTATCTGGTTGTGGTGCCGGTCGGCTGGGTCCTGGCGGCCAATCTCGCCGGCAAACTCTATACGCCGGCCATGCCGCCCTGGTTTTTCCCCCCTTATGCGGCAGCGCTGGTCGGTCAGTTGGCAATCCTGCGCCTGCGCAAACGTCTGGCCCACCGGCGGGATATTTCCGCCGGAAGCCTGTGGTACGACACCGTGTTGCTATGGCTGTTTCCGGCGGCGCTGTTTCCGGTGGTGTTTCAGGAGTTTTCCGTGCGAATCATTCTGCTGCAACTGGCGGCGCTGGCAACGGCACTGGCGGCGGTATTTTTCTACCGTTACGGCGTGGCCGGCAAAAGGCTGACGCCGGCGCTTTCGCTGCGGCTGCGGATGTCCCTGGTTCTGGTCAGTTCGATCGGACTGGGCGTGTTGAGTTTGTTTGCATTCTGTCCAGAAAGGTGGTGGCAAGGTGAGTTATGAAATACAGTCGTTTCCGGTCTCCGACGCCGATGCGGCCGAACAGTTCGTTTCCTTCCGGCGGCAGCTTTACGCCGACAGTCCCCACGGCCGGCCGGCGCCGGAAGTGATTCCCCCCACGGCCCGGTTGTTCATGGTCCGGCAAGCCGGGCAAATCGTCGCCCGGGCCGCCGCGCTGGTCAACGATCAATTGCGTTACCGCCGCCAAGTGCCGGGACTGCTCGGTTTTTTCGAAGCGCGCTTCGAACGGCAGGGCGCCGGCATGTTGTTTTCGGCCATCGGCGACCATTTCCGGCAAGCCGGTTTCACGACGCTGATCGGTCCGCTGAACGGCTCCACCTGGCAGGCTTACCGGGTGACGCTGCCAAGTTCCCGGCCGCCGTTCTTTCTCGATCACGTCAATCCGCCTTATTATCAGGAATTGTTTGAATCCAACGGCTTCGCCGCCATCGGCTCCTATCTTTCCAGCCGGGTGCGGTTGACCGGGACAAGTTTCTCCCGGCTGGAACGCTTCGAACCGTATTTCCGGCAGCGCGGTTTCCGCCTCCGCACCTTCGATGCCGGCAATGCGGTCGGGGAGTTGAAGAAGATTCACGCGCTCGCGCTGGAAAGTTTTCGTCACAATTTTCTCTATACGCCGATCTCCGAGGAAAATTTTCTGGCGCAATACCGCGCCATTCTGCCGTTTGTCAAGCCGGAGTTCGTGCTGCTGGCCGAAAAACCGGACGGCCGCCTGGCCGGTTTTCTGTTCGCCCTCGACAACCGTTTCGCGCCGGAAAAGCGGGAACTGGTCATCAAAACGCTGGCCGCCGCCCCGGAGCCGGCTTGTCGGGGCATCGGCGCCTTTCTGGTCGAAACCGTCCAGCGGCAGGCCTTTCTGGCCGGCTATGAAGCGGTCTACCATGCGCTGATGCACAGCGACAACACGTCGGCCCGCATCGGCAAAGCCGCCGCAGAACTTTATCACGAATACCGCCTGTACGGCAAGGAGTTGACCGGATGCTGACCAACATCGTCGAATTGCTGTTCGAACAGGAACAAAAACAGCCGGACCGTCCGGCCCTCCTGCACCGCGACCGGCGCATCACCTTCCGCGAACTGGCCGACAACGTTCGCCGCCGGGCCGGTTACCTGCGGAAACGGCAGCTCGGCGCCGGCGACCGCATATTGATTTTCGTGCCGATGTCGATCGAGCTTTATGAAATTCTGCTGGCTGTCTTCCAAATCGGCGGCACGGCGGTGTTTCTCGATGCCTGGGCGGACCGGCGGCGAATGGAACAGGCGCTGGAAATCGCCGGCTGCCGGGGCTTTATCGGCATTCCGAAAGCCTTTTTCCTGCTGCTGCGCTCCAGCCGGCTTCGCCGGGTACCGCTCAAACTCTTCTCCTCTTTTCCCGGACCAAAGGCGGCCGATGCCGCCGCCGGAGCGGCAACGGCCGCCACCGAACCGGACGAAGCGGCGCTGATCACCTTCACCACCGGCAGCACCGGCCGGCCGAAAGCGGCGTTGCGCACCCACGCCTTTCTGCTGGAACAACACCGGGTGCTGCGGCGGGAACTGGCTCTGCCCGCCGCAGCAATCGATCTGGCCACGCTGCCGATCTTCGTCCTGAGCAACCTTGCCGCCGGTCTGACTACATTGATTCCCGATTTCGATCCGCGGCGGCCGGGTGAAATCGACGGCCGGCAAATCGCCGCCGAAGCCGCCCGGCATCAAGTGACCTCCACCGCCGGCTCCCCGGCTTTTTACGACCGGCTCGCCGCCGCGGCCGACGGCAGCGCGATTCCATCGCTGCGCCAGATTTTCCTCGGCGGCGCCGCGGTATTTCCCAATCTGGCCCAACGACTGATCCAGGCCTTCCCCGATGCCGCCATTCAAATCGTCTACGGTTCCACCGAAGCCGAACCGATCGCCGCCATCGCCGCCCGGGAAGTCGCGGCCGCCTCCGGCGAGCGCATCCTGCGTGACGGGCTGCCGGTCGGGCGGGTCTGCGACAGCATCGAACCGGCCGTCATCCCGATCACCGCCGCTCCGCTGCCGCCGTTCAGCGAAGCCGAATGGGAGCAATTCAAACTGCCGCCCGGCGAAACGGGTGAAATCTGCGTCGCCGGCAACCATGTCCTGAAACAATATCTCAACAGTCCGGAGGCGATGAAACAGAATAAAATCGCCGTCGGCCAGCGGCTGTTCCACCGCACCGGCGATGCCGGCCGACTGGATGAAAACGGCAATCTATTCCTGCTCGGCCGGGCCAAGACCATTTTTACCCTGCAGGACGGCCGCCGCTGCTATCCGATGCCGATCGAGTATCTGCTGCAGCAGCTCCCCGGCGTCACCGCCGGCACCATCCTGCCGATCGGCGGCCGCGCCGTCTTGATCGTTGAGCCGGAAACGGACGACGAAGCCAGCCGGCAGGCCATCGCCGCACAAATCGGACAACTGGCGCTGCCCGGTGAAAAACTTCATTTTCTCAAGCCGATTCCGCGCGATCCACGCCACCAGTCCAAGTTCGATTACGACCGGATCGCCGCCCTCTGTCTCCCGAATGCGGCCGCCGGGCCGGCTTCCCGATAGGCGGCGGCGGTTCGCTCCGACGACGGCGCGGCCGCCGGCTTCTTTGCTTCAAGGTTGAAGCGGAAGGCCGCGGCCGCCGTTTCAAGTGGTTTTGCGCACCACCAGCGAGACATCCAGCACTTTCGATTTGATCTTTTTGCGGTTGATCAACTGGAACAGCATCTCCGCGGCCATGATGCCGAGCTCCTCCTTCGGCTGCGCCATCGTCGTCAACGGGTAAACGAGTTGATTCGCCGCCATCTCCAGATCGTCGAAGCCGACCACCGCCAGGCTCTGCGGCACCTTGCGCCGGCAGGCCAGCGCCGCCTTGACCGCGCCCAGCGCCGCCGCATCCGACGCAGCAAAGAGCGCATTGATCTCCGGATGGGCCACCAGCAGCCGCTCGGTTTTCTCGGCAGCGTCGGCGAGATCGAATTCGCATTCGACACACCATTCGCCGCGAAACGGCAGATTCAAACTGCGCAACGCTTCCAGAAAACCGAAATAACGCTGGTTGAGTTCGTAGGAAGAGCGGTTGTGCGTCAACATGCCGATACGGTGGTAGCCGCGTTCCTTGAGATGGGCAACCGCCAGATAGCTGGCATGATAGTTGTCGACGACGATATAGCCGCTGCCGACCCCCGGCAACTGGCTGAGCACCTGCAGCACCGGGATGCCGGATTCGGCCAGCAGCTCGTAACATTGACACAACTCCGGCCGGGCGTAAAGAATGATGCCGTCGACCTGGCGCTGCAGGAAACGCTCGATGGTATTCTTTTCCACCTGAAAATCACCGTTGGAGTTGCCGAGGATGATCGAAAAATTCTCCTGGGTGGCAATTTTCTCGATGCCGGCGATCACCCGGTTGAAAAAGCTGATGTTCAAGTACGGCAGCAGCACGCCGATCAGGAAGCTCCGCCGCGTCACCAGCGAACGGGCCAGCGCGTTCGGCGTATAATTCAACTGCCGGGCCGTCTCTAGAATCTTCTGCCTGGTCTCCGGCGCCAGGCGGCCGGTGCCGTTCAGGCCGAAGGAAACCGCTTTCGGCGACAGGCCGAGCTGGCGGGCGATATCGGTGATCGTGGTGCGTTTGGTCATTTTTCCACCTCATGAACCATCCGGTTTGCTTCAACATTGAAGCATTTTGTATCGAAATTCAACAATAATCTGAACATCAAACGGTTATCCAGCGAATGACTCATTTCAGGATATCCGCCAGATAAGTCATCTTCTTCATCCGCTGCCGGTATTCCCGCGGCGATTCGCCGGTGAACTGCTTGAAGGCCGCCGAAAAACTGAACTCGTCGCTGTAACCGATCTTATCGGCCAGAAAACGCAGCGGCAAGTCACTGCGCACCAACAACAGCATCGCCTGCTTCATCCGGTTTTCGACAATCAGCCGATGCGGCGATTTACCGTAGTATTTGCGGCAATAACGCTGCAACGTGGAAACCGACATCTTCAATTCCTTCGCCAGTTTCCGCTGGTCCCAGCCTTGTTCCGGATGCGCCGCCACTTCATTCCATAAATTCTGGAACGTCTCCCAGGAGTCGTTGTCGTTTCCCTTGAAAAAAACCCGCAGATAATGGACGATCAATTCGGCATAGTGCCGCGCCGCCTGGCCGTCGCGCTTCGCCTCCAGAATGAAATTGCGCATCGAAAATTCCAACTGCGGCATGAATTCCACCACCTTCAACTCCAGTGCCGAGGAGAACGCAACCTCCCACGGCGCAGCGGGATCCAGATAAAACCAGATCATCGACCAGCGCTCGCCGGCCACCCCGAAATCGGTCGCCCCGCTGCCCGCCGCATAAAAAATCGCTTCACCCGGCTGCAAATCATACTGCCGGTTGTCCGAACGCCAGTAGCCCCGGCCGGCGATCGTAAAGGTCAGCAGATGCTGGTCGTAACCGCTCGGACTGCGCATGAAATAACCGTCGACCAAGTCGCTGACGCCGGCAAATTGAATCCCGTGTGACCTCAATAATGAGGAAACCGGCAATTCCAGCGGCAAATATTCCTCCCGGCAGCCGCTCGGAATGCAATGGCTGATCTGCTGTTGACGATTTTTCACAATATCCGTCTCTTCCGCGTTTGCCGGCCGTACAGGCGTTCCGGCGTATTGTTGCAACTGATTTCTATGTTATTTGCCAATAAATATTAATAAAATACCTGCCAGCGCTGAAACGGAGCCGGATTCCGTTCCGCTGCCGGTTTAAAATATAGAATTGCCGGATCGGAAATACAATTTTCCGGAACGAAAAATCGCGTTTTTTTCCACTTTTTTTCAATTTGACCTTTTTTCACATGTTTTTGATTGTTTTTCCAATTTACTTTTTCCGTTTTTTCCAGTATAATTATTACAGACGCAATTATGAACGAAAAGAAATGGCGAAATGTTCTCATTCCGTCGAATCGAAAAAACAAGCAGAAAGGGTGAAAAAATGAAAAAGAGCTTCACATTGATCGAATTGCTGGTCGTGATTGCCATTATCGCAATTCTTGCCAGCATGCTGCTGCCGGCCCTCGGCAAAGCCAAGGCCCAGGCGATCAAAATCAACTGCGTGTCCAATATGAAGCAAATCGGTTTGGCCGAAGCGATGTATGCCGACAATTATGACGATTATTTCACGCCCTTCTCTTTCGCTACCACTTGGGGCAACCTGATCTGGGCCGGCGGTCTGATCGGAGATGGTTTGTCAGGTAAGGTATTGATGTGTCCGGGATTTTCCGGCGCACTCGACTTATCCGGCATCACCACCGACGAAGGACACAATCCGGATAACGGCAACTGGTGGTACTACTACACCAATATGGCATATGGCATTAATTCCATTCCGACTTATCTCAAGAAACTCAAAACAGCCAATATCCAAGCGCCCAGTACTACTTTTCTCATCAGTGATGTGGTCAACAGCACCAAATCCTCTGAAGGTCATTGGATCATGAATGACAAATTCGAGGATAACTACGGTTGCCCGGACGCCCGACATGGCGGAACGGTCAACACGTTATATCTCGACGGTCATGTCGACGGCCGCAAATCGAATGCCGGCAACGCGCCGTACACCGCCTCCCGCAGCCCGTACATGGATGCGTTCCACAACGGCGACGGCGGCTACGGTTCCCTCTGGATTCCGTAATTGCCGCCCACCTTCCTGTCAGACAACCCTCGAGGGGTCCGGTTCGCCGGCCCCTCTTATCCACGAATTATTTTCTAACTTCTGAACTGTAAGGCTGAAAAGCAAAATGCGTATCACAGGTACATTCTTGGACGAGATCAGCTTCGACATTCCCCACCACAACTGGGGTTATGCCGAATGGGACCATGATTTCTCGGCGATGAAAGCGATGGGAATCAAACGGGTTTTTCTGATCCGGGCGGCCAGCGGCAACTTTCTCACTTACCCGTCAAAAGTCATTCCGGCTTTCGGCGGCATTTACCACACGCCGCCGGTCGACCTGATCGACCTGTTTCTGGAACTGGCGGAAAAGCATGACATGGAGTTCTACGCCGGGACCGTTCACGGCCATCCGGGCAACTGTGTCGACTGGACCGAAAAAATATTCCAGGATGAGGCGCATTTCAATGAGGAGATCATCGGAGAACTGCAGGAGCGCTACGGTCATCGCCGGGCCTTCGCCGGCTGGTATCTGACCCATGAAGTCTGCGCCAACCATCCGGGCGTCATCGAACTGTTCATCCGCCAGGGCCAATTCGCCAAAAAGATTTCCGGCAATAAACCGACGATGATCTCTCCCTATTTTGCCGGCTTCAAAGCCAAGGAAGCGGTCATGGATGACGACACCGTGCAATTGACGGTCGAAGAGCACGCCAGGCATTGGGACCGTATTTTCGCCGCCCTCGCCGGTTCAGTCGATTATGTCGCCTTTCAGGACGGCCATGTCGGCTATCATGAACTGGCCGACTACCTGGCGGTCACCCGCCAACTGGCAAACCGGCACGGCATCGGCTGCTGGAGCAATATCGAAAGTTTCGACCGTGATATGCCGATCCGGTTCATGCCGATCAAATGGGAAAAATTTCTCTGGAAGATGGAATCGGCGGAAGCGGCCGGCATCACCGAAGGCATCACCTTCGAGTTCTCTCATTTCATGAGTCCCAACAGCATGTACCGTTCCGCCGCCGGCCTGTTCGATCAGTACTGCCGCCATTGCGGCTTGCCGGCCCGTTCCACCGACTTTCTGCCGGGCGGGCACAGCGAGGAACCGGCAGCAGCCAGACGGCACCGGAGCAAACGGCCGGTTTTTTACCGCTGAATCATTTTCTGCTGCGATCTCAATGCCAAGAAAGAGGAAAATCATGTTTCCGAAAAAGCGTTTTGTTACAATACTGCTTACGGCAGCCCTTTGGCAAACAATCTCAATGCATGCGGAGGAACGGATAAAATTGCCGGAACCGGATTGTTTTCCGCTGATGTCATACACTTTCAACGCAGAAGCGCTGCTCGGCAACCGAACGCTGGGAAAAGAGATATTTCTGGAAATGAAAGAGTGCGGCTTCAATATTGCCGGTTTCGCGCTCTCCAGAGCGGAACTGGATGAAATTCACGCCGCCGGAATGGTCGCCTATTATTGCGCTCCGGAACTCCGCCGCATGAATTGGGCCGATCCCGATACGGAAAATTATCCGGCCATCGTCGAAAAAATGATCGCCGAGGTCGGCGACCATCCGGCGCTCTACGGTTATTTTCTGGCAGATGAACCCAATGTGAGATTATTCGCCAACCAGGTAAAAATGCTCGAACTGATCCGCCAGGCCGCCCCGGATAAACATATCTACGTCAACCTACTGCCGAACTATGCGCCGTTGGAAGCGATCGGAACCCAGTCCTACCGTGAATATCTCGACCGTTTTATCCGGGATTACCGGCCGGAACGGGTGGGTTTGGACTATTATGCGTTGATGCAATGGAAAGACCGGCACCAATTACAGGGCGACTACTGGTTGAATCTGGAAGAAGCCCGGGAAGCGAGTCTGGCTGCCGGCATTCCGTTGGCAGTGTGCACACTGGCAATTCCTCATCTCTATTACCGGCAGCCGACCGAGGATGATCTGTATTTCGAGGTATTCTCCGCTTTGCTGTACGGGGCACGAGGGTTGGATTTTTTCACTTATTTCACGTTGGACTTGGACGCCGCCTTCCGCAACGGTCCGATCAATGAATTCGGTCGGAAGACACCGACCTGGTACGCACTGCAGAATGTTCTGTCCACCGTTCACGTCATCGCCGACTTGTGCTCGAAACTACAATCCGTCCGGGTGTATCACATCCCGCTGGTCCCGGAAGAAAAAGGTACCCGGCCGGCCGACAAAAACGCTTTGATCGCTTCTTTCGACTGCGATCCGGAGTTTCGTTTCGCGGTCGGAGAATTCAGACACACCGAAACCGGCGACACTTATGTCATGATCATGAATAAAAATCTCGACTTCACCCACTTTTTCGGTACCGTCAACTGGAATCGGAAGCCGAGTAAAATCGAAATATTCAATCAGCGAACCGGTAAACTGCGGCCATACCGAACCGACGAAGGTTTTCTGCCGCCCGGTAAAGCTGTCATATTGAAGTTGACTTTTTAATTCGGGCTGGGAACCGTCCCCAAAATCCGGCATTTCAAGCGTTAAAACAATATTACCCGGTGAGTATTTCGCCTCAATCGATGTAAGGGAAATAAATTATGAGTTTGATCATCAATATCCTGTTGGCAATCGTCATGATCGGCGGTCTGATCGGCATGCTCGTCTGCCAGAAAAAACAGCGGACCAACCCGCAATTGAAATCGGTGGCGCTGTTGCTGTTTGCCGCCGTGGTGATCTGCGGCGGATTTTTCCTCCACAACACCGGCATGCTGCGCCAGTGGGGACTGGACTTCGGCTTCAATGAGCGGGTATTGAACGCCGATGCGGCAATTTACGGCTCGCAGGCGGCGATACTGGCCGACACTTTGCGCTCCAACAACCTGCTGTCGGAAAAAATTCTGATCATCTACTCGGACGGCTTTGAGGCCTCCGCGGAATTCGCCGAATTCAAAAATCAACTGCTGGCGGCCGGCGTCGCCGAAGCCAATCTGATCTGCGTACCGGCATTCGAAACTCCGGCAGGCGGCCAGCCGCCGCGCCTGACCGCCCAGATGCTGGAAAAAGCGGCGGCCGGCAACAAGGATTGCAAAGTAATCATCTCCGCCGCCGGCGCGCCGAGTTTCGACGCCGCCCAGCTCTCCTGTTTCAAACGGCGCAGCGACCGGGCCCAGCAGTGGATCTTTCTTGAACCGCTGCCGGTTTCCAATCTGCTGCAGCACGGCCTGCAGAACGGCAACGTTCTGGCCGCCTGCGGCTTCAACCGCAATCCGGCCGGAGAAATCGGCAGCCTGCCGGAAGACCAGAAAGAAATCTTCGAGCTGCGTTATATGCTGTACAGCCGCGACGGTCAAACCGGACGCTGACCGCTTCCCCCTTCCCGGCAAGCAAGCCGGAAAAGCAACCGAACACAGAATACAATCAAATTACGAATCGGGAACTTATGGACACACCGACAGCACTTTGGATAGACAGCGCGATCCTGGCGGCTTATCTGCTGGCGTCGTTTCTGATCGGCATCTTCGCCAACCGGCTTTTGAAAAAAGACGTTTCGACCGAATCGGGTTATTTTCTCGGCGGTCGGAGCATGCCCGGCTATTTGACCGGCATTTCCAACGCGGTCAACGCGATGAATTCCGACGTGATGCCGACCTACATGGGGCTGGCGCTGGCGGTCGGGCTGCCGGTCTGCTGGTTCTATTTCTCCCGGGCCGGGCTGGGCATCTTCCTGGCCGGCATGCTGTTCTACGCCCGCTGGAAACAACTCGGCGTCGCCACCGGACCGGAGTTCTTCGCCGTCCGTTTCGGTTCCGACGGCGGCCGCTTCATCCGGGTGTTCACTTCATTGTATTCGGTGCTGTTCGGCATCATCCCGTGGATGGGAGCCGGTCTGCTGGCGGCCCATCTGATTTTCGGCTCCTTCTTCGGCTATGAAAGCAAGGCGCTGTCGCTGCTGATCCTGCTGCCGCTGATGCTGCTCTACGTCTGGTTTTCCGGTTATGCCGGCGTCCTGGTCACCAACCTGTTCCAGACCGTCATCATCGTCGTCGCCTGCGTCACCGTCTGTCTCGTCATCCTGTCCCATTTCGGCGGGCCGGCCGGTCTGACCGCTTCCATTCAGCAGGCGATGCCGGCGGAAACCGGCACGGCGGTGCTGTCGATCTGGCCGCAGAACGGCAACGCCTATGTCAGCCCGCTGCTGGTGGCAGTCTGGATCATTCTGACCGGCGTCGGCGTCGGCGCCAATGTTTCGGTCGACGGCCAGCGGATCATCTCCTGCAAAAATGTCCGGGAAGCGGTCAAAGTCAGCATCTGGACCCAGCTGGAGCTGTTCATCATGCTGCTGCTGGTGACGCTGCCGGCCCTCGGGCTGCTGGCGCAGACGCCGGAGTTGTTCTCCGCGCCGGCGGCGGAACGCGAAGCGATGTACGGCGTGCTGGTCCGCGAATACCTGCCGGTCGGCGTCAAGGGGCTGACGCTGGCGGCGCTGGCGGCGGCGGTGATGTCGACGGTCAGCACCCAGTTGAATTACAGCGCCCAGACCCTGACCCACGACGTGCTCGGCTCCTATCGGCATTTTTCGCCGGTCCGCGGCGTCCTCTACGGCCGGCTGGCGATGATCGTCGTCATGCTGCTGGCGATCGTCGTCGTTTACTGCGCCGGCAGCCTGATCAGGATCGCCATCTTCATCACCGGCCTGCTCGGCTCCTCGGCGCTGATCGGCTGGGGATACTGGTGGTACTGGCGGATCAACCTCTATTCCTGGTATGCCGCGATGCTCGGCGGGCCGCTGGTCTATCTGGCCTGCTTCTTCGGCCTGCCGCGGATCCCGTGGTGGGCGGCCCAGGCCGCCCTCAGCCCCAACCACGCCGACATGATGGGCATCTGCGCCGGCGTGGTCAGCATGGCGCTGACCACCGTCGTCACGCTGATCGTCACGTTTCTGACCCCGCCGGACGATATGGACGTCCTGACCGAATTCTACCGCCGGGCCCGGCCGATGGGGTATTGGAAGCCGGTGCAGGAGGTACTGCGCCGCCGCGGCGAACTGCGCGCCGAACCGCGCGGGCTGCTGGCCGGCGGCACCGTCACCGCGTTGTGCGGCGCCGCCTGGCTCTGCCTGCTGATCATGGGGCTGTCAGAGCTGTTCGTCGGCCGCTATCTCGAAGCCGCCGGGTTCGGGACAGCTGCCGCTCTTTTCGCCGTCATCTTCAAGAAGCTGTTCGACTGGCACTTGAAACGCCTCGAAGCCTGAAAGGATGTTTCCCGATGAAGATGATCTGTTATTTCATCGCGTTCCTGCTGGTTTTTTCGGCCCTGCCGACAACGGCCGGACAATCGTTGAAGGTCGTTTCCTACAACGTCATGGAGGGGTTCAACCGCGGTTCGGCGGTGACGGCGGTCTCCGAATGGCTGGAAGAGGAATCGCCGGATGTGGTGCTCTTTCAGGAGATGGATACCGACAGCGCCGGGCTGGCCCAAATCGCCGCCGCCTGGAATCACCCGTACGCCTGCGTTTTGAAGCCTTTCACGGTTTATTCGCTCGGACTGACCTCAAAATGGCCGATCGACTATCTGGAATTGCGGACCAACGACATGTTTCACGGTTACATCCTGGCCAGAATCGGCGGCGTCTATTTCATGTCGACGCACTGGTCCTCCGCCAGATACGAACAGCGCGACCACGAAAGCGACATCTATGTTTTCCGGCTGCGTCCGTTGCTGGAGGGCGGTGAAAAAATCGTCGTCATGGGAGACTTCAACAATCCGTCGCCATTCGACGCCGCCGAAGCGAACGCCGAATCAGAGCTGCTGGCCAGCCGGCGCCGGACCGACGCCGAATCGGAAATCGTCGAAAACCTCAAAGACGGGTTCTGGGATTTTCATTGCATCGAACAACTGCTGGAGCTCGGTTTGCAGGATGTCATTCATCAGCACCAGCACGAACACAGTGCCGCTTCCACCTTCTACATCTATGAACGGATCGATCAGGCGCTGCTCAGCCGCAACCTGGCCGGCAAGGTGACGGCCGCCTATCTCGAAGTCGAAGACCGGCCGCGGTTCGCGCCGCTCTCCGACCATCTGCCGCAGGTGGTTGAACTCGACTTCCCGCTGGAACCGGCCGCGGCGGACGGCGACCGGCTGCAACAGGAATTGATCCGTCTGCAAACCGTCGCGGAACCGGATAATTTCAAGCCGCAACCGGAACGATGGCGGGAAGCGACAGAATCAGGCGGCAGTTACCTGGACCTGGCAGTTCCGGGCGATGGCGAACGTTATTTCACGCTGACCCGGCCGGCCGGTTTCTTTTCCATCCGCTTCCATGCCGCCGCCGGACAATGGCTGTCCGGCAGCCATATTATCTGCACGCCGGTCCCGGTCGCCGAATCGCTGACCATCCCGGTTCCGGCCGCGGCGGACGGCATTCGACTGCATCTTCAGCAGTTGCCGGCCTCCCTGCCGGCGGAGCCAGCCGTTGCCCAGTCCAATCAACCGGAAAGGAACAAGTAATGTACAAAACATTCCTGATGCTGTGCGCTTCCCTGGCCATGACAAACTGCTTTGCCGGCGTCGATGAAGCATTCACGCCCAAAATCAAAGAAGTCAAGATCTTAACGCCGGTCGTCCGTCCCGGCGATCCGCTGGTCGTCGATTTGACCTTCGAGGCCGAAGGGGCACTGCCGACGATCAAATACAACGGGTTCCTGCACATCGAACGGGAAAAGACCGAGCCGGTTTGCATGACCAACCTGGCGCTGACCGATTTCGGCATCGACTGGTGGAAAACCGGCGAACGCACCTATCGCGGCACCTATACGATCAATGTGCCGCCGGGCGCGCCGGAAGGCGAACGGGTGCTGCACGTCGGTTTTTATCTGACGGCGCCGGATTTCCTGACCGAAGCGACCTATCCCTTCACGGTTTCCAGCGAAGCGCCTCCGGTGCAGTTTACACCGCCCCCCGCCCTGACGGCGGCGGAACTGGCCGACCGCCGGCGGCAGGAGGCTGAGTTCGTCGCCGCGCCGCTGGCGGTACTGGAAAATGAAAATTTCAGCTTCAAAGTCGCCGCGGACGGCCGCTGGAGTTTTACCGACAAGGCGCACAACCTGCCGTGGCTGTCCAGTACGGCGCGCCGCGCCTTCGGCACGGCGGCTTTCGTCAAAGGGGAGGAAAAACGGGGTTTTCCGATCACCGAACTGACCGTCGCCGCGGCGGCGCCGGGCGAAATCAAACTGCATTATCAGGCCCCGGACGGAACCGGCAGCGTCGAATTCACCATCGCCGTCAGGGCGGACGACGAACGGGCGCTGCACTTTTCCTGGCGCCAACTGGACGGCGAATGGCAGTTGAGCGACCTGGTTTTCCCGGAGAACGCCTTTGGCGCCACCGGCGAAGAGAATGCCATTGCACTCATTCCGAACTGCCTCGGCGTGTTGATGTACGCCGCTGAAAACCTGCCGACCAGCCTCTCCTGGCTGCCGTTCAACAGTTACGCCGGCCTGTCGATGACGATGGCCGGCATGGTTCGGGCCGACGGCGGCATCCTGCTCAGTTGGAACGACGTCGACACCGCACTCGGCGCCGAACGGGTCTGGGGTCCGGAACTATTGCCGGGCACCACCGCGCTGAACCTTTCGCTGACCCACCCGGGAACGAGCGGCGAATTCACGCTGGTCAACGTCGGCACCAGCGATTATTGCCGGGTGGCCAACGCCTACCGGCCGCTGGCCCGGGAAAAGGGATTCCTGAAAACGATGCGGGAAAAATACGGTGACCGGCCCAATCCGATCGACGGCTTCATGAGCTACCGGCCGATGGCGATGCGCCATTATGTCGCCAACACCCGGCACAACAAGACGGATCAGGACATCTGGCAACTGGATTTCTCCTTTGCCGACGTCGCCGACACCGCCGAATACATCCATGACAAACTCGGCGTCGAAAAGGCGCTGGTGGTAGTGGCCGGCTTCGGCAACCAGGGTTACGATTTCCATCCGGACGTGCTGCCGGCCAATGCCGAAGCCGGCGGCAACGCCGGGTTGCGCGACTGCGCCGACCGGATCAAAAAGCTCGGCTATCTGGTCGGCGTCCATGACAATTATCAGGATTTCTATCCCCGCGCCGCCAGTTGGGACGACAACGACATCATCCGCCAGCCGGACGGTTCGCTGCTCAAGGGCGGCGAATGGTGGAACGGCCAATGCTACATCGGCACTCCGAAGGCGATGCTCAAATTCGCCAGGCGCAATGTGCCGGAAATGAAAAAACTGTTCGGCTTCAATTATCATTTGCTGGACACCGTTTTCGCCGTGCCGCTCTACCGCGATTACAACCCGGCCGCGCCGATGAGCCGCGAAGAGGATATGCGCGGCAAGCAGGCGTTGTGCGAATACGTCCGCGGCCAGATCGGCCTGGTCGGCAGTGAAGAGGGCGTCGAATGGGGCGTGCCGGTGGCGGATTACTTCGATTCGCTGTTCATGCAGCGGGTGAACCGCCGTTCCGGCGATGTCGTCGTGCCGCTGTTCCAGATGGTCTACGGCGACTGCGTCGTCGTCTGCCAGGGCAACCGGACGTTGACGACAACGCCGGATTTCGTCCTCGATCACCTGATCGCGGCGGAACTACCGCAGTTATTGTTCGACAAACAGCCGGGCTGCGATCTGTCGGTCGACATCGCCGACGCCGAATTCGTCAACGACGCGGTGCTGCAACTGCAATTCGGTTGGCGGTCGAAAAACGGCTTGCCGAAAAAGGATTATAAAGCAATCGTCCATCTCGCCAAAGTGCGCGGCAATCTCGGCTACAACGAGAGCGCCCTGGCCGGCGTCGACGTCCCGGTTCCGCTGGCGGACTGGCGGCCGGACGGCACGCTGCAGACGGAAAAATACAACATCGCCGTCGACGCCAACCAGGATTTCCGCTATGAAGTGCTGCTGATGCTGCTGGACGGCAGCGAACGCATCGCGCTGCACGACGTCGTGGACATGGGCCATGCCCGCTATATGATCGGCATTCTGGACGTCAAGGACGGCAAAGTCACCGTCGAACCGCCGGCGGCGCCTCCGGAAAGCTGTTTCACCCGGCTCGACAGCCGTCCGGAGCTGACCCGGACCAATGAAGCGTTCACCATCAACGTGATGAACATCTTCACCCCGCTGATGGACCGGGCGCGCGACTACCCGATGACCGCCCATCGTTTCCTCACGCCCGACCGCCAGGTTGAACAGAGCGAATTCGGCGATGTCAGAATCACCGTCAATTACGGCGATGCGCCTTACGATACCGGAAGATTCCTGCTGCCGAAATGGGGCTTCGCGGTGGAAGCGCCGGACTACGCCGCCTGCCGGGCCGACAGGATCGACGGGGTGCCCCTGACCGAAACCACGATGCTGTCGGCGGCGCCGGAAAAACAGTTCTTCGCTTACGGCGACCGGCAGGCGATGGCGTTGCTGACCCGGCGGCAAACAAAGTGAAACAAATTATAGTTCCATAAACAGACGAAAAGGAAATCAATGACGATGCTCAGACAATTGTTGTGTTCGCTGCTGTTGGGCGGCGGCCTGCTGTTCACGGCCGAAACCGCCCTCGCTGAATTCAAACCGCAGGTGGAATCCTCCCGCCTGCTCAATCCGACCGTCCGCCCCGGTTCGCCGCTGGTGCTGGAATTGACCTTCGCCAATGCCGGCGAGCCGCCGACCATCCAGTACAACGGCTTCATCCACCTTGAACGCGGCGACGGTTCGCAGAAAGCGAAGCCGGAATGCGACGGCATCGTCTCGGTGCTCGATTTCGGCGTCGACTGGTGGAAAACCGGCGGCGATACTTATCGCGGCACTTACAGCATCACCATCCCGGAAAATATGCCGGAAGGCGAGCGTTTCATCCATACCGGCCTGTGGCTCGGCGAAACCCGTTTCTGCGAAGCGTTCATCCCCTTCACCGTCGATGCCGACGCGCCGGAAAGCGCCAGAATCACCGCGCCGCCGCCGACCGCCGCCGAACTGGCCGAACGGCAGCAGCGGCTGAACAGTTATTTCACCCGGCCGGACGCCGAACTCGGCAATGCCAATTACGCTTTTGCGCTCCAGCAGGACGGCCGCTGGCGGTTCACCGATAAATTGAATGATTCGGTCTACTACTCCAATCTGGCCCGGCCGGCCTTCGGACTGGCCGCCTTCGGCCGGAACGGGGAAAAACGCACTTTCGCGATCGACAATTTGCAGTGGCTGGAAAATTCCGCCGAACGGATCCGCTTCGCCTGGACGGCGGAAACGCCGGACGCCGAAGCGATCGGCCAACTGGAATTCACCCTCGAACCGGACCGCAACGACCGGACGCTGCACGTCAGTTGGCGCCAGACCGGCGGCGACTGGGAATTGACCGACGTCATCTTTCCGGACGAATCGTTCGCGTCGACCGGCGAAGAAGGCGGCGTACTGGTCATCCCGAACCGTCTCGGCATTCTGATGTACGCGACCGAAAACCTGCCGTCGAAGATGTCCTGGCTGACCTACGACGGTTACGGCGGTCTGTCGATGGCGATGGCCGGCGTCGGCCGAAACGGCAGCGGGATCCTGCTGTGGTGGAAGGATGCCGACACCGCCCTGACCGGACAGCGGAGCTGGACGCCGGCAAACCTGCCCGGCGCCACCGCCGTCGACCTGACACTGAGCCACAAAGGCAAACAGGGCGAAGTCTATCTGGTCAATGTCGGCAGCGGCGAACCTTGCGCCATCGCCAACGCCTACCGCGACGGCGCCAGGGCCAAAGGCTTCCTGGTGACGATGCGGGAAAAATACGGCGAACACAACCCGATCGACGGAGTGATGAGCTTCCGGCCGATGGCGTTGTACAATTTCGCGCCGAATACCCGCTGGAACGAGACCGACCAGCGCAAAATCCGGGTCGGCTACAGCTTCGGCGATGTCGCCGACACCGCCGAATTCCTGAAAGACCGCCTCGGCCTCGACCGGGTGATGATCACCATCATGGGCTGGATTCACCGCGGCTACGACAACCAGCACCCGGATGTGCTGCCGGCAGCGCCGGAGGCCGGCGGCAATGAGGCGCTGCTCGACTGCGTTCAGCGAATCCGCCGGCTCGGCTACCTGATCGGCCTGCACGACAATTACGGCGACTTCTATCCGGACGCGCCCTCCTGGAGCGAGGATTATGTCCAGCGGATGCCGGACGGTTCGCTGCGCAAGGGCGGCGTCTGGTGGGGCGGCCAGTGTTACCTGGTCAATCCGACCGCCTCGCTGCAGTTGGCCCGGCGCAATCTGCCGGAAATCAAAAAACTGTTCCCGCTGAACTATTATTATATCGACACGACTTTCGCGGTACCGCTGTCGGAAGATTTCAATCCGCTCAATCCGATGGACCGCAACGAGGATGTCAGACGCAAACAGGCGATGTGCAAATTCGCCCGGGATCTGTTCGGCCTCTTCGGCAGCGAAGAGGGCGTCGAATGGGGCGTGCCGGTAGCAGATTACGCCGAATCGATGCTGTTCCAGCGCACCAAGCGGCAGTCCGGCGAGGTGCTGGCGCCGTTGTTCGAAATGGTTTACGGCGACTGCTTCGTCATCTGCGAAGGCGACCGGACGCTGCCGGCGACGCCGGAGTACGTACTGGACCACCTGATCTGCGCGGAAATGCCGCAGGCGATCTTCAACAAAGCGATCGGCTGTGATCTGAGCTGCCGGATTGCCGGGGCCGAATTCATCTCCGATACGGCAATCGCGCTTCAGTTGGAATGGCAAAGCGACCACGGCTCGCCGAAAAAAGATTACCCGATCTTCCTGCACCTCGACCGCCACGGCAGCAATGTCGGCTACAAAGAGAGTGCGCTCGCCGGCAGCGATTTCGTGCCGGAGCCGGCGCCGAGCGCCTGGCAACCGGATACGCCGGTCCGTATCGCTCCGGTCCAACTGCCGCTGGACCGGACGGCCGACGGTTATTACGACGTCATGGTCGGCATGCTGGACAACGGCGAACGGCTGCCGCTGCGCCGGGCCGTCGATCTCGGACATACCCGCTATCTGATCGGTCACTTGAAAGTTGAAAACGGCAAGCTGACCGTCGAACCGCCGCAGCCGCCGGCCGAATCCTGTTTCAGCCGCCTCGACGGCAATCCGGAGTTCAGCTACACCAATGAAGGCTTTCTGATGAATCTGGATGCGATCTTCTCGCCGCTGATGGCGCGAACCCGCGATTTTCCGATGACCGGCCACCGTTTCCTCTCTCCAGACCGCAAGGTTGAACAGAGTGAATTCGGCGGCGTCAGAATCACCGTCAACTACGGAGACGAACCGTACGACACCGGCAGATTCGTGCTGCCGAAATGGGGTTTCTGCATCGAAAGCGACGACTTCCTGGCGTTCCGGGCCGACAGCGCCGATGATCGCCGTTTCAGCGAAACGACGCTGATGACCGTTGAAAAACAAGACGAACGGCTGGTTCGCAAGGTAATCTACGGCGACGATGCCGCCGTCGAATTACGGAGCAGCCTTTGACCATGCGCCCAAAACCGTTCAGACGCATTTCGCAACTGGCGTTGCTGCTGCTGCCGTTCTTATCGGGCGGTTGCGGCAGCGTATCCCAACCGGCGACGGTCCGCTTCGCCGCCTTTGCCGATGTCCAGTACTGTTCGGAGCATGAGGAACTGGCCGGCCGGCACTACCGCCGGTCCAGGGAATTGCTGGCCCAGACCATCGAAGCGCTGAACGGCGAACGGGTGGATTTCGCCGTCAACCTCGGCGATCTGGTCGACCACGGCTGGCAGAATTATCCGCCGGTCCTGCAGGAACTGGAACAATTGCAAATGCCGCTCTACAGCGTCCTGGGCAATCACGATTTTGAAGTGGGCGACCGTTACAAACGGCACGTATCGGTCCGGCTCGGCATGCCGGCACCCTATTACGCCTTCCGGCTCGGCAACTGGCGCTTTCTGGCACTGGACACCAATGAAATCAGCCTTTACGCCTGGCCGGCCGGCAGTGCCGAAGCGGACCGATACGCCCGTCTGATCGCCGAACAGTACCCGGAGGAACGCCGGCACGGCTACAACGGCGGTTACAGCGCCGAACAGCTCCACTGGATCGAAGCGCAACTGGCCGAAGCGGCCGAAGCCGGCGAAGCGGTAGTGATTCTGCAGCACTGTCCGATCGAACCGGGCGGCAAGTGCCCGGCGACGCTGAATTCAGACCGGCTGCTCGAACTGCTCGACCGTTACGAGGACACGGTGAAACTTTGTCTGTCCGGCCATCATCACGCCGGCGGCCAGTTCGTTCGCCGCGGCGTGCTGTTCAAGACCGTCAAAGGCCAGGTGGAAGCCGGTATGCCAACTTATGTCATCGTCGAACTGAGCGAAAAAAACGTGACCGTTCACGGCTTCGGCGACGAGGCCGGCAGCCGCCTTCCCGCCGATTGACCCAGCCAGCAAAGAAATCAAACCGAAAGGAAATTCACCAATATGATCATTCACAGTTACTTCCGGTGCCTGGCCGCCCTGGCGACCGGCTGGGGCATCATGCTTTCCGCCGACGCGGCAATTACAGTAAAATGCACCCCGGATCACGCCGATCATCTCTACCGCAGCAGCGAACCGGTCCGGCTGACCTTTGCCGCCGACGATGACGGCCGGCCGTTGCCGCGCCACCCGATTTGCTATACACTCCGCCAGGAAGACGGCCTGACTGCCGGCGGTGAAATCATCACCGGCCCCGACGGGACGGCGGTTCTGACCACCGCGCTGCAGCAGCCCGGTTTTCTGATTCTGGCGACCACTGCGCCGGACGGCCAACGGACTTCATTGACCGGCATCGGCTGCGAACCGGAAAAAATCGCCATCGACGCCCACCGGCCGGCCGATTTCGATCAGTTCTGGGAAAAACAACTCCGCCTGCTGGAGGAAGTGCCGCTGCAGGAACTGGCCGCCATCCCGGTGGAAGTCGAACCCGGTTACCGTCCGCAAGTGGAAGCGTTCGACGTCAAAGTCTCCGCTTACGGCGAACGGCCGGTATCCGGTTATCTGTCCATGCCCAAAGACGCCCGGCCGGGTTCGCTGCCAGCTTTCGTCTGGTTCCACGGCGCCGGCGTCCACTCGTCGACGATCAACGCCGACATCGCGGCACAGGGGCTGCTGGCCTTCAACGTCAACGCCCACGGCATCGAAAACGGCCGGGACAAAGCGTATTATCAGGAGTTGGACAGCGGCGAATTGCAGAACTATTTCCTGTCCGGCCGGACCGACCGGGAACGGTACTATTTCCGGAATATGTTCCTGCGGGTGGTGCGGGCGCTGGAATACCTTAAAAGCCGGCCGGAGTGGGATGGAAAGAATCTGATCGTTTTCGGCGGCAGCCAGGGCGGCGCCCAGGCGCTGGTCGCTGCCGCCTTGGATCGAGACGTCAATTACTGCTTCGCGCAAGTACCGTGGATGTGCAATTTCCGGGGCGCCGAAACGGGATGCCATATTCCGGAATGGCCGGGCTTCCTGCCGCCGCCGGACGATCCGGATTATGCGGCGGCCTGCCGGACGCTGCCATATTACGATATGATCAATTTCGCCGGCCGCATCGGCTGCCACACCGAGATCACCGTCGGCTTTGTCGATGAAGTGTGCTGTCCCTCCGGCGTTTACGCGATGTTCAATGCGCTGAGGAGCCGGGAGAAGACCATCTTCCCGGTGCCGTCCGAAGGCCACGGCGACAGTATTATCTATGTCAAAGGCGTCGAACAGATGCTGGCGGTGTTGAAAAAACTGCAGGAAACTGAACCGGCGCCGTAAGCGCTTCACCGGGAGCTGGTGATCAACATCGATTCTTCCACCCGGAAGCGCAGCGTGTCTCCCATCCGCCAGCGTTCGAACTCTTCGATCACCAGTTCCGCCAATCGATGCACTTCGTCGTTGACCGAACCGGCGATATGGCTCGACAGCCGGACGTTCGGCAGCGTGTACAGCTTCGAACCGGCCGCCGGCGGCTCCGGATCGGTAACGTCCAGCAGCGCGGTCAGATCGGGCCGGGTTTCCAACACCGCAATCAGTTCCGTTTCATTGACCTGGCGGCCGCGGCCGGTGTTCAGAAAGACCGCGCCGGGCCGCATCGAAGCGAACAAATGGCCGTCGAGCACGCCGGCATTGTCATCCCGGTCCGGCAGATGGTTGCTGACGACAAAGGACTCGGCAAAAACCTCCTCCAGCGAAACAGTGCGCCAAGCCGGCCGCGACGGCACCATCGTCACCGCCAAACGGTAGGGTTCCAGCAACTGTCTGGTCCGACAGGCGACGGCGCCATCGCCGATCAGCGCCACTTTTTCGCCATAGCTGCCCGGACCGACAAAAGCGCCGCCGCGCCGCCATTGCTCCGGCGAAGTCAACTCCCGGCTGTTGCGAAAATATCCTTTCATCGCCAGCACGATCTGGGCGACGCAGAATTCCGCCACCGGAATCGCATTGGCCTGCCAGGCGCTGACGACGGCGATGCCGCGCCGCAGCAACGGCCGGACAAACGCATCGGTGGCGCCGGCGGCATAGAAAAGCACTTTCAATGTCGGCAGCGCCGCGAGTTCTGCCTCCCGCAACGGTTCCATTCCCCAGGTGGAAAAGATCACTTCGGCGCCGCCGTGGCGCTCGGCGGAAAAATTGGCATGGTTGACCACTTCCGGCGTCAGGTCGGTCAACCTGGCCAGCCGACGGCGCTGCTCCGGAGAAAAAACTTCCCCGATTCGCTCCGGCGTACCGCACCAGAACAACGCTTTCGGCTTCATCGCCCCTCCTTCCCGCACCGCAACAGATAACGCATCAAAACCGCCACATTGTCGATCAGCGCCGGCAGCATCACCGCTGCCATCCGGTGTCCGGGCAGAAAGCCGGCCACGTCGCCGCCCCACGGCGTCCGGGTCAGATAAGCCTGCAGGAACGTCCCCTCGCCGACCGTCGTTTCCAACAGCGGCTCAATCGGAGCGGTGTATTCCAGCCCGAGGTAAATTTCATCCTCCGGCAGCGACATTTCGGTCAGTTCCGCCGCCAGCGGGTGACGCGTCCTGCACCGCCGCACCTCATACGGCCTGACCGGGTGCCAGCTCGGTTCGCCGCCATCCGGGTCCTCCGGGCGGACCCAGCGCAGGCCGACCAACTGCCGCCACCATGCCCAGTGGTGGAAGGCGGCGCTGGCGCCGTGCAGCAACAGCAGCGGACCGCCGCGTTCGCAATAACGCCGCACCGCCCGTTCCGCCCCGCTGCCGGGCAACGGCAGGCCGCCGCTGCCGCCGATCAAATGCAGCACCAGCAATTCACATGCCGGCACCCAGCCGCCCGCCTCCAGCGCCGCGATATCGTCCTCATAAAAATCGATGACGAAACGCTCCGACAACGCTTCGGCCAGCCGGCGGCCGGGATGCGCCCCATAGTGATTGTCCGCCCAAAACGAGATCATAACCTTCCTCCGCGCTGGTTCCGTCAGCAGTCAAATTCGTCTTTGTCGTTGATCCGGCGCAGGCAACAGTACAGAATCCAGGCCAGGCCGAACACCATCACCGCAATCGCCAACGGCAACAGCCAGGACAAATCCTTTTTGCCCTGGGCCAGCAGCGACGGTTCGTAATTCGGATTGTCGCTGATCGGCCCCAGCGTATAATCCGCCGTCGCCGGAGCCCGCAAACTTTTCAATACCGCCAGAACATCGTAGTTCGGGCTTTTGAGCGTCCCGCCGAAAAATACCTGCAGCGATTCCGGCTGCGGCGGCAGCAAACAGGCGTCATAAACATTACCGTAGGCGGAAACCGTTACATTTTCCAACGGCGCATTGTCTTCATTGACAATGATCAGCCGGTAATAGCGGCTGCGCTGCTCCGGAAAAGTGAGCTTCGACTCATTGACCTGGATCGCACCGGACTGAATACGGCAGAAACGGCCGGAAACCAAATGCCGGAACTCATCCGGCGTGTCGCCGGCCGCCAGATGAATGCGGCGGAGAAAGTTCGTCTCGTAAGTCGACAGCATCAATTCGGTCAGCGGCTCCCGGCTGCTCTCGAAAATCATCACCGTATTGCCGTTGGCCGGATTCACCTGCTGTTCGACCAGTTTCAGCGGATATTTTTCCCGTTCCGGCAGAAATTCGTCGGTCGGCTGTTCGTAAGTCAACTGGATGCTTTTGATTTTCAAAGTCTTGGTCAGCAAATGCCGGTACTGCTCTTCGCCGCCGTCCATTTTGGAAACGATCCATTTCTCCGGCGCGTACTCCTGTTCGGAAAAATTATCGATGAACATCCGGTAATGCCGGGCCGGAGACGGCCCGTCGAAGGCAATGCGGTCTTTGACCAGGTCAATCGTATCGGAATAATCGAAAAATGGCTGATAATCCGCCAGCAACCGAACGCTGCCCGCCTCGTCGACCGACCAGATGGTCACCCGCTTCTCGAAATTATTCTGCGCGACGTCGATTTTGATGCCGGTAAACGCCTGGAGCGGAATTTTTTCCGGCACTTCAAACTCGACGATCGCCCGGTCTTCACACTGTTCGAAACGGGTTACTTTCGTATTGACCGTTTTCGTCACCGTCTGGCCGAGCGGCCGGCGCCGCTGCCGGACGGCAAACGCGACATTCTTTCCATCCGGCGCCAGAATCCGCACATCGCCGTAATGAGGCTGGCTGTAGCGGTAAATACTGTCGTTGAACTTGATCCGATAAACTTCGACCGCGGTTCCTTCCCCGCGCACCGCTTCACTGGTGAATTGCAGCTGCTTTTCCCAAACCGGCGGCGCGGCCCACAGCGCCGTACCGCCGACAATGCCAAGCGTCGCACACCATAAAAATTTCCAGCTCGATCTTCTCTTCCTCATTGATTCGCAGGTTCCGTTCTGTCAAAATTATCCTTGAATTTGATATAAACAAAGGCACCGGCCAGCATGACCAGCCCCAAAAGCACAAACGCCACCACCTTCGCCGGCGTCGGAATATCCCGCAGATCGAGCAGAAAAATTTTTCCGAGCGTCACCACGAACATACCCAGCCCGGCATACCGGGCCGCCGCATTGCGCCGGACGATGCCGAACACGGTCAGCCCCAGCGCCCAGGCGCCCCACCAGACCGACAAGCCGCCCAGCCGGAACTCCGCCAGATAATGCTGCAGCAGCGTATTGACCTCCAGACTGCTGTAGATGAAGAACAGTACCGTTCCGCTCAAGCCGAAGAACCAGCGTTCCTCCTTCAGCAGCCTCCGGCGGCTTCCCAGCCAGTAAAACACCGCGCCGACCGACAGCACTTCCGCCAGCCGGATCGCCAGGCCGCCCAGTTGATAGTGCCAACCGAAACAGGCGTGCTGCAATTGCCAGAACGCCAAATCCCGCGCCAGCATCGTCAGCACAGCACCGCGCCGCCGCCGGCCAGCAGATTGCGGACGAACGTTTCCCGGCATTGGAAACTCTTCCAGTAGAGAAAACCCATGCCTCCCAGGATCACCCAGGGCTGCAGCAGCAGCCGCAACGGCGGATAAACCGTCTGGCTCATATAATAGCTCTCCATCAGCAGATAGCAAATGCTGCAGGCGAAAGTACTCCACCACATTACCTCGGCTCCCCAGCCGTGGTTGATCTCATGCAGATCATTGCCGGATTCCAACTGTTTTTCCGGCGTCAGTTTTTTCAGCAGCCAGCAGCCGGCCAGCAAAGCCAGCGCATACAGACCGAAATTCCAGAACCGGTCCGACAAGCCGTCCCAATATATTCCGCCCGACCGATCGATAACCCGGGCCGGAAAATACCACAACAGCCGGCCGGCGGTGACGGCATACAGCAGATAGGCCAGATACCGCAGGAAGTTGCTGCCGATTTTGATGCTCAGATAAAGCATCAGCACCGCCTGGATCGCCCAGGCCGCCGCCAGATAACGGCCGGACAGCAGCAGCGGAAAGGTCAAGGCCAGATTGAACGCCGCCAACGAAAACAGTGACAGCAACAGGTTGCGGTCGCGAATGCGGCGATGCAGGAAAACGACGATGCCGACGATATAGAATACCGCCAGCGCCACCGTGATCAGCGAAGCGGTCTCCTTGTCGGCATACCGAATCGTCAGCGGCAGCGCCAAAGCCAGGTAAATGATCATATCGGCCAGCAGCAGCAGCAGTTCCAGCGCATTGATCTGCAAGGCGTGGAACATATTGTAAGCAATCGCCTGCAGACTGAACAGCACGAACGAGGCGCTCAGGAAAGCGATCAGCACCGGATAATCGGTCTCCGGCACATACCAACTGCCGTTCATCAGCAACATGCTCCAGCCGTAAGCGGCCAAGAAGCTGACGATCGTCAGCAGCTTCCAGTTGCGGAAACGCGCCAGGACGGTCACGCCGAGGCCGAGCAGCAGCAGATAGCCGAACAAACCGATGAGATTCCGGTGCCCGCTGTCCAGCACCGCCGGCGTCAGATAACCGCCCAGCGTACCGATCAGCGCCACCAGCAGCGCATTGAACCGTACCGCCGCCACGCCGGCGGCCAGCGTAATCAGCGACATCGCGCCGAACGCCACGCCGAAGGAAATCAGCCCGTACATTTCATAGGCGGCGAACACGCTGAAATAAAGCGTGGCAAAACCGCCGCCCAAGAGGCCGATGCCGATCAAATGGTATCTGCGGCGCGCCAGCCGCATCCCGCAGATCAACATCACCATGCCGGCCGACACCGACAGCACCACCCGCATCGTCTCGTTCAACAAACCGTTTTCGATCGAATATTTGAGAAAGAAGCCGACGCCGGTCAACAGCGCCAGAATCGCACCGCGAACCAGCCAGGTGGTGGCAATCGCATATTCCGCCGCCATCCTGCCGGAACGGAACTCCTCGCCGACGATCAGCCAGTTCCAGATCTGTTTCAGCGTCTCGAGCGCTTTCGCTTCAAATTCATTCCGCTGCCGCGGTCCGGCCGACGCAGTCCATTGTTCCGGGGCGGACTCCACCGCTCCGACGCCGGAAGACGGTTCCGGCGCTTCGCACTTTGCCGGCCCGGCTTCCGCCGCTGCCATCGCCGTCACCACCGGTTTCACCGCCGCCTCCAGGACAGCGGCTTCGGCGGCGACGCGCTCCGCCGACCGATCATGGTCAATTTCTTCCTCCAGCCCGGCCGCTTCGACCGTCGCTTCATCCGGTTCCGGTCCGGCGCCCGAATGGGTTTCGCGACCGGCCCAGCCGGTATTTGCCAGCGTCGTCCGGGACCTGCCCCGCCAATATTCTCCGGCCTTTTCCTCCGGCACCCGCAGATGACGCCGGAGCGCGCGGAGCTGGGCTAAAACCTGCCGGTTCTGGTTCAGAATCACAATCAGCAACCCCAACAGAATTACAGCAAAAATACCATCCATACCCATCTTTCCTTCTCTTTATTCTTTACCGAACGGTATAAAAAATAAATAGCCGGACATTTTGTCAGCCTTCCGGCGGAAACTCGCCAGGCGCCACCAGAAGGAAAACTGCCAATCATCATTTTCGGTCGTATACGAGCATCCCGGGAAAAAGATGCGTCGTTCCACCTCGCCGTTGCGCCGGTACCAATAGAAATAACGCGCCAGCCGGGTTTCTTCCTGCTCCCCTTCCCGCCAGCCGCGCCATAAAGCCCATTCGGACGAAATACCGAGGAACCGCCAGTCGACGCCGAGGAGCCGCCCGTGGTAATTCGCTCCGCAGCGCTCGCTATCGTAAAGAAACGGGAAATACGGCACCCGGCAGGATTCGACGGTAATTTCCCGGGTATATTGTTGAAATTCATCCGCCAGCTGCCAGCGGTTCAACAATTCCGGCGCCTCTTCGCTCCACGGTTCGGTCAACACCACCGGACAGTCCAGCCCCAACTGATACAGCAACGCCCGCAGTTCCCCGCGGTTTTCGTCGTAAGATTTTTCGGTCTCCGCCACCCGCCGCTTCAGCCAAGCCGAATCCGCGGAACTTTCTTCCGTCAATTCCTGCCGGAGAGAAGCGAGCCTCTCGGCATCCCGGCACAACTGTTCCAGCGTATCGACCGCCTGCTTACATTGCTCCGCCAGACCGTCGCCCAGCGCGATTTCATTCCAGGTGCGGTAAACAGCCGAGGTTCGCCGCAGCAGCGACGACTGAACGCCTTCTTCGCGAATCAAAGCCTTGCCGCCCGGCACCGCCGGCCAGTCGTCTTCGGCCGCGTCGTTCTGCGGCAATGCCGAACGGTTTTCCGACAACACGCCGGAACGCCACACCAACGAACCGATCACACTCCAGGAATCTCCGTCGACATTGAGCAGCGACGGCACCATATCGCGGCGGGAAATCAACGGCCACAGCCGCCATTCGCTCCGACCGTCCCGATTTTCATCGTAACGGAACAACGGCCACAGTCCCCAGCCGGAACGTTTCGCCCCCTCGCGGCCGAACGCGAACAGCGGAAAACTCCAGAGCGACCAGTTTTCCGGATCGTCGTATTCGTAATTGCCCAGAATTCCAAGCACATTCAAAGCATTTTTCCCGTCGTTTTTGCTGTGGCTGCGCCAAAAGAGCGGAAAACTGATCCAGCGCGACACCGCCGGATCCTCCCAGTGCATCAGAAAAGGAAACGGCACGGCTGTAAACGTTTCCCGCTCCTTTTCATTCCGGTAACGATGAAACAGGCCGGCGACATTCAGATGCGCCGCGTCCGACTGCTTGTTCCACTGCGACCAGAACAGCGGAAAACTGATCCAGCGCGACACCGCCGGATCCTCCCAGTGCATCAGAAAAGGAAACGGCGCGGCTGTAAACGTTTCCCGCTCCTTTTCATTCCGGTAACGATAAAACAGGCCGGCGACATTCAGATGCGCCGCGTCCGACTGCTTGTTCCACTGCGACCAGAACAGCGGAAAACTGATCCAGCGCGACACCGCCGGGTTCTCCCAGTGCATCAGAAAGGGAAACGGCGCGGCCGTAAATGTTTCCCGCTCCTTTTCATTCCGGTAACGATGAAACAGGCCGGCGACATTCAGATGCGCCGCGTCGGATGCTTTGTCCTGCCGGTACCAGAACAGCGGAAAACTGCCGATATTGCAGCGTTCCGGCGAGTCGTTGCGGAAAAACAGCGGACCGCAAACATTGAGCATCTCCGTTTGACCGCTGCCGTAAACCACCGGCAGCGTCCACAGCCAGCGCTGCTCCGGCCGTTGCTGCCAGTAATAGAGCGGCAGTACGGCATGGTAGGATTCATCCCCGTCCCGGCCGCCCAGCGCGGCAAGACAATGCCAATAAGAACGCGATTCGGACGGGTTGTCATAAGCGCCGCCCAGCAGGCCGAACAATACCCGGTGCCGGCTGTCCGTCGCATCGGCACGATAAGAATAAAACGGCAGGGATATCACATAACGACTGCCGCCATCCCGGAACCAGAACGTATTCAGAAAATAGCCGCCATCCGCATCGAAACGACAGAACGGCGCAACGCCGAATGTACTGTCATTCCAGTAGGCCGGCAACAGCCAGCAGTCATCCTGATTCTGCATGAAGAAAGGCAGCAGCATATAGCGCCGTTCCGGCACGTTCCAGTAACAGAACAGCATCCAGCCGTCCCGGTTGACCGGATTCCAGGCGCACAATGGAAAAAGAATCGAATACTCGTCGCCGTCCCGATTGAAAAACGGCCGGACCGCCATGCCGTCGGCATCGGCGTCGATCATCGGCCATAAAATACTGGTAAAAGCGTCGTTGTCATACAACAGCGGCCAGAGGTTGACTTCGCGGGAATCGAAAGAAAGTTCTGCAACGGCGTCATCGGCCTTCTGATCGCCGCCGAACGGAGAAATTCGCATCATACGGTCACTGGACGCGCAGCCGGCCAGCGCCACAAGCAATACACTTCCGGACAATAATTGCCAGAATTTCATTTTTTGCTCCAGAATTAGATTCAGGCGCCAGCCTAACAGATATCATAACATCGTTTTCACAAAAAGTCAATCAATCTGGCTGGAATCCCTAAAAATATCGATCAAATTTTCAAAAAAATCGGCGAAAATTCCCCGCTTCGGCCGGGAATGGCATTTCCTTCCATAACCGATCTGTTTAGCAATAGGACGGAATTTCCGGGTGATATTTTGAAAAAAATTTCCGGAAATCTCCGGATTTTTATTTACAAAATGCCTGTCGGCGATATATTAGACTTGAAAAAGCATCAAAACACACGGAGCTTACATTATGAAAATCATTCAACTGTCTCTGTTTATTGAAAACAAGCCCGGCGCCCTCAACGCCGTCTGCCAGGTTCTGAAGAACAATCATTTATCGATCCGGACGCTGTCGCTGGCCGACACCCAGCAGTTCGGCATCCTCCGGCTGCTGGTCGCCGAATGGGAAAAAGCCAAAGAGGTGCTGGAAGCGGCCGGCTTCATCGTCAAAACCACCGAAGTGCTGGCGCTGCCGGTCGCCGACCGGCCGGGCGGGCTGGCCGCCATCCTCGACGTGCTCGACAAACACAATCTCAGCGTCGAATACATGTATGCGTTCACCTTCGGCCAGAAGGACAGCGCCGTCATCGTCTTCCGTTTCGAAGACCCGGACAAGGCGTCGAAAATCCTCGAAGAAGCGCATATCAATATCATCGAAAGCGTCGAGCTGTTCCATCAGTAGTAATGCGCCGGCGTCAGCCGCTGCCGTCGCCAGCACCGTGCCGGGCCGGGCACGGTTGTTTTTTTGTCAATCAAACCAATTTTATCATTCAGAGTTATCAAGCAAATGTCGGAGTTAGTTATTGAAAATCGCCTCTGGAATCCGGCGGCCGAAACGATGCCGCCGGAAGATATCCGCGCCCTGCAACTGGCCAAATTGAAAAAGACGGTCGATTACGCCGCCAGCCACGTCGAATTCTACCGGCGGGAATAC
Organism: Victivallis sp. Marseille-Q1083; assembly: GCF_903645315.1. Taxonomy (NCBI): domain Bacteria; kingdom Pseudomonadati; phylum Lentisphaerota; class Lentisphaeria; order Victivallales; family Victivallaceae; genus Victivallis; species Victivallis sp. Marseille-Q1083. The sequence goes on from NZ_CAHJXL010000001.1 coordinate 391,547, forward strand.
CGGGCGCGCCATCTGTCCGCCGCTTCGATCCAATCGCTGGATGACTTGCGCCGGTTTCCCTTCACCACCAAACAGGATTTACGCGACAATTACCCGTTCGGCTTCTTCGCCGTCCCCAAAGCGCAATTGGCCCGCATTCACGCTTCGAGCGGCACCACCGGCAAACCGACCTTCGTCGGCTACACCCACAACGACCTGGAGCTCTGGTCGGAGTTGTGCGCCCGTTTCCTGACCGCCGGCGGCCTGACCAGCGACCAGGTGGCGCAGATCGCTTTCGGCTACGGGCTCTTCACCGGCGGTTTCGGTTTGCATTACGGCATCGAAAAGGTCGGCGCGGCGATCGTGCCGGCCTCCTCCGGCAATACCCAGCGCCAGATCATGCTGTTGAAGGATGTCGGGATCAATACGCTGATCTGCACGCCCTCCTATGCGCTGAACATCGCCGAAACCATCGAACGCATCGGTCTCAAGCCGGCCGATTTCGCCTTGCGTTTCGCCCATTTCGGCGGCGAACAGTGGACGGAGGCCATGCGCCGGAATATCGAGGAGGCGCTGCACATCCACGCGTTCAACAACTACGGCTTGTCCGAAATCATCGGTCCGGGCGTCAGCGGCGAATGCGCCGCCCGGCAGGGGATGCACATCCAGGAGGACCATTTCCTCGTCGAATGCCTGAATCCGGAAACCCTCGAACCGGTGCCGGACGGCGAAGAAGGCGAACTGGTCATCACCGCGCTCAGCAAAGAGGCCTGTCCGATCATCCGTTACCGTACCCGTGACCTGGCGCGCATTTATCCGGGTCACGACTGCCCGTGCGGGCGGACCACCCGCCGGATGAGCCGGATCAAAGGCCGGACTGACGATATGATGATCATCCGCGGCGTCAACGTCTTTCCGTCGCAACTGGAGGAAGCGCTGCTGCGGGTCGGCGGCACGGCGCCGCACTACCTGATCGAGCTGTACCGGCCGAACAATCTGGATGAAGCGGTGCTCAAAGTCGAAATGCGCGAACAGGAGTTTTCCGACAAAATGGATGAGATGCAGCGGCTGCGCGACCGCATCGACCGTGAGATCAGTTCGATCACCGGCATCAAATTCCGCATCGAACTGGTGGCGCCCAATTCGATCGAACGCTCGGTCGGCAAAGCCAAACGGGTCGCCGACCACCGCAACCTGAAAGTGGAGTGAAAAACACCATTATGCCGCTAAAAATCACTTATGAAGAATTTTGCCGCCGGCTGCAGCTCGACCCGGAAGCGGAAGCTCTGGTGGCGACACTGCCCGATTTCGCCTTCTCGGCGGCGACGTTGCCGGGCATGCCGCATTTCATGCAGCGGGAATATTATGAAAAATACTGCCTGTGGATCGGGGCGGACAGCGCCGAACTCCTGCCGTGGATGGACCAGGTCAGCGCGCTGACGGCGGCGGACCGGATGCTGCAATTGTACGCCTGGCACGCCTACAATGTATTGTTCATTTTCCGGACGCAGTCCCATACCTTCAGTTCATGGCCGGCGGCCGAAAGCAAACTCGGCAAGTTAACCGGCATCTTCGACCTGATGATCGCGATGAGCGCCATCGAACTGTACGAGGCGAACTACCGCAAGCTCGGGTTGCCGGAACATTTCGCCCGCGATGCGGCCAAATGGCTCGGCGGCACGATCGAGATCCATCGCGCCTCGCACCAGGGATTCCCCGGCATCTGCCGCAGCCAGGTTTACTGGCTGCGCCATTATATCGAAACCCGGCTGTTCCGGATCGGCCGCTTCGAATTCATGACCGAACCGTTGAATACCGAAACCGCCCGGTTGTTCCGCCACAAGGACACCGGAGAAATCGTCGCACTGTGCAACGACGGCTGGGCGTTGACCAGGGAAGGATACCGGCTCCGCTGGGATGAGCCGCCGGAAAATGCCGTTGTCACCACCCGTTACCGCAACGACGGCAAAATTGCCGTCGGCACCCTGATCGACCCGCACGGCTTCGCGCTGCCCGGCCGGGAAACGACGTTGGATTTGAATGTTTTCGAACCGGCCTTCCGGCCGCACGACATCGTGCCGGGCGTCCATATCCCGGCCGGCGGCCATATGACGCTGGAAGCGGCGCGGGAATCGTTCAAACAGGCGGTCGATTTCTACCGGCGCTATCTGCATTTGAACGTCCCGGCTTTCTGCTGCTTCTCGTGGATCTTCAACACCGCCTTCGAACGGGAACTGCCCGGTTCCAACCTGGCCAAACTGATGCGCCAGCTCTATTTGTTTCCCTGCCCCGGCGGCAGCCGGGACGGGCTGTTCTTCGCATTCGGCCGCAGCGACGGAGACCCGGCAACTTACCAGCGCGACACGTCGCTGCGCTGCGCGTTCCACCGCATCCTGGAAGCCGGTGAATCGTTGCGCAGCGGCGGCATGGTACTGCTGACCGCCGACCTCGACGCGTTCGGCACCGAATTCTACCGGCGCAACTTCGCCCGCTTCCACGGCAATCAATCATAAAGGAGATGGTATGATAAATAACTGACGTTCGCGGAATCAGCTTTCTGCGTGTAATTTATGGCGATTAACTTACACGTTTGGAAGCGGACAGGTTGCAGACTGAATGTTTCAATGAGGCGCATCAGAAACGATGACGACCCCGGAAAGGAGATTAGTCAGATCTGTAAACCAGAGCGCCACCGTAGAGAGCGACTGATTAATCGACTACTCTGTATGGGAGGATGGTGAGGCCGTGACAGCAGTTCCGCTTCGATTCGTGAAAAACGAATGGAGGCAGAGAATGATGACAAGTTTTGTTGGAGTGGATTTGCACCGGAACAATTTTACTTATTGCATCCGGGTAAATGGGGAAGAACGGAAAATCGGCAAGTGTGAGATTACCGAACTGAAGGGCTTTGCCGCAATGCTCGGTCCGAACACGGCGATGGCGGTGGAGGCGACCGGAAATACGTTCATGTTTTGCAGCTCGCTGAAAGCTCATGTCGGGCGACTGGTGGTGGTGAATCCATCACAGTTCAAAGTCATCAGCATGTCCACCAAAAAGACGGACAAACATGACGCAAAAGTGTTGGCGGAGTTCCTGGAAAAGGATATGCTTCCGGAGGTAAGAGTGAAAGACGATTTGCAGGCGAAAATTTCAAGTCTGACGCAGACCAGGGAAAAACTGGTTCAGTTGCGTACCGTATTGAAAAACAAAGTCAACAATCTGTTAGCAGCTAACTTCATCGTGCTGAAACGGGAAGAACTGTCCACGGAGAAAGGGCTTTTGAAAGCATTGAGTTATCACTTCGACCCGATCACCGACACGGAAATGCTGGTGGTTGTCGAACAGATTCGCAGTCTGAACAAAAGCATTGAAAAACTGGATAAGGCGATTGAGGATCACGGCAGCAAGATGGACGGCTTCGACAACCTGAAATCCATCAAGGGAATCGGCTCGAAAGGTGCGGCGATCCTGTTGGCAACCATCGGCAATATCGCTGATTTCCGATCGGCAAAGCAGTTGGCCGCTTATATCGGAATCGTCCCCAGAGTGAGCAATTCAAATGACACGGTTTGCCACGGAAGAATCACGAAGAGCGGCAGCAAGATCGCCAGAACCGCTTTGGTGCAATGCGCTTTGATCGCCAAACGCTACAGCCCGTATCTCAATGCCTTTCATGAATCGGTAAAAAGTCGGCGGGGAGGTGCGAAAGCCAATATCGCCTTGGCTCGCAAATTCCTCGATATCGTGTATAGAACATTAAAAAACAATTGGATGTTTGAGAATTTTACTCAATTCAAGCTCGTAAAAAATTGAGTTTTTCTCGACATCGAAGTGGAAATTTATCATGGGAGCTGTTTTCATGTATGAAATTGAAATAAACCGGATGATTTCCGGCGCGCACCAGTTGCGCGATTACCCCGGCGACTGCGTCAAGCTGCACGGCCACAACTGGCAGATCACCGCGATCCTGGAAATCAAGGAACTGGATGAACTGGGCATTTCCATCGACTTCAAGCGTCTCAAAAAGGAGCTTGACGCGATCATTCTGCCGCTGGACCATGCCTTTCTGAACGATCTGCCCGATTACCGGCACCAGAATCCGACCAGCGAAAACATCGCCCGCACCCTGTACCGGGAATTGAGCCGGCGGCTGAATGACGGCAATGTCCGGGTCGCCCGCATCAAAGTGAGCGAGTCGCCGAGTTCCTGCGCCAGCTATTACGAATAAAATGAGGCCGGAACCACAACAATCCGACCGTTTTCAGGTCGTCGAAGCATTCCTGAGTCTGCAGGGAGAGTCGACCCATGCCGGGAAGCTGTGTTACTTCATCCGGCTGGCCGGCTGCAACCTGCGCTGCTCCTATTGCGATACGGCGTACGCCCAGTCCGCCGCCGCCGGCGCGCCGCGACGGCTGGCCGAGCTGTTGGACCAGGTCCGCCAATCCGGCGCGCCGCTGGTCGAAATCACCGGCGGCGAACCGCTGGAACATCCGAACCTGCCGCTTTTGTGCCAGGCGCTGCTGACAGCCGGACTCGAAGTGCTGCTCGAAACCAACGGCTCGCGTTCCATCGCCGCCGTGCCGGCCGCCGTCCGCAAGATCGTCGACTGCAAACTGCCGTCCAGCGGGATGAGCGCAGCCAATTGTTTCGACAACTTCCGCCATCTGCAGCCGCACGACGAAGTGAAATTCGTCATCGGCGACCGGACGGATTACCAATACGCCCGCCGGGTGATCGACGAATACCATCTGACGGACTCAACCTCCCACTTACTGTTCAGCCCGGTCTGGGGCAGCGTCGAACCTGCCGAACTGGCCGGCTGGATCATCGAAGACAAACTGCCGGTCCGCTTGCAGATTCAACTGCACAAACTGATCTGGGGACCGGATAAAACTGGAGTGTGAACCATGGATACCCCGAAAAAACGTGCCGTCGTGCTCTTGAGCGGCGGCCTGGACTCCGCCACCTGTCTGGCGATCGCCCGGGCGGAGGGCTTCGATTGTTACGCGCTAAGTTTCGACTACAGGCAGCGTCATCATTGCGAGCTGGACGCGGCCAAAAAAATCGCCGCTTCTCTGCAGGCAGCCGACCATATGGTCATCGACATCGACCTGCGGCGCTGGGGCGGTTCGGCGCTGACCTCCGACCTGCCGGTGCCAGACGCCCATTCGACCGACGGCATTCCGGTCACCTACGTGCCGGCGCGCAACCTGATCTTCCTGTCGTTCGCGGTCGGTTATGCCGAAGTGCTGGAGGCGCGCGATATTTTCATCGGCGTCAACTCGGTGGATTATTCCGGTTACCCGGACTGCCGGGCGGCTTTCATCGATTCGTTCCGGGAAACCGCCCGGCTCGGGACCAAAGCCTGTGATGAAAAGTGGCAATTCAACATCCGGACGCCGCTGCAAACCCTGTCCAAAGCCGAAATCATCCGGCGCGGCCTGGCGCTCGGCGTCGATTACAGCCTGACCACCAGTTGCTACAATCCGGACGAAAACGGCTTCAGTTGCGGCAAATGCGACAGTTGCGCCCTGCGTCATGCCGGATTCGCCGAGGCCGGCGTCGCCGATCCCACCCGCTACCGGACCGACCGGCCATGACGGTATTCAGCCAGATCAAAGCGTTCATCCGCTATTATCTCCCGCACCGGCGACTGTTCTACTGGGACTTGGCTTCGGTGATCAGCCAGGCGGTGCTGACCGTGCTGATTCCGTACGTCACCTACCTGATTTTCGACACCTATCTGCCGGGCGCCGAACTGGGACCGCTGCTGGCGGCGGTCGCGCTTCTGCTGTTCCTGACCATTCTGACCACCATCGGCGAATACGTCGCACTGCGCTGGGGACACTACCTCGGCGCCCGGATGGAGGCGGACATGCGCAGCGACCTCTTCTCTCATCTGCAGAAGCTGTCGTTCAGCTATTTCGACCGGACCAAGACCGGCCATATCATGTCGCGGATTTCCAATGATCTGACCCAGTTGGCCGAAGTCGCCCACCACGCGCCGGAGGACCTGCTGATCGCCGTCATCACGCTGGCCGGCGCTTTCGGCGTCATGTTCTACCTCAACTGGCTGCTGGCCGGCATCACGCTGCTGCCGCTGCCGCTGATCGTTTTCTGGGGAGCCATCCACCAGCGGCGCATGCACGCCGGTTTCCGCGACGTCCGGGTCAAGGTAGCCGAAATCAACAGCCAGGTGGAAAACTCCATCCAGGGGATCCGGGAAGTCAAGTCCTATACCAACGAACCGCTGGAAATCGACCGCTTCCTCCGGGTGAACCGCGACTACCGCACCGCCAAGGAAAGCGTCTACAACGTCATGGCTTCCTTCCATGCCGGCATCACCTTCCTGATCCAGAGTTATTCGCTGCTGTTCATCGCCGCCGGCGCGATCATGGTCTATTTCGGACGGGCCAACCTGGCGCAGGTCATCGCCTTTTCGATGTATTCGCGTTATGTGACGATGCCGATCTTCCGGATGGTCAACTTCACCGAGCAGTTCCAGCAGGGGCTGACCGCGTTCGAACGCTTCCAGGACATCCTGAACGAACAGCCGGACATCAAGGACCGGCCCGGCGCCGTCGCGCCGGCCTCGATCACCGGCCGCATCCGCTTCGAACAGGTGTTCTTCCGTTATCCGGAACAGGATGAGCACCAGGATTGGGTGCTCAATAACGTCAACCTCGATATCCCGGCCGGTCACACCGTCGCGCTGGTCGGCGAGTCCGGCGCCGGCAAAACCACGCTGGCCGCGCTGATCCCCCGCTTCTATGAAGTTTCCGGCGGCAAACTGTTGATCGATGACTGGGAGGTGGCCCAATTGCAGCAGAAGGCGTTGCGCGCCAACATCGGCATCGTTCAACAGACGCCGTTCCTGTTCGACACCACCATCCGCGAAAACATCCTGTTCGGCAAACCGGGCGCCAGCGACGCGGAGCTCATCGAAGCGGCCCGGCTCGCCAACATCCTCGACTTCATCGAAACGCTGCCGGACCGCTTCGACACCGCCGTCGGCGAACACGGCGTCAAACTTTCCGGCGGTCAGCGGCAGCGCATTTCGCTGGCGCGGGTATTCCTCAAAAATCCGCCGATCCTGATTTTCGACGAGGCGACCAGCGCACTGGACAACCAGTCCGAAGCGCTGGTGCAGGAGGCGATGGGACGGTTATGCCGGGGGCGGACCACCATCATCATCGCACACCGGCTGTCGACGGTGCGCAACGCCGACTTCATTTACTGCCTGCGCGACGGCAAAATCGTCGAAGCCGGCACCCACCAGCAATTGCTGGCGCTGGAAGGCTATTACCAAATGTTGTATTCCATGCACTCATTTTAACCGATAAGAGGGTTTGCCATGAAGGAACTGCTGCATCAAGCCAAAATCATCTGGAACGACAATCCGCTGCCGCAAAAAAATCAATACGTCGCGTTCCGCCGGGAATTCCAAACCTCCGGCGGCGGCGGACGGGTCGCCCTTGCCGCCGACAGCAACTTCCTGGCTTACCTGAACGGCCGCGAAATCGGCCGCGGCCAATTCTCCGACGCGCCGCAGGACCGGACCTACACCGTCTTCGACACCGAATTCCGGCCGGGCTGCAATGTGCTGGAAGTGCTGGTCTATTACTGCGGCGGCAATTTCTCCACCTATGCGGCCGGCCAGGCCGGCCTGATCGGCGCCATCCGCTGCGGCAACACCGCCATTGTCACCGACCGCCGCTGGCATTGCGCCGTGCAGACCGGTTTCCGGCAGGGCGAGTATGAGAAACTCACGACGCAACTGGGTTACGTCGTCTGTTACGACGCCGCCCGCGCCATTGAATTTCCGCTCGGCGCCCAGCCGCCCGGCCCGGAGTGGCGGCCGGCGGTCGAACTGGCGACCGGCGTCGAAGGATACTGGCGCTCCCTCGAACCGCGGCCGCTGCCGCCGCTGGAATTGCGGCCGCCGCTGACCGCTCATATCGTCAAAGCCGCCTGGCTGCGGCGGACGCGGGAGCTGGACACTTTTGCCGAAACCGCCGACGCCGACGCGCTTGTTTTCATCGACCCGGCCGAACTGTTCGAAGCCGGACAACTGAAATCGCCGCCCGACGATTACAACGGCTATTGCCTGATCGCCGACCTCGGCGGCGAAGCGTTCGGTTTCATCGACCTGGAATTGACCGCGCCGGCCGGCACTGTCGTCGATATCTCCCACGGCGAGCACCTCGACGACGGCAAAGTGCGGATGTTCGTCGGCGGCCGTCATTTCACCGACCGTTACCGCTGCCGGGACGGCCGCCAGAGTTTCCAACTGCCGTTCCGGCGGGTCGGCTGCCGTTATCTCCAGTTGAACATCGCCAACCTCTGCGGACCGATTCGCATCCACCGCATCGGCCTGACGCCCCACGAGGCGGTACGGCCGGCCGCCGGCAGCTTCAACTGCGCCGACCGGAATTATCTGAAACTGCGCGAATTGTCAGTCCGGACGCTGGAATTGTGCATGCACGAGCACTATGAGGATTGTCCGTGGCGGGAGCAGTCGCTGTACGCCTATGACTCCCGCAACCAGGCGCTGTACGGCTATTATGTCTGGGGCAACTACCATTATGCGGCGACCAGCTTCACCATCCTCGGCCGGACCGTCGGCGACGACGGGCTGTTGAACCTTTGCGCGCCGAGCATGCGGACGCTGACCATCCCGTGTTTCAGCTTCGTCTGGGTGGCGGCCATTCTGGAAAATGTGCTCTTCAGCGGCTGTTTCCAGTTGTTCCGCCGCTTCGACCGCCAGATCGCCTTCATGATTTCCAAGGCGCTGTCCGGCTATTGCGAAAGCAATCAACTGTATCATCCCGGCAGTGAACCGCAAACCTGGCACTTCTACGAGTGGGCGCCGGAGCTGTTCCCATTCGGCTCCTGCCGCGCCGATGAATTCCACGCATTGTACAATCTTTACCTTTGCGAAATGCTCGAATCCTACGCCCGGCTGCTCGAACTCGACCGGCAGCCGGAACGCGCCGAACGCTACCGGAAAATTCTGGCGGCGCTGCGCCGGGCGATCGACCGGGCCTTCTGGGTGGAAGAGCGGCAATGCTACGCGACCAAGCTGATCGGCGGCAAACCCTCTGACCTGGGCCACGACCATACCCAGTTTCTGGCGTTGTGGACCCGGACGGCGCCGCCGGAAAAAGTTCCGGCCGTGCTGGACACCATCTACAGCGGCCGGCTGACGCCGGTGACGCTGAGCGCATTGCCCTATCTCTGCCGGGTCATGTTCTCCGGCGGCCCCGAAGGCCGGCGCTATGTCGGACGCAAACTGCAGGAGTACTTTGACGGCATGCTGCAGCGGGAAGCGACCAGCCTGTGGGAAACTACCGTCGGCGGCGACGACTTCGAGCAGGCCGGCAGCCTCTGCCACGGCTGGAGCGCGCTGCCGGTCTATTTCTACCATGCCGGCATTCTCGGCGTCACGCCGCTGGAACCGGGCTTCCGGCGCTTTCAGGTTTCTCCGTACGGCGACCGGCTCGACGCGGCGGAGGGAACGGTCCCGACGCCGGAAGGGTTCATCCGGATCGCCTGGCGGCGGGACGGTGAAACGCTCGCGCTGGAAATCGAGCATCCGCCGGCGCTGACTCCCGTCGTCGTGCCGCTGCCGGAATGTCCGGTCGGCAGTTTGACGATTAACGGCGCCGCCGTTGACCGGGCTTCGGCGGTCATGCCGTGAATTTTCGCCGCTCCGGCTTTTCGCGCCGTTCGGAAGGGCCGGGGCGAAAAGCAATTTTTTTTTAAAACGATGATTCTTTCGCCTTGCACAATGTCCGGCAGAGGATATATTACGGAAAGTATCCAGTATTTATCCGGGATCATTCGGCCGGGGGTGCCGTCCGGTGTGTTTTCCCGGTCCGGCAACAGGTGAAGAGAGACATTCAAGGAGTGGATTTTATGAAAAAAACGTTACTGCTATCGGCTCTGGCGCTGTTATCCGTCAATGTGGTTACGGCTGCCGAACCCAGTCCGGAAGAAGCCGCCGGCATGTTCGATCCGGCCCGCGAAAACCGTTTGGAGCAGTCGCTGTGCAACGCCGGCAAAGCAATTCTTCTGTACATTCCCAACCGGCTGCTCGATTTGAGCGATGTCATCTCCCTCAGCCTCGGCGCCGGCCCGGAAGCCTCCCTTGACGTGGCGGTCACCCAGTACGCCCAGCTCGGCGGCGCGTTCGGCACGAGCTACACGTTGCAGAACGGTTTTCATCGCCAGTACGGCGTCGCCATGATCGAATCCCAGCGTTTCGGCGCCGGCTGCTGGAACTATGACGAAACCTATGTGCGCAGCGTCTGGGGCCCGATCAACGAATACTGGGTCAACAACCAGGAGTTCTCGCTGGTCAACCGCCATCGCGACGTCTACCGCGACAAGGATCTCGATTTCTGGGCGATTTCGGTCAAAGCCGGCTGGCTGGTCAATGCCGGAGTCGCCATCCATCCGCTGGAACTGGGTGATTTCTTCTGCGGACTCCTGTTCATCGATTTGGACAACGACGATCTGTAAATTTTGCCAGTGCTTTCGCGCAACAGCGGTAGAACGACAGAACTGCCGCTGTTTTTTTGTTAAAATCTTCCAGACCTCCCGGCGGACGCCGTTTTAGCGCAAACCGACGATCCGGCGGGCCGGTGCGGAAGCCCGAACGGCCGGAATTCCCTTCCGCAATTCCGGCCGGGATTTCACGAAATATCCGGATCCCGGCTCCGGGTTCAACGGCAGATTGGATATCCTTATGGAATCGGTTCGCTTAGACAAGAAACATATTCAGAATCTTCTGCGGAACGGCCTTTACGACGAGTTGCGGCGGACGATTGCCGAGACCGACCCGGTCGACGTGGCCGATTTGATGGAAGAACTTGATCCGGAAGAAGTCGAGCTGATTTTCTCCATTCTGGACAATGAACTGGCCTCCGAAGTCATCGTCGAAATGGACGCCGGCGACATCGAGGATGTCGTCGAAAACCTCTCCCCCGACAAACTGGCCGGCATGCTGCAGGAGATGGCGCCGGATGACGCCGCCGACATCCTCAACGAGATGGACGAAGCCGACCAGGATACCGTGCTGCATTTGCTGACGCCGGACAAGAAGGAAGAACTGCAGGAACTGGCGGAATACGACCCGGACTCCGCCGGCGGCCTGATGACGCCGGAATTTTACGCCGTTCCGGACAACCTGACCGTCGAACAGGCCATCCAGGCGCTGGCCGCCGATGATTTCGACGACCCGGTCACCACCGTGTTCGCCGTCAACGCCGACGGCAGGCTGGTCGGCAGCATCCATATTGCCGAATTGATCGCCTTTCCCGGCGACGCCAAAATCCATGACATCGTCGACCAGCAGTTGATCTACGCCACCGTCGACGAGCCCGGCAGCGAAGTCGCCCGCAAAGTCCGCAAGTATGACCTGATGGTGATCCCGGTGGTCGACCACGATTCCAAGCTGGTCGGCCGGATCACCGTCGACGACATCATCGACTTCATCGATGACGAAGCCGCCGAAGACATGGCCAAAATGGCCGGAGCACCGGACATCGAACAGCGGGAAATTTCGCCGCTGTCCATCGTCCGGCTGCGGCTGCCGTGGTTGTTGATCACGATGCTCACCGGTTCGATCGTCAGTCTTATCGTCCAGAAGCTGCTCTTTCTGCCGACCGCCGCCGGGCTGGCCGCTTTCGTCCCGGTCATCCTGGGCATGGGCGGCAACACCGGCATGCAGGCCACCGCGGTGACGGTGCGGAGCATTGCGCTCGGCGAAATCGAATTCTCCCGGCTGGTCTGGGTATTCCTGCGGGAACTGCTGGTCGGCGCCATCATGGGGGTGGTTTGCGGCGTCATCATTTCGGGCGTCGTCTTTCTCAATCTGCATTATTTTTCCGACGCGACGGCGACCGGCAATCTCTCGCTGCTCAAATTGATGGTGGTGGTCGCCTGCTCGATGTTTACGGCGATGAGCTTCGCCGCCTTTTCCGGCGCGATGATGCCGATTCTGCTGCACAAATGCAAGATCGATCCGGCGGTGGCCTCCGGCCCGTTCGTCTCCACCGGCAACGACCTTTCGGCATCGCTGATCTATCTGGGCATGTGTACGTTGTTGTTGTGAACGGGGATTCAGCAAGAGGTTTCGAATTATGGCACGCTATGAAGAACATCCCGTCAAACCGACGACTGCGGTCATCGTTCTGGTTTTGAGTTTTCTTTTTCTGTACTGTCCCTGGCTGCTCGGCAGCAAGGAACTCTACTGGGAAGAGGTCAATTACGCAATTCAGGCGGTGGAAAACACCTGGTTTCCGCCGCTGAGCATCGAACAAGCCGTCGCCGTCGCCAACGGCTTCCCGCTCTATCCGCTGATGGCCAGGCTGCTCTATGAACTCGGCATTCCGATGGAGCTGGCATTGCGCTTGCTTTCCATCGCCTCGCTGGGCATCCTGGCGACAATGGTCTACCTGACCACCGTCCGCATCGGCGGTACGATGGCCGGCGCCACGGCAACCGTCACTTTGCTGGCCAGCAACATCGTCATCGAAAAAGCGCTCAACGGTTATCCGAACATGTTGATGCTGCTTTTGCTGACCGCCGGCCAGCTCAGTTGGTTCACGCTGGGCGCCCGCCGCGGCAACTGGAGCGCGGCATGGCTGGCGGGCTTCGGTTTCACCGCGCTGGCTTTTTACGTCGGCGGCTTCATGGCCATCGTCTATTTCATCTTTCCGCTGATTTTCCTGCGGCGGCCGCTGAGCGTCAGCACCAAGCTGAACCGTCCCGGCTTTTATCTCGGCCTGGTGCTGCTGGCGCTGGTGATTCTGTTCTGGAAACTGCCGATTCTGCTCTACGACGGCAATGTCCAGAGCGACCCGTTCTGGCTGGCCCTGCCGACCGTCGGCCAATACCTCTATCACCTCTGTTTCTTCCCGCTGGATGTGATCGTGCGGTTCCTGCCGTGGACGCTGATCGCCTGGACTCCGTTCTGCGTCGCTTTTCAGCCGCTGGACCCGGTGCCGATTTTCAGCCGGTATCTGCGCACGCTGTTCATTTCATTGTTCTTCCTGCTCTGGTTCAGTCCGCTGACCGAACCGCGCGACATCATTCTGCTGGCGCCGCCGCTGGGAATCATGACCGGCATCAACTACTGGCTGCTGGTCCGCCGTTACGGCGGCCAACTGCACAAGCTGCTGACGCCATTCCTCTGGCTGACCGCCGCCGCCGGGATTGCCATCCTGGGCTTTTATCTGCTGCCGCCGGAATGGTGGACGCAGTTTTTTCCGCTGGAACGCAGTCTGGAGTTCAGGCACTCGCTGTTCGCCAAGACCAACGGCATCCTGCTGGGCACGCTCGCACTTTTCATCGGCATTTTCCTGTGGAAAATGTACCGGCATATTCCGATTTGGCTGACGCTGCTGCTGCTGACCATGGCTCCGGTACTGTTCTACTGGAGCATCACCCGACCCTACAGCGATCAGGAGAACAGCAAGCGGAAATTCGCCCTCTCCCTGCGCAACGCGCTGCTGACGGACACCGGCGACCGGCTGCCGGCGGTTTACATCAACGACATCCGCGGGTTGTACGGCGAATGTTTTTACCTGGGCGGCAAGGTTTATAAATTATCCTCGCTGCGCGAATTGCCGCAGGATGCGCCGGTCGTCTATCTGATCAGCCCGGATTATCCGGAATCACGCGCCGGCCGGAACTGGAAAAATCTGCTGGACAAAACCTATCAAGAGAAACGCATCTGTCTGTGGCGGGGCGAACTGGACCCGACGACGACGGCGCCGGAGCCCTGACCATGTCGTCCTGCTTGCCATCCATCCTGACCGTGCCGGAGGCGGAATTACAGGCATTTTTCCGCGACAACGGCGAAAAATCGTTCCGGCGGAAACAACTGCAGGAGTGGCTGTACCGCCGTCACACGTTGCAGTTCGCCGCCATGACCGACCTGCCCGGCGCTCTGCGGCTGGCGCTGACCGAACGTTTTGCCGACTGCTCTTCCACGCTGGCCGCCACGCTGCCGGCGCCGGACGGGACGGAAAAGCTGCTGCTGCACCTGGCCGACGGCGAGGCGATCGAAATGGTGCTCATCCCCTCTCCCGGCCGCATGACATTCTGCCTGAGCACCCAGGTCGGCTGTCCGGTCGGCTGCCGTTTCTGCGCCAGCGGCCGCGACGGTTTGATCCGCAATCTGCACACCCACGAAATACTTGAGCAACTGTATCACGGCAGCGCCCGCATCGGCCGGCTGCCGGACAATATCGTTTTCATGGGCATCGGCGAAGGCCTGCTCAATTTGAAACAACTGCTGCCGGCCATCACGATGCTGATCGCGCCGGAGCGGTTCGGCATGGCGCCGCGACGGTTGACCGTCTCGACCAGCGGTTATGTCCCCGGCATTTATGAACTGGCGGCATTCGGCCGGGAGTTGAACCTGGCCGTTTCGCTGCACGCCGTCGACGATGCGACCCGGGCCGTCCTGATTCCGGACACCCTGCGCTATCCGCTCGCCGAAATCCTGGCCGCGGTGGATGACTACCAGCAGAAGATCGGCCGGATGGCGACTTTCGAATACACCCTGATCGAAGCCGTCAACGACCAGGACAGCGCCGCCCGGGCCCTGGCCCGGCTGGCCCGGCGTCATCACGCCAAAATCAACCTGATTCCCTACAACGCCACCACCGAACTTTTCCGGCGGCCTTCCAACGCGGTCATCCGGCGGTTTGCCGAACTTCTCGAGGCGGAGGGCGCCAAAATGACGCTGCGGCTGGAAAAAGGCGCCAAAGTCGCCGCCGCCTGCGGCCAGTTGCGGGCAACCCACCGCCGAACCCCAGCCGCGACGGAATGACGCACCGTAATTTCCAACGATTGAAAAGGTTCGCCGTCCTGCTGCTGGCCGGAGCATCGGCGCCGGCCGCGCTGGCAACGGCCGGCGGCGGCAATTTGTTCGGCGGCGGATTCGACGGCGGAGGGCTGCTTGACTTCGGCGGCGGCGGCGACGGGTTGCTTTACCTCTTCTGGTTTCTCCTTCGCCTGACAATTCAATATCCGCTCATCGGCATTCCGGCGGACATCCTCGTCATCGCATTTCTTTACTGGCAGATCTATCTGTTGAACCGGATGTACAAAGACCGTCTGAACCGCCGGAAACATCTGGCGCGGGAGCAGTTGAATTTCGACAAGCACAGCCGGGAATTCCGATTGCGCAATCCGGAATTCTCCGAAGCGGCGTTGTGCGGCCGGGTCGCCAGAGCATACCGCCTCATCCAGGAGTGCTGGAGCAACCAGGATATGACGCCGGCCCGGGCTTTTCTTTCCGACGGCATCTTCGAACGTTTCCAGCTTCAATTGCTGATGCAGCGTTCCACCGCGGTGCACAACGTCGTGACGGTGGAGGAAATCGAAAACGTCCGGATCGTCGCCTGCAACGCCGACAATTATTTCGACCGGATGGATTTCCTGGTTACCGCCCGGCAGAGTGATTACTATCTCCACGCGGCGACCGGCAAACAACTGTACGGAAGCCGGAAAGCGGAAAAGTTCTCCGAATACTGGACGCTGGTCCGCCGCAAGGGCGCCGGGGAGAAAAATAGCGCTTCTGTCTGGGAAAATTGCTGTCCGAATTGCGGCACGCCGCTGGAACGGCTGGACCGCTGCTGTTGTCCGAGCTGCGGCGCCATCGTCAATTCCGGCGATTACGACTGGGTGCTGACGAATCTGACGCAGGTGGAAGCCTACCGGCGTCTGGAAGACGAGGCTGTCCGGCCGGGGATCGCCCGGTTGCAGCAGCATGACCGGACCTTCAGCCCCTATGCCGTCGCCGACCGGACCGCGTTGATTTTTTACCGGTACCAGGCCGCCCGGCTGCTGGCCGACAGCCGCCAATTGCGCAAAGTGGCCACGCCGGAATTTATCGCGGCCAATGCCGCAACTTTCCAACCGGACGCCGGCGGCGAACACCGCTTCCTGGCGGACGCGGCAATCGGCAGCATCGAACTGCTCGGCTGCGACAGCGAAAGCTCGGCGGAATTCGACTTCCTCACCATGCTGGTGGTATTCAGCGGCCACGAAACCGCCGCGCCGATTCCATCGTCGCTGCCGGTCCGTCCGGACCGGTCGATCCTCTACCGCCAGGTCTTCGTCCTCGCCCGGCGCAAAGGGGTCAAAACATTTTCGGAACGGGTTTTGAGCAGTACGTTCTGTCCGAATTGCGGCGCGCCGGAAACGCCGGAGGGGGTCGACCGCTGTGAATATTGCGGGACGGTATGGTCCGACGGCAGCCGCAACTGGGTACTCACCGCCCTGCAGAATTATCTGGAACAAGCCGATTTCAGCGATCCCGGACTGCTGGCGGCGCCGGACCGGCCGGATAACGATTTGCAGCTCGACTCGATCCCGCATGTCGACACGCTGCTGGCCGCCGCAGCCTGGATGATGCTCAAAGACCACGAGGAAGCGCCGGAAGAGCGCCGGTTGCTGGAGCAACTGGCGCGGGCGGTCAACGTCAGCGACGCCCGCCTGAAGATGATTCTGTCCGCCGTCAAGGACAGCAGTTTCGAGCTGGTACTGCCAGAAGATCCGATCGCCGCCAACCAGTTTCTGCAGGCCATCGCCCGTATGGCGCTGATCGACGGCAAATTATCGCCGCGGGAAGAGAAACTGCTCCACGAAATCGGCGAAATGCTGCATTTCAGCCGTTACGACGTCAGGCAGGCCATCAACCGGCAGCGCACCTGCCTTTACCATCTGAACCGCCGCCGAAACGGCTGAGCCGCCCAACGCCGGCGCCGAATATTCCAATCAAGTTCGATAAGTATGGTTTGACAAGATTTTAATTCATGGCATAGTAGATTCGTACCGCCCTGAAGGGCGAAATATGGATCGAGAGAGCCAATGCGAAGATGTACAGCAACAACACTGCGGTCCTTCCTGGAACGTTGACGGCGGCGGCGAAAACGGCGCGTTACGGCGTACCGGCCGCGTTGAGCAACTGCGCGGTTTCCAGAAACGCGGTCAGATGATCCGGCGGCGTCGCCGGATCGAACGAGGATCCGACGATCTGGTAATGATCCTGCAATTCCGCCGCCATCCGTTCCAGATTGGCGCCGATCTGCTCCGGAGACTCATTGAGCAGCGCCGCCGCCGAATAAAAGGCGATGATTCTGGTGTCCGGAAACAGTCGACGTGCCTGGGCCAGGTCGGTGCCGTAGCCGAGCTGGAGCTCCTCCAGCTTCGGAATCCGGGTGAAGCTTTCCAGCAGATGACTGGACGGTCCGCAAGAGTGCTGGACGCAGCCGGTATAGCCGCCTTCCCCGATGATTTTTTCGGCCAACACCAGATTGAAGCGTTCAAACCAATCCGGCGACAGCATCGTCGCCGCACAGTCGCCAAAGTGAATTTTGGTGATCCTCCAACCGGCCAGCCGACAGAAATGTTCCGCCTGACGGCGGTACTGCCGGTAGATGTACTCGAACAGCGCCATCGCCACCTCCTCCTCGAACATCATCAGCTCGAAGATGCGGTCGCCCAGCAGCCGGAAAGCGGTCGTATAGGAGCTGTGGGTAATCAGGATCGCCTCATCCCCGCCGGCGTGGAACGCGCATTGCAGCCCGGTCGGCCGCCCGGCCGGATCGGCGGCCCGCAGTTGCTCGTACTGCGCCAGCAGATTCCGGTACAACGGTTCCGTCTCCCAGTCGATTTCCGGCAACGCCCTGACATCATCGAGCGTTTCAATGTGGCTCAGCGGCTTATCCGGCGTCCAGACCGCTTCCGCCGGCATGAATTCCAGCCGGCCGCCGAGCGCCGCATTCAAAAAATCGAGCGGCTGGATGCCGATGCCGTCGAGCACTCCGGCGTGTTCCGCCGCCGGCGCCGGAAAGAGGCCGTACTGTCCGAAACGGTTGTGCAGTTCCTGCTGCACACGCCGCCACTCGCGGGCCCGTAAAAACGGGTCGGCGTGATACGCTTCGCCAAAATCGACCCCGAAGTTATCGTGGAGAAACTTCGGATGAAAATCCACGGAGACTTTTTGCGTCATATGCTTCCCTCTTTTCCTGCTGGCGGCATTACTTTTTCACATCCGGCAACGTCAATTGGCGCGGATTGAAAATCCGGGAAATATCGGTTGTATTCACCCATCCTTCCGCGTTGTTGACGGTGCGGACCCGGTAATAATCCGTCCGGCTTTCCAGGATGGTCAGCGGCGTTCCGGCCGGCAGAGTCTGTTCCACCTGGCCGGTCGTCTCGCTCGGCAAACTCCGCAATCTGGTATGCGCGGCAATGGTCAACGCCCGGTCCGGATTGTACGGGCCGGAACGCTGGAAGCTGGCCGCCGTCAAACACAGCCCGATCAAAACGACCAGCATGCCGAGCAACACATAAAATTTCCCCGGTCCGATCCGGCGGCGCAGCAGCAGAAAGAGAAACGCCGCACTCCAGAAAACAGTCGCCGCCATCAGCCACTGATCCGGCCGCAGCAGGTCGCGCCAATAAACGATCAGCTCCTTCGGATTGGTGATCTGGCCGGTTTCCGGCAGAAACAGTTTGCGCCGGACGAAATTGAGATTCTCCTGTATCGCCGAATCGCGCGGCGCCAACAATTTCGCCTGCTCGAAAGCGAGCAGCGCTTCCGCATAGTCGCCGTTCTGGCACAACGCACAACCCAGGTTGTAAAGCAGGTTCGGCTGCGGCGCCTGACGGCTGAGCTCCTGCCGGAAATAACCGGCCGCCTGATTGTAATCGCCGCGGTCGTAAGCGGTCAAGGCATCGGTGAACTCCGCCGGCGTCCCGGCCTGGACGCCGAGCGCGCCGAACAGCACCGCCCAGACGGTAAAATGTTTCAACGCTTTCAACAGCTTATCCCGCATCCCGTCGACCCCGGCGGCCGCCGAATGGCCCGGCAAATAACTGGAGTTCTCCGCCGCGCTCAGACAGGAAGCCAGCTCTTGATTCTGTAATTTGGCAGCCAGCTCGCCGGAAGCAGTCCCCGGCGGCAAATCGAAATAGTCGTTGAGGAACGGCACCACTTCGGCGTTGACGAACTGCGGCAAATCGGCTTCCGGGGTCTGCCGCAGCTTGCGCAGCAGCGCACTGCGCCGCTGCCGGGCCAGCATCCGGCGCTGGCCCCCCTGGTCGGCCGCCAGTTTCTGCTGCTGGAACCGCCGCCAGGCTACCAGGCCGAAAATGACCGGTCCGAGCAGAAAAATCAGCGTATAGCTGAACAGATAATTGCGGTAAAGCGGCAAATAAACGCTGCCGCCCGGCTGCTGCTTCAAGTAAAGGATGCCGCTGCGCCTGGGCGCTGCGGCGGGTTCGGCCGGCAGCGGCGCCTCCGGCATCTCGATCGCCGTACTGACATGGCTGCTGCCGGCGGCGCCCGGCGCCGCCGGCTCCACATTCAACGTCCGGGTGAACGGAAATTGCTGGTACTGGCCGGTCTGAATGTTGAATGCGCCCAGATTGACCGACAACACGGCAGAACCGGCTTTCAACGGAATGAAAGTGTATTGAACCGTCCCCTGGCTGATGCTGCTGTTGGAACGGGTATTGTGAAGGATTTCCGGCGGATACACCCGGAAATCCGGAATTTTCAACCCCGGGGCGGACAAATTGTCCAGGGAACCTTCACCACTCAAGGTCACGGTCAGCGTCACCGGTTCGCCGACCCGGAACGTGTCGCTGGAAAGTTGATAGTCGATCTTCCAGTCGCCGATCAACCCCAGCGGCGTCACTTCGGCCGGAGCGGCCGGCAGCGGCTTGACGGTAAACGCCGGCAAATCGACATTCATATCGTAGGGGTAACGCTGGTAGGAACTGCCGAAAAAGCTGTCCCAGGGATCGCGGCTGCGGCTCTGATTGGGGATTAAAATCACGCTGGAAACGGTGATGTCCGGCCGGAATTCCCCGGCGCCGATCATCCGGAAAGCGGTGCGGAAGCGGTAGACGCCGAACGGTTGCCCCTGAATGGAAGCCGTGCCCTGCTGCGGCGGCGCAAAGCGGGAATCTTCCGGATTCAAATTGGCATAATCGTGAAAAACCGCCTTGTCCAACTGAATTTGCGGATAACTGGTCAACTGCAGTTCCAGCGGCTGCCGGTAGTAGACGTTGATCTCCAGCGGAATCTCCTCGCCGACGTAAAACACGGTCCGGTCGTTGAGGAAACGGGCGTTGGCAAATACGCTGTCCTTGACGGAACGGGCGCCCCCCTGGGCATCGGCTTCTTCCGGCAGTTTCACCTCGGCCGCCGGCACCGCCTTGACGACGATCCGCTCGGTCAGATAGGAGTTCCGGCCGACTTTGACCTCCAGCGGCGGAATGACGATCTCGCCCGCCGCCGTCGCCAGCAAATGATAGCTGACCGAAGATTCGACGTTGCGGTTGACCAACTGCATCGAACTGGAATAGCCCGGCAGCCAGCGGGCATTGGCGATGTCGGGCTGACTGTTAAGCACCGGCTGCTCGCGGCTTTCGGTTTTCAACGTCAAAGAAAACTGCCCGCCGACAATGACCTCCGGAGTATCGACCGAAACTTCCACTCCCGCCGCGCCGGCCAGCGGGCCGACCGCCAGCAACAGCAGAAAAATGAAACTGTACCAGATAATTTTCACTTTATAACCGCTCCTGTTCTGTAAACACGATCTCTTACCAGTCCTTCTCAACCTCTTGCAAACGCCCCGCCCGTTGGCGGGCCGCTTTGATCTGGTCCCGCAATTCCTGTTCCTGACGGGCCATCATTTCCAGAATAGCCTTGGCCTGCGCCGGATCGATTTCCGGCGGCTCTTCTTCCGAACCGGCCTGGCCGGCCGCTTCCGTGCCGGGCTGCTGGGGCAACTGCTGGTCGGACTGATTATTTTCCGAAGGCTGCGGCGGCTCCGGCGGTTGCTGGCCGCTGCCGTCCTCCGATTCCTTCTTCTCCTGTTCCTGTTGCCGGGACTCGGATTGATCCTCCTGGTTCATACCAAGCTTCTGCAACGCTTCCTGCAATTTTTCATCGGCGCTGCGGTAATCCTGCTGCTGTTGCGCCGCTTCCGCTTCCCGGAGATTCTCTTCCGCCTGCCGGGCATTTTCCTGCAAAGTCCGCTGCTGCAGGTTCTCCGCCTGCTTCTGCAGTTCCTTCACCGCCTCCTGCGCCTGCTGCATCGCATCGTTCAATTGCGATTGCTCGGCACCCTGCTGCTGATTTTGCGGTTCGGCATTTTGCTGATCCGGTCGGGACTGCTGATCTTGAGAGTCCTGCCGGTCCTGATTCGATTGGTCATCAGCGCCTTGCTGCTGGTCCTGACTTTGCTGCTGTTGATTATCAGCATTTTGCTGCTGTTGCGATTGCTGCTGGTCCTGACTTTGCTGCTGTTGCTGGTTCTGCTGTTGCGATTGCTGCTGGTCCTGACTTTGCTGATTATCAGCATTTTGCTGCTGTTGCTGATTCTGCTCTTGCGATTGCTGCTGGTCCTGCTGGTTCTGCTCTTGCGATTGCTGCTGGTCCTGACTTTGCTGCTGCTGGTTCTGCTGTTGCGCCTGCTGCGTCTGCTGCTGCGCTTCCTGTTGCTGTTTTTTCAGCTCTTCAATCGCTTTTTTCAAATTTTCGATATTTTCCCGGTCATCCAGCAACTGCTGCTGCTGTCGGGCGGTCAGCTCTTCCACCTCCTGCCACTCCTGCCGCTGCTCCGGCGTCACCGGTCCGGTCGGTTTGATGCTCAGGGATTTTACATACAGCTCTTCCGCCTTGTCCAACTGCCGGGCGGCTTCCGACAACGATTTCAAAGAACCATCCAGATCTTCGCTCTTCAATTGCTGGGCGACGGTCTCCAGAATCCGACGGGCCTGGCTGTGTTCCGCCACCGCCAGATTGTGGAAAGAGTGCTGGCGAACCACCGGCTGACTGTCGGCGGCGTTGATGGCATTCTCATACAATTTTATCGCATCTTTGGAACTGTTCTTCTGCAACTCCAACGCCTGGTTGTAAGCTTCGACCGCCGAAGCCGGCAGCAATTCGCCGGCCGGCAATTCCGCGGCAGCTTCCGGCTCCGCCGCACCGGGCAATGCCGTTTCCGCCGCCGGGGCCGCCGCCGCAATCCACGGCAGAACTCCCAGCAGCAGCCATACCGCCACTCCGGGAGAATGATATTTGTTCGGACGTTCGGAAAGAAAGAGATAGAGGAAAAACAGCACAAGCGCCGCCAGCAGGAAATAGTGGAACCGCTCGATCGGCAGAGTCCGTTCGCCGCTGCCGACCGTATCCGGCGTCAATTTCCGGATCGCGCTCAGCAATGTCTGTTCGCCATTGTCGGTCACGGTGCTGCGGACGTAGATGCCGCCGGATTCCAGGGCGATCTTTTCCAGCAGCGGTTCATTGAGCTTGCTTTTGACCAGTTCGCCGGAACGGTCGCGTTTGAATACGGTCGCGCCGGCACCGGACTCCGGCACCAGCGCCGGCACGTTCGGATCGCCGAGGCCGACGACGAAAAGCGGAATGTCCTGCTCCTTCAGTTTGGCCAGCGACCGGCCGGTATCGCCGGACAACTCGTCGCCGTCGGTAATCAGAATGATGGCGCGGTGATTGCCCTCCGCCGCATCGAAGGCCGCGACGGCGGTATTCAACGCCTGTTCCAGATTGGTGCCGCCGACCGGAATGCTGTCCGGCGACAATTCGTTGATATATTGTTCAAAACTGGTTTTGTCCGAAGTCAGCGGACACTCCAGAAACGCCGTACCGGCAAAAGCGATCAAACCGAAACGGTCGCCGCCGGTTTTCTGAACCAGATCATTGACCAGCATCCGGGCGTGCGCCAGCCGGGAGGGAGCGATATCGGTGGCCAACATGCTCTTGGAAACGTCGAAAACGAACAGCAGGTCGCGCCCTTTGCTTTCATAGGGAATCAGGCGCTGTCCCCACCACGGCCGGGCGACGGCGATGCCGAGCAGCGCGATGACCGCCAGCAACAGGACGAAACGCCATCCCCGCTTGAATTCCGACAGATGAACGGACGCCGCCGCTTCGGGCCGGTTGCCGGTTACCATTTTCAGCGCCGCCCGCCGTCTGGTATTGGCATGAAAATAAACGATGACCATCGCCGCCAGCACAAACGGCAGAATCCAGAATACATAGCCGTTGATAAAATTCATTCTCGTTTTTCTCCTGCTTTTGAAAGCGCTGTCTTCCATCGGCCTTTCCATCCCGCAGACGCCAAAAAAACGCTTCCGGAGAAAAACCGGTGAAATTCAAATTACATTATCCTCTACCGGTAATGTAGCATATGAATGCTAGACATGCAAAACATTTCAGCGTTCAATTTTTTCAACTTTTTTTCGGAATTTACCCGGCGGCGCCCGATTACAAACAATAGTTGACATCACAAGCGTTGCGCTGCCGCCATTCGCGCGGCGAACAGCCGACGGCCGCCTTGAACAGGCGGTTGAAGCTGGACAGCGAATTGAAACCGCTGCCGAAAGCGATCTCGCCGATCGACCGGTTGCGGTCGGCCAGTTGGGCCAGGATGCCGGCCAACTGAAGCTGCCGCTGATAGCCAAGCGGCGAAGCGCCGGTAAACCGCCGGAAAAGCCGGCGGAAATGGGTTTCACTCAAATTGCACAACCTGGCCAGGTCGGAAACCTGAAAATTCTCATGATAGTGGCCGTTCAGATAATGCAGCGCCGGGCTGAGCCGCTCAAGCAGCTCCGGCGAAATCTGCCGGGAAGGCGTTTCTGGCGACGACGGAAAAAGCGCCTGCAGATCGATCATCAACAGGCAGAATTCCGCGATAGTCTTTTCCCACCGGTAACGGTGCTCCTCCTGCATGCCGACCGCAATCTGCCGCAGCCGCCGGCTGATCGCCGGATAGCGCGACGCCGGCAGGATGCCGGGGAAATCCGCCCGCCAGCAGAAATGAAAGTTGCTCAGCGCAGTTTGACGGGTCAGCCGGCAGAACAGTTTCGGCAGGTCGACGTAAATCCAGTCCCAGCGGCTGCAGGAATTCGGCAAACTCTGCGCCAGATGCAACTGGCGGGCGTCGATCAAAGAAACATCGCCGGCCTGGTACGGAATCATCCGATTGTCGATCATGAAAATGCCGGCCCCTTCGTAACAGTACCCCAACTCCGGCAAGGAGTGGGCGTGCAGGAAGTCGATCGGCCGGTCATCCTGCCGGTCGGATGCGATAATTCTGACCGGCCAATCGGCATTCAACGCGACGGCATCGAAAACAATCGGCATATTTGGTCGTTTCTGCATAGTTTATGATTGAATGTAAGATGTTTTTAAAGTTAAAATACACTATATTATACAGTATTCAAATACCAACAGAAAGGGTTGCACACAATGTTGATCGCCGGTTATGACACGCCGCTGAATTTGCTGAAATTGGAACTGGTTCAATTGTCGGAAAGCGGCTACACGGTGCCTCCGTCGTTGAAGGCGCGCATCGAAGCACTGCATCCGGTCTACGATGCCTACAATGATTCCCTGCAGCATTTTTACGACGAATTACAGTCATTGGAGCGTTCCGCCGACTATCCCTACGTCGAGCCGGATGACCTGGCGGACATCCGCCGCGAACGGCCGGCCGGTCCGCGGCAACTGGTGCTGCAGTTGACCGAAGCGGAACTGATCGACCGCTGGCACGGCGCCTGGAGCGGCCGCTCGGCCGGTTGCGCCCTGGGTCAGGTGGTCGAAGGCTGGTCGGACGCGGCCATCAAGGAATATCTCCAGAAAATCGGCGACTGGCCGTTGACCGAGTACATCAGCCGGCGCGGCCTGGAACCGGACAGCTGGGTCTATAACCATCAGTCGGTCCGGGAAAATATCGACTGCATGGGGCCGGACGATGACATCCATTACACGCTGATCGGCCTCAAGGTTCTCGAGCAGTACGGCAGGGATTTTCAATGGAACAACGTCGCCGACACCTGGAACGATTCATTGCCCTACAACCAGATCTGCACCGCCGAAACCCAGGCCGTGCTCAATTACAACCTGCGGCGGACGCGCGCCGATACGGCGCGAAAAAGCGCCGCCACCAAGGAATTCACCCGCCGTTTCAACAACCCCTACCGGGAATGGATCGGCGCGCAAATCCGGGCCGACTTCTGGGGTTACATCAATCCGGGCAACCCGGAACTGGCGGCGGAATACGCCTGGCGCGACGCCTCCTGGACCCATGTCGCCAACGGCATTTACGGCGAAATGATGATGGCGGCGATCATCGCGGCCTCTTTCGTCGAAACGGATTTCGAGCGGCTCGTTGAAATCGGTCTTTCGGAAATTCCGGCCAACTGCCGCCTCGCCGCCGCCGTCCGGGAAGCGCTGGACTGGCTGCCGGAATGTCCGACCTTCGAACACTTCATGGTCAAACTCAACGAACGTTACGCGGCAATGCATCCGGTGCATACGATCAACAACGCGCTGATCGTCATCATGTCGCTGTATTACGGCCGAATGAATCCGGACCGTTCGCTCTGCATTGCGGTGATGGCCGGCAAGGACACCGACTGCAACGGCGCGACGGTCGGTTCGATCGTCGGGGCAGTGCACGGCCGCCGGAATTTCGGCGGAAAACTGCTGGAGCCGCTGCACGATCTGGTCAAACCGCTGGTTTTCGGTTTTCAGGAAATCACCATGCGCGCCCTGGCGGAACGGACCGCGGCACTCTATCGCAAGTTCAACTGAAAAAACGCGCCCGGCCGCGGCCTGTCCGCCGCAAACGGCCGGGCGCGGCCGCTTCACCGGTAGTATTTCTGCTGGAATGCCTTCAGCCGGCGCGCCATTTCCGGGACATCCCGACTTGACATGACAATTTCGATGTAGGCGCCGCCGTCATGGTGCTTCAAACGCGCCAGGACCGCCTCCCACTCCCGGCTCGAATGCACCTGCCCGACCAGAAACTCCCGGCAGCCCAAGGCGGCCGGCAACAGTTGATAATCCCAACGCGGCAAATCGTTGTAGCGGCGGTCGGGATCCGGATCCAGCAGCCGCTCGATCAGATAACCGTCATTGTTGACCACCAGAATCAACGGCCGCAGCCCGAACCGGCCGAATTGCGACACCTCCTGGGCGGTGAGCTGATGGGCACCCTCGCCGGTCAGGAGGATAGTGCGCCGCTCCGGCGCCGCCAGCGCCGCCCCGAAAGCGGCCGGCGTCGCCCAGCCGATCGCCCCCCACAACGTTTGATTGACAAAGGGAACGCCATGCGGCAATCTGGCCGTCATCATGCCGAACGCCACCGTGCCGGTTTCCGCCACCAGAATGTCGCCCGGAACGATGAAATCGGCCAACTGCCGGTAGACGCAATCGGCGTAGGACTCCTCCCAACCGCCCTCCTCTCCCCGTTCCGCGAAAGCCAGTTCGTGCGGTTCCAGCAATACCGCCAAGCCGTCGACGAAATCGGCCATTTCAACTTCGTGGAAGATGACATCGCCGATCTTCACCTGATGCAACCCGACGACGATCAACTTGTCCTTCAATACCTTCGCCGAAAAATTACCGGTGTTGAAATCGCTCCAGAGCGCACCGATGTTGATCAGGCAATCGGCATGTTCCACCCGGTCGTGCACCACTCCCGGCAACAGCTCGCCATCATAAAAGCCGAGGAAACGGTGCGACGTCTCGTTGAGCACCCCTTTGTCCATCATCATCGTCGCAAACGGCAGATTGCCGTACTCCAGAATCCGGTAGAGCGGTTCCTCGAGCCGAAGCCGCTGCACCAGGTAGCCGGGCAGCACCACCGGATTGCTCGCTTCATTGATCTTCTCCGACGCCAGTTTCAAGGCGGTCGCCAGCACTTCCGGATCGCTTTTCGGCAGCGTCAACGGCGCTATTTCCGCTTCGATCCGGCATTGGGCATAATCCAGCGGCAAAGCCAGATAGACCGGCTGCCGCTCATAAAGCGCCGCAGTCAATACCCGCTTGATCTCCCGGACCGCATTGTCCGGGGTCAACACCGTCCAGGCGCAAGCCACCCTGGCGGCCATTTTCGCATAGATGTCGAACCGGCCGCTGCCCAGCGTGTGATGAATGACCCGGCGGTCGGCCATGCTGTCGCTGGACGGCATTCCGACCAGATGAATGATCGGCAAATGTTCGGCAAAGGCGCCGGCAATCGCGCCGATGGCCGAAAGTTCTCCGACGCCGAAGGTCGTGCACAGCGCCGCCATTCCTCTGATCCGGGCGTAACCGTCGGCCGCATAGGCGGCATTCAGTTCATTGCAGCAGCCGATCCAGCGCAATTCCGGTTCATTTTCGATTGCGTCATCGATTGCAAACGCATAATCGCCCGGCACGCCGAAAATATCACGTATTCCCAACGCCTTCAACTGTTTCAGTAAATACTCGACAATGGTAACCGACATTTTTTCCACTCCTCATTTTGGTTTTTCCGGATACAAACGATCTGTAACGCCAGCAATTTCCTCCATCACTACAAGTATAAATCCGTTCGAGCTGTTTGTCAAATACGGCAGCCGTTCCTTTCGAACGGCAATGTTTTCCGGCTGGATTTTCCATCGGAAGACTTGTATTTCCACCCAAAAGCCGATACGGTATCGGAAAACCGCGAGGCATTCCGATGAAATTATTGTTCAAACAGCGTTTTTTCTCCTGGCTTGACAGTTACGATATCTTTGACGAAAACGGGACGCGCATTTTTACCGTAAAAGGCGTCCTCGCCTGGGGACACTGCCTGAAAATTTTCTCCGACGACGACCGGGAACTCGGCATGGTCAAAGAACGGCTGCTGACATTTCTGCGTCCCCGGTTCGACATTACCATCGCCGGGGAAGCAGCCGGCGTGCTGACCAAGGAATTCACGCTGTTCCGTCCGCGGTTCACGCTGGATTTCCGCAACTGGGAAATCATCGGCGATTGGCTCGAATGGAATTACCGCATTTCCGGCGCGGAAACGGTCGCGTCGCTCCACAAACGGCTATGGCAATTCACCGACACTTATGAAATCGACCTCAAACATCCGGAGGACGCCTTGAGCGCCCTGGCCGTCGCCCTCGCCATCGACGCGGTCAAATGCGGACAGAATAAATAGTGCTCTCCCAGTCCGTTCAGCCTCCGACGAATTTGCAATCCGCGGCAACCGGTTTATGTGAATGACCGGCGGATCTAAAAATTGCCAGAAGTGTCGGTTTTCCTTTTTACCGGCTCTTCCCACCGCATTGCCTGCCGGGGTTGCTGATCAGTGCACGCCCTATCTGATTCCGAATCGGCTCCACTCCGAACCGGTTTCTGGAGTGCTGGCCAAGCGCCTTCGTGAACGTTACTCGCGTTCGCCGGCGCGTGCCGGCGAGAGCAAGCCCAGCCGGGGGGAGCGTCGAAAAACTTTAACTCCGGCGTGGACAAATCAGCGTTTTTATGCTATTTTTCTAACAACGATAATGACAAAAAACACGAGCGACCGATGAAAAAGAAGATCATCTGGATTATTGTAATTCTGCTGCTGGCGGCCGGCGCATTTTTCGGTTACCGGCAATATAAAGCCCATCGGAAGCCGTCGGAATGGCTGACGCTGTACGGCAACGTCGACACCCGGCAGGTCACCGTCGGCTTCCGGGTGCCCGGACGCATCGAGTCGATGACCGTCGATGAAGGCGACGAAGTCAAGACCGGGCAGGTTTTGGCCACCCTGGACCAGACCGGTTACCGGGCGGCATTGCACCTGGCTCAAGGCGACCTGGCCCAGGCGGAGGCCAATCTGGCCAAACTGCAGAACGGCAACCGCCCCGAGGAAATCGAACGGGCCGAAGCATTGGTAAAAAGCCTCGAAGCGACGTTGAAAAACGCCGTCGCCCAGCATCGCCGCGACGCGGAGCTGATCGATACCAAAGTCATTTCCGAGCGCGAATTCGACCAATCGCTGGCCAAGCGTGACGAATCCGACGCTCAACTGGCGCTGGCCCGCGCCAATCTGCAATTGCTCCGGAGCGGTTTCCGGCAGGAAGAAATTCAGGCAGCCGAAGCCAAGGTACTGTCAGCCAGGGCCGTCGTCAACAGCCGGGCCTTCGATCTGGCCGACTGCACGTTAAAAGCTCCGGCGGACGGCATCATCCAGACCCGCATCCAGGAGCCCGGCGCCATCGTCGGCGCCGGCAGCGGCATTTTCACGATCACACTGCATTCGCCGGTCTGGGTGCGCGCTTATGTGCCGGAGCCCGAACTCGGCTGGCTGCGGCCCGGCATGCCGGTGGCCATCTACAACGACTCCGACCCGGAACAGCCGATTTCCGGCAGACTGGGCTTTATCTCGCCAGTGGCGGAATTCACCCCGAAGAGCGTCGAAAGCGCCACCCTGCGCACCGACCTGGTCTACCGGCTGCGGATCGTCGTCGACAATCCGGACGGCCGCCTGCTGCAGGGCATGCCGGTGACCATCCAGATCAAACGGGCCGATTGACATGGATTCCATCGTTGAAATTTCCGGTCTGGACAAAAGCTTTGCCGGCCAGCCGGCGATTTCCGATTTGACCGTCCAGCTTCCCCGCGGCCAATTGACCGGCCTGGTCGGCCCGGACGGCGCCGGCAAAACGACCCTGCTGCGGCTGATGACCGGCCTGCTGCGGCCCGATGCCGGCACAATCCGCCTCGAAGGCCGGAGCGTGATGGAACTGCGCAAAACGCAACCGGCTTTTTTCGGCTATATGCCGCAGAAGTTCGGCCTCTATGAAGATCTGACGGTTCAGGAAAACCTGAATCTTTACGCCAAACTGCACGACGTCACCGTCACGGAACAACCAAAACTGTTCCGGCAAATGCTCGAATTCACCGATCTGACCCGTTTCACCGACCGGCTGGCCGGCAACCTGTCCGGCGGCATGAAGCAAAAACTCGGACTGGCCTGTTCCCTGCTGGGCAAGCCGAAGCTGCTGCTGCTCGACGAACCGGGCGTCGGCGTCGACCCGATTTCCCGACGCGATTTGTGGGAGATGGTCAGAAGCCTGATGCGAGGCGGCATGACCGTGCTGTGGTCGACCTCCTATCTGGACGAAGCGGAAAAATGCGACCGGGTACTCCTGCTCAATGAAGCGAAACTGCTGTTCGACGGACTGCCCGGCCAATTGACCGGCCGCCTGGATGGCCGCGTCTACCAGGTGCGGCGGATTGCCGGCGACCGCCGGAAACTGCTCGGCGACCTGCTGAATCACCCGCAGATCATCGACGGCGTCATTCAAGGCAGCAGTTTGCGGCTGGTCGCCGGCGCCGGAGCGCCGCCGCTGACGTTGCAGAGCCTCGGAATTGCCGCGCAGGCCGAAGCGCTCACCCGGGTTCCGCCACGTTTTGAGGACGCTTTCATCGATCTGCTCGGCGGCGGCCCCGGCGGCAATTCCGCTCTGGCCGACCAGTTTCAAACCATCGGCGGCGATGACGCCGCCATCGTCGCCGCCGAACAATTGACCAAACGCTACGGCAATTTTACCGCCGCCGACCGGATCAGCTTTTCCATCCGGCGCGGCCGGATTTTCGGCCTGCTTGGCCCGAACGGCGCCGGCAAATCCACGACCTTCAAAATGCTTTGCGGGCTGTTGAAACCGACCGCCGGCCGCGCGTCGATCGACGGGGCCGATCTGGCCCGTTCCGGGGCCGCCGCCCGTCGGAAATTGGGCTATATGGCGCAGAAATTCTCGTTGTACGAAGGGTTGAACGTCCTGCAGAATTTGAAATTTTTCTCCGGCATTTACGGCTTGCGCGGCGTCACGCAGCAAACGGCCATCCGCCGGATGGTCGAAGTCTTTCACCTCAACAGCTACCTGAAAGCCAATGCCGGAGAACTGCCGCTCGGCATCAAACAGCAGTTGGCGCTGGCCTGTGCGGTCATGCACCAGCCGGCGGTGCTCTTTCTGGACGAACCGACTTCCGGCGTCTCTCCGGTCACCCGGCGGGAATTCTGGACGCACATCAACCATCTGGTCGAAAAGGGCGTGACGATCATGATCACCACCCACTTCATGGATGAAGCGGAATATTGCGACCAGATCAGCCTGATCTACCGCGGCCGCGCCATCGCCGACGGCACACCGGACGAATTGAAACAGCGGATCACCACGCTGGAACTGCCGGAACCGACGCTCGAAGACGCCTTCATCGCCCTGGTGAAACAATTCGACCGGGAGCACCCGCTATGAACCCCGCCCGTTTGAACGCCCTGATCCGCAAGGAGTGTTACCAGATCATCCGGGACCCCAGCAGCATCCTGATCGCGCTGGTATTGCCGATCCTGCTGATCTTTATTTTCACTTACGCGGTTTCCCTGGACATCAACCATTTGCGGCTCGGGGTGGTCATCGAGGAACAGACCGCCCCGGCCCGCGAACTGGCCGGAGCCTTCATCAACAATCCGGATTTCGACATCACCACCGCCACCGACCGGCGGCAGTTGGAGGACGCTCTTATCGCCGGTTCGCTGCGCGGTTTGTTCATCATTCCGGCCGATTTCAGCGCCCGGCTGCAGCGCGGCGACGCCGCCTTGCAGGTCATCACCGACGGCAGCGAGCCGAATACCGCCACCTTCGTCCGCAACTATTGCCTCGGCGTCTGGAGCAACTGGCTGGCCCAGCAGCAGAAATTGAGCGGCCGGGAACAGCTTCCGCCGGTCGACGCCGATATTCGCGTCTGGTACAATCCGGAACTGGAGAGCCGTAATTTCCTGCTGCCGGGCGCCCTGGCGCTGATCATGACGCTGATCGGCACCCTGCTGACGGCGCTGGTCATCGCCCGGGAATGGGAACGCGGCACGATGGAAGCGTTGCTGAGCACCGCCGTCACCCGCAGCGAATTGCTGCTCGGCAAACTGATCCCCTATTTTCTGCTGGGCATGGTGTCGCTGATTCTGTCGGTGGCGGCGATCATCCTGCTCTTCCAGGTGCCGTTCCGCGGCTCTTTCCTGCTGCTGCTGTTGACCGGAGCGGTATTTCTGTTCACCGCGCTGGGGCTGGGGTTGCTCATCTCGACGACGGCGCGCAACCAATTCGTCGCCTGTCAGATCGCCTTCCTGTCGGCCTTCATGCCTTCTCTGATGCTGTCCGGCTTCCTCTTTGAAATCAGCTCGATGCCGACGGTCATTCAATGGCTGTGCCAGGCAATTCCGGCCAAATATTTCATCAGTTGCCTCCACGCGCTCTTCCTGGTCGGCAACATCCGCGCCATCCTGCTGCCCAACCTGCTGCTGATGGCGGCGGTCGGCGCCATTCTGTTCGGCCTGACGTTCGTGAAAACCGGAAAGCGGCTCGACTGACATGTGGTATCGCATCAAAACCCTGATCATCAAGGAACTGCAAATCCTGCTGCGCGACCGGAAAACCCGGATCATCATCATCGTTCCGCCGATCCTGCAACTGGTGGTGTTTTCATTCGCCTCGACCCTGGAAGTCAAAAACATCACCATCGGCATCCTGAATCGCGACACCGGCGCCGAATCGCGCCAACTGATCGAATCCTTCCGTAATTCACCGTCCTTCACACAGCTCTTCTTCCTGAAAAATGAAGCGGAAATCCAGTCGTTTCTGGACGATCAGCAGGGTGTTATCGTTCTCAATATCGCTCCGGATTTCTCCCGGAAAATCGCCGCCGGCACGCCGACTTCGGTACAACTGCTGCTGGACGGCCGGCGCAGCAACGTCGCTCAAATCGTCAGCGGTTACGCCAGCACGATCATCACCAATTACAACCGGCAGCTCCAGCCGGTTCAGCAAATCCAGCCGCCGGCGGTCCGCAACTGGTTCAATCCCAATCTGGACTATCTATATTTCACCCTTCCTTCCCTGCTGGGAATCCTCTGCATGGTCATGGGCATCACCATTCCGGCCTTGTCCGTCGCCCGGGAACGGGAATTCGGCACCTTCGACCAAATCCTGGTGTCGCCGTTGAGCAGTACCGAAATCCTGATCGGCAAAACCGTCCCGTCACTGTTGATCGGCCTGGCCCAGGCAACCGGCATGTTTCTGGCGATCGTCTGGTGCTTCAAAGTGCCTTTCGTCGGTTCGCTGCTGTTGTTTTATCTGGGAATCGTCATTTTCATCACTTCGGTAACCGGTGTCGGCCTGTTCATCTCCGCGCTGTGCAAAACCCAGCAGCAGGCGATTCTCGGCGCTTTCGTCTTCACAGTGCCGGCAGTGCTGATCTCCGGGTATGCGACGCCGGTGGAAAATATGCCGCAATGGCTGCAGTACCTTGCGCTGCTCGACCCGCTGCGCCATTTTCTGGTGCTGATCAAAGGAATTTTTCTGAAAGCGATGCCGTGGAGCATCGCCTGGAACTGCATCTGGCCGCTGTTGTCGCTGACCGTCGCCAGCTTGGCCTTCGCCGGCTGGTTCTTCAAGAAAAAACTGGATTGACCGCCCGAACCTTTACGGCCATAACGTCTCTTCCAGAAACTGCCGATAGACCGGCTGATATTTTTCCAGCGAAAACTCCCGGCGACGGCCCAACGCCGCCCGATGCTGCGCCTCATAAACGGCCGGCTCCGTCGCCAGCGTCCGCAGCGCCGCCGCCCACTCTTCCGGCGCCGACGCCAGAAAACCGTTCCAACCGTGCTGCACCACCTGCCGGTTTTCACCGACGTCGCTGGCGATCGACGGCAGGCCGGCCGCCTGGTATTGAATCAGCTTGAAGGCCGATTTGCCGCGGGCGAAAGGTTCGTCGCGCAACGGCATGATGCCGACATGACTCCGGGCCAGCAGTTCCCCTTCCGTCGCCGCCGACCAGTCGACATAGCGGCACTTCACCCCCTCGACCGGCCGGGCCGCCAACTGCCGGCCGCCGATGATCAGCAATTCGAACGCCACCTGCCGCGCCATCGCCCGCAGCGCTTCCGACGCCTGCTGCAAATAAGGATAAGTCGCCGGCGAACCGATCCAAACGACGGTGAATTCCCGGAATTTCTCCAACCCGACCGGATAAAGGTTCAAATCCACCACCGTCGGAATTTTAATGACCCGGGTATGAAGCGGAGCTACGCGCTCACGCAGAAACTCGTTGGCGACAATCACCCCGGCCGATCCGCTTACCAAACAATCGAACTTATCATGGAGCCAGCCGATCCGCCGGTACTTTTCCCAGACGTTGTCATCGAAATTGAGCACATAACGCCGGTTGCGCAGGAAAACTTTTTCCAGGCCGTACGGCAGAAACGGCAGCAGTTCATATTCGATGACCGCCGGATTTTTCGTCACCAGCGCCTGCGGCAGCCGCCGCCCCAACGCCCGCGCCGCCGCCAATTTCGATTTGCCGCCGCCGCGGTAGAGCCGTGCCAGGTAACCGGCGGGAAAGAACGGCTCCAGTCGGACTTCCCAGCCGATTTCCCGCAAGTACGCCGCATACGAATAGAACCGGTAACGGCTCGAAGCGCCGGCCGCGTCATAACGGGTGAAAAAATCAACGCGCCGTTCCATATTCAGCGTTTCCCGGCAATACAGCGCATCAGCTTATGGCGGACACGCTGCCAGAAAGTCGGCAGGTTCCGGCGGTAGAACCGACGATAGGCCGCCGCGATTTCGGCAGTTTCCAGCGGCGGATTTTCATCCAATGCCAACGGCTGCCGCCACAACTCGGTGTCATAAAAACATTCCAGGCCGCAATGTTCGCCGCTGGCGTCGACGCCGATATTCCTCACCAGCGGCCGGCCGGCCTGCAGATAGAATTTTCCCGCCAGGAAGGTCGAAGCATGCCAGCGAATCGCCCAGGAGTCGATTTTCCCGGCCGCCTGCGCCTGCAACATTCTGGTATAAGGATAACAGCCCCCCAAATCGAATTCCCGGGTCAGATGACGGCGGCGCAGCTCCGCCAGCAGGGCCGTCGCGTCCGGATTGAACCATTGCCACCGGTCCCGCCAGGTCGCCCATCCCCAGCAATCCGCCCCGCGCCGCAGGAAACAATCCGGCAGCGGCACCTCCAGCCGGCTGAGATAGCCGTGAATCGAATCGATGCGCCGGTCCTCCGCCAGACGCTCCAGCGCTTCGTTCATGAAACGCAGGAAATAAGGGGCGCAAACCATGTCGTCCTCCAGCACGATCACCCGGTCGCATTCCCGCAATGTTTCGGAAACACCGGCAATCACCGACGCCGCCAGACCGCGGTTCACTGGAGACGCCGCCACCCGGACATGCCGGAAACCGGGCACCTCCCGCAGCAGCAGCCGGGTTTTCCGCACCCCCTCGGCGTCGGCGTCCCCTTTGGCGCCATCGGCGTAAACGATCAATTCGCTGTCCGCCGCTTCCGCATTCCGCCGGAGGGCTTCGAGCGTCCGCTGCAAATGGCCGGGCCGTTTATAGGCGAAAAGAACAATCGGAGCGAACCTTCTCATCTCTGCGTCCTCCAGCGCCACAGCCACCGCGGGTCCAGAGCCGCCAGTTGCAAAACCGCCAACCGGCGGGTCGTCCTGGATGACAGCGGCAGCAGATAGACCGCGATCAAATTGGTCAGCACCGCCGTCGCCGCCGCGCCGAGCACGCCGAAACGTCCGATCAGGATATAATTGAAGAGAACATTCAACCCCATCACCACCAGGGAAAACCACATCGAATAGTGCTGCAGATTCTCACTGAGATAATAGTTGCTCCCTCCCACTCCCATCGCGCAAAACAGAATGCGCCAGATATAGATCATGAAAATCGGATAGGAGGCGGCATAGGCGGCCCCGTACAAGCCGATCGCCAGATGGCCCAAACAGGCCATGCCCAGCACCAGTCCCAGATTCAGATAGAACAGCAATGAAAAAAAACCTTTCAACCGCCTTTGATAACCATCGATCGAATCCCGTTTGGCTTGCAGGATCGGCGGAAAAAGGGTCCCGCTGAGCGCAATGCCGACAAAATAAAAAATTTCCACCAGCCGGACCGCCGCCATATAGCAGCCGACTTCGGAATCGCCGAGCATATTTTTCAACATCACCTGATCGATGCGCATCGCGCTAATTCCAGCGGTGGCGGCAACCCACAACGGCCAGGTCTGGCGGAGCAGATAACCCATCTCTCCCCACCGGCAGGACCAGGACCACTGCCGCACCCGGCGATAATAGAAAAAACAATATCCGGCCTGGGTCAGCACCATATTGCCGACCTCGGCGGCAGCGAAACAGATGACCGGACAGTTGTTCCAAGCCAGCAACAACCGGACCGCCGACATCGCCAGCAAAGCGGTCATCTGAGCAATGGCGACATAACGGCTCTCAACCTTCGCCTGGAAATAGGAATCCAACACCAGCAGAGTTTGGCTGCAATAACCGCCCATCAACAGCAGAATCAGGCTTTTGGTCTCCCAATCCTGTTTCGAAACGGCCATCAGAATGCCGACGATCAGAAACGCCGGCAGCCAGGCGGCAAACTTCAACAGCCAGGCGCTGCCCAGAATCCGGTCCCGCGCCGCCGGGCGCAGCACCAGCTCCCGTACGACAACCGGTTCCAATCCCAAACCGCACATGACGCCCCAGATCGCACAATAGCTCAGGGAATAGCTCAGGACGCCGAATTCCGTCGTGCCCAATTGCCGGGCGACATAGGTGCCGACGCTGAATCCGACCGCCATCCGCAGAAATTTTTCGGCAAACAGCCACAGGAGGTTGACGCCGTACTGCCGGAAACCGACCTGCCGCAGCAGCCGGGTAAAAAATGCCACCACCTTTTCTTTCAACTGGACTCCCCGCCACATTCGGCCGCTTCTGAAAATTGCATGAGACGCCGCCACTCCGTCAGCCGAAATTCCGCTTCAAAGCCGTCCCAGCCGGGCCGCTTCGCGCACCAGCAGTTCGTCCAGCACCTTCCCGAGCAACTGCACCGTCCAGGCGACGTCCGCCCCGGCCCGGTGCGCCTGCATTCCTTCCAGCGTATCTTCCAGCCTGAAAATCCGGCGCAAATTCTGCAAGCTGTAGCTCGGCAATCCCTTGTAAGTCTGCCGCACCAGCCGCAGCGAATCCATCGTTTTCCCCTGCCACAGCGGCAGACCGCAACGCGCCAGGCTCTCCTGCAGAAACGACAAATCGAACCGCGCATTGTGCGCCACCAGCGTCGAACCGGCCGCCAATTCGAGGAACCGATAGGCCACCTCGCTGAATCCCGGCGCCGCCGCCACCATTTCATCGGTGATATGGTGGACGGCTGCCGCACCGTACGGAATCCGCCGGCCGGGATTGACCAACGACTGATACGCCGTCATCGTCCCGTCCAACTCGATCCGAACCGCCGCCAATTCGACGATCCGGTCATGAACGGCGCTCATGCCGGTCGTTTCCAGGTCGAAAACCGTGAACGGCCCGAGCGAATGCCAGCGCGGCGCCTTCGCCCCGGCCGCTTCGCCGCAACCATCCGGCACAGGAAATTCAGCGTTCGTAGCCATCCGGATATTTCTGCCGCCACTTCCAGGCCGACGCGATGATCGCTTCGGCATCTTCGTACTGCGGAGTCCACTTCAACAGCTCTTTCGCCCGGTCCGAACAGGCGATCAATTTCGCCGGGTCCCCCGGCCGGCGCGGCGCGATCTCCACCGGAATCGGCTGGCCGGTCACCTGACGGGCGGCCTCGATGATCTCCTTGACGCTCAAGCCATTGCCGGTACCCAGATTGTAATGACCGCTCTCCGGCGCGTCCAGCGCCAGCAGATGCGCCTGGGCCAAGTCCAGAATATGGATGTAATCGCGCACGCAAGTGCCGTCCGGCGTGTCGTAATCGTCGCCGTAAACCATGATCTTGTCCCGTTTGCCGGCGGCGACCTGCAGGATCAACGGGATCAGATGGCTTTCCGGCCGATGGTCTTCGCCGAATTTCTCCGTCGCACCGGCGGCATTGAAATAACGCAATGCCGCGTATTTGATACCGTGAATCCGGTTGTACCACTTCAAAACCTTCTCGAAGCACAGCTTGGATTCACCGTACGGGTTGATCGGCTCCTGCCGGTCGCCTTCGGCAATCGGAACGCGTTCCGGCTGGCCGAAGGTCGCCGCCGTACTGGAAAAAACGATCGTCTTCACTCCGCCGGCGACGGCGGCATCGGCCAGATTGATGCCGTTGGCCAGATTGTTGCGGAAATATTTCGACGGATCCTGCATCGACTCGCCGACCAGCGAAAAAGCGGCGAAATGCATGATCGCATCGAATTTCTCCTCCCGGCACAGCCGGATGATCAATTCCCGGTCGGCCAGGTCGCCGCAGACAAAATCGGCACGTTCATCCACCGCATCCTCATGGCCCGTCACCAGCGAATCGAACACCACCACCTCGTGATCCCGGTCCAGCAGATATTCGGCACAGGCGCTGCCGATATAGCCGGCGCCGCCGCAAACTAAAACTTTCATATTCTCATTTCCTATTGATTGGCCGGCCGGCCCGTCTTACTTGGAATGCAACCGGCACATTTTTCATTTCCTTAATATAGCATCCGAATCGGATTATTCAGCCCGCAAAACGGTAATCGGGTTCTGCTGCGCCGCTTTCCAGGCCGGATAAGTGCCGAAAACCACCCCGACCAGCGAGGAAATAATCAGCGACAGCACAATACTCCACCAGGAATATACCGTCGGCATATCCGCGTAAATGGTAATGAGTTGTGAAATCCCAACCCCGACGATAATGCCGAGCACGCCGCCCAGCGAAGTCAGAAAAACCGTCTCGATTAAAAATTGCAGCAAAATATCGGATTTCTGGGCGCCGAGCGCCCGGCGCGTCCCGATCTCCTTGCGCCGCTCAAAGACGCTGGCCAGCATGATATTCATGATGCCGATGCCGCCGACGATCAGCGAGATCGCCGCGATCGAGCTCATGACGATCGTAAAAATATTCTGGGTCGCCTCTCGTTGCTTCAACAGATCCAGCGGCACCAGAATATCCCAGTCCTTCGTCGCCGAATGGGTTTTCGTCAGGTAACCGCTGATCCGCTTGGAAGTGTCGTCGATGTAAGCGATATCCCGCACCTTGACGACGAAGACGTCGAACTCGATCAATTGAATACGGACATTCCAGCCATCGACCAGATAAGCGTAATTCTTGTACAATGCGTCGGACACCGTCATCGGAATATAAATGATGTCGTTGACGTTGCCGACTTCCGGGTACTGGGTGCCGCGGTCGTTGTCCAACACGCCGACAATCAGGAACCGGTCGCCTTCGACGACGACATGCCGGCCGATCACATCGGTGGTCCCCAGCGGAAACATCCGCCGTTTGACATTTTTGCCGATGACGCAAACTTTGGTGTAATTTTTGAAATCCGATGCCGAAAACCAGCGTCCCTGCTCCAACATCGAACCGGAATCCTCCAGAAAATTCATGCCGACGCCGGCCAGCTTCAAATCCAGCCGGGTCAGACCGCGCAGGATTTTCTTGCGGGCTTCCCGCACCTGCGTCACCCGCAGCACGTTGTCCATCCGGCTGATGTTGCTCAAATCGACGGCATTCAAGCCGTAAGGTTCATCGAACAATCCCTGCCCGGACTGCGACGCTTCGTTCTTGCCCTCCAGCGGCGGCTTCTTCGACGACACGATGATGTTGTCGATGCCCATCGCCTCGATCTGCGACAACGCTTTGCGCTTGGCGCCTTCGGAAATCGCCAGCATCGCGATCACGCTGCCGACGCCGAAAATCACGCCGAGCGACGTCAGCACCGACCTGACCTTGTGCAGCAGCAGATTGGAGAAGGACAACCGGAAAAGGTCGTGCACCAGCATCATGATTGCACCGCCATTTCCTCTTCCGGCAACCGCTCGGCCACCTGGCCGTCGCGCAGCCGCACCACCCGGTGAAACTCGTCGGACAACGCCGGGTTGTGGGTCACCATGATGATGGTCATGCCGTTCTCGTTCAGTTCGTGAAACAGCTTCATAATTTCACCGCTGGTCTTCTCGTCCAGATTGCCGGTCGGCTCGTCGGC
Source organism: Victivallis sp. Marseille-Q1083 (assembly GCF_903645315.1). NCBI lineage: Bacteria > Pseudomonadati > Lentisphaerota > Lentisphaeria > Victivallales > Victivallaceae > Victivallis > Victivallis sp. Marseille-Q1083. Next base: position 431,364 of record NZ_CAHJXL010000001.1, read on the forward strand.
CAGCAGAAAGGCCGGCTGATTGCTCAAGGCGCGGGCGATGGCCACGCGCTGGCACTCGCCGCCGGAGAGCTGGGTCGGCCGGTGGTCGAGCCGGTGGCCGAGCTTGACCCGCTCGGCCAATTCACGGGCTCGCGCCCGGCGGACCCGCGACGCAATCCGGCCGTAAATCATCGGCACTTCGATATTCTGCTCGACGGTCAGATGCGGAAACAGGTTGAAACTCTGGAAGATGAAGCCGATCTTCCTGTTGCGGATCGTCGCCAATTCGACGTCGGTCAGTTTATTGACCTCAATCGTTTCCAGAATGTATTTGCCGGAAGTCGGCACGTCGAGCATGCCCAGAATATTGAGCAGCGTCGACTTGCCGGAACCGGACGTGCCGATGATGCCGACGAACTCCTTGCGGCAAACCTTGCAGTTGACTCCCTTGAGCACCGGCACTTTCAGCAATCCGGTATCATAGGTTTTGCGCAAATCGATCAACTGGACGATCGGATCGTCGTAATCGATGCGGGTTTTATCGAATGCCATCGGCGCTATTCCTGTTTCTTCTGATAAGGCCGGTAAAGGTAGACGATGTCCCCTTCCTCGATCCCTTCGGTAATCTGCACGAAATTGTTGTTCGACTCGCCGATCTTCACATCGGCTTCCACCGGACTGCCGCTGACATACTTGTAGACGAAATAACGGTCCTTGTCCTCGAACACCGCCTCAACCGGCACAAACAGCGTCTGCGGAATCACCTTGGTCACCACATCGACCTGAACACTCATGCCGTTGACCAGGGCCGGATTCTGCTCATCGAGCACGACGCGCGATTTGTAGATCTTCGGCGACGCGGCATCCCAGATGATCAGCGGCACCGGCAGCGTGTCGATCGATTCGATCGAACCGGGCGCCTTGATCCCCGGCAGCGAATCCGGCGTGATCACCACTTTGTCCTTGACGTTGACCTTCGCCCGGAACTGCTCCGGCAGGTCGAAATCGACCAGCAGATTGCCCATGTCCGGAATCGTCATCAGCACCCGGCCCTTGTAGACATCCATACCGGTCTTGATATCCTCGTTGCCCCAGCGGCGGTCCGGGTCGCCGTAAATGACCACGCCATCCACCGGCGCCACCAGCTTCATCTGTTCCAGATAGGAATTGTGCCGTTCCAGGTCGCTGGTTTTCCGTCTGATCTGGACTTTCAGGTTGTCGATGGAGCGCTTCTTCTGCATCAGATTCGCCTCATTGGACACCTGGGTCTTCTCCAGGTCCAGCACCGCCTGATCCAATGTGTTGACCAACGTTTTCAGCTTGGTCGGGTGATCGTAACGCTTGAACACCTTGCGGTTGGTCTCCGCCTTGTCCAACGAGTTCTGGGCGGTGGCCAGCGCATCCTCGAGATTGCGCAGCTCTTTCTCGTTCGCCGCCTCGACCTCTTTGTCCACCGAACCGGCCTGCATGATTTCCACCTGCCGGGTATCGTAGGAATCCTTCGCCTCCTTGGCCTTGGTTTCGGCATTCTGAATGGCCAGCTCCAGGGAATCGCGCTGTTCGGCCCGCTCGAATTTGCGGTATTTCCGCAAAGCGTCCTCGGCCTGAACCACCCGGTCCTGGGCCGACCGCAGCGCCGCCTCGTTGCTGCTGACCAGAATACGTTCCGCTTCCTTTTCGACCAGCAGATCCTTTTCGAGATTTTCCAACTCGATCTTCAGGTCGTCAATTCGTTCTTTCAGCGTATCGGTTTCGAATTCGGCCAGCACATCGCCTTTTTTGACGATGCTGTTTTCATCGACCACCGACAGCAACTTGGTATTGAAGTTCGCCTGCAGCGACAGCCGGTATTTCTCCCGGGCGTTGACCGTCCCGCTCAACGTCAGCCCCAGCGTCAGGTCGCCGCGCTTCACCACATAGGTCCGGTCGACCACCCCGCTGGAATTCTGCGCGTCCGTCGCGGCGGCGTCCAACGCTTTCTGCATCCCCCGCCACAGCCAGTAACCGTAGATTCCGCCGCCGACCAGCAGCAGAACCACCACCGGCAGCAGATATTTTTTTATCTTCGCCTTATTCATCCTTGCTCATTCCGCCTCGGTTGTCGGATTTTTGATAAATTCGTCGTCGACCTGCTCGATCGTCGATTGAATTACCGGGAACGTCGGCGGTCCCTGCAGCATTTTGCCGATGCTCTCGCTCTCCGCCGCCAGCGCATCCGGATCGAAAAGGATGCCGGCCACCGTCTCATCCGGCTGGATGATATGCACCCGGAGCACGAACACCAGTTGAACGATTTCCTTGGTGCGACTCTTGGAAGTGAACAGTTCGCCGATGTACGGCACGTCGCTCAGGAACGGAATACGCTCCTGCATCAGCACCTCGCGGTTGCTGTACAGACCGCCCATCATCACCACCTGCCCGGACTCCATCGTCAGCTCGGTTTTGACGCTGCGCACCGAAATGACCGGCACCTGGAAACTCATCGCGTTACCGGAAGCATCCGTCCCCTGCGTCACCTTCTGGTACTGCAGCACGTTGGAAACCTGCGGATAAATCACCAGCGACACCGTGTTGCCGTCGATCAGCTTCGGCTCGACCTTCAGCGTCACACCGACATTTTTAAAGGTGGTGGCCACCTGGTTGCCGGAGGCGGTCGTCTGCAACGTCTGGATCGGGATGTCCTGACCGGTGTTGATCGTCGCATCCTGATTGCGCGACACGACGATATTCGGCGACGAAAGGATTTTGGCGTCCTGGGCATTGAGCAGCCACTGGAACGACAGTTTGATGTTTTCCTTGCCGTTGACGTACGGATACCAGTCCATCATCGCCCCCTGGTTGGGCGCATTGGAGCCGAGCACGCTGGTGGACGCTCCCAGCGACGAGTTCAAATCGGTCGGGCTGCCGGTGCCGGTCTCGCCTTCCTTGGCCTGGTTGAACATCACGCCGAGGTTGCGCTGCATGCCGTCGTTGAACAGAATTTCGACGACCTTGGCTTCCACCAGCACCTGCGGCGCCGGAATATCCATCGCCAGCACCGCTTCCTTGATTTCGTTGATCCGGCTGCTTTTTTCCTTCAGCACCAGCATATTCTGGCTCGGATTGCTCTCGACGTAGCCGTTGTCGACCAGGCTCTCGACGCTCTTGGCCAACTCCGCCGCATCGGTAAAGCGGCATTGATAGATCAACGTCGACGTCGCCTCCTGCAGATCGGTGCCGTCGGCATTGGGAATGACTTTGAGGTAAGGCTGAACATTTTCACGCTGCTTCAAGATTTTTTTATCGAGGCTGGCCGGCGTCAACAGCGCCTCCAACTGCTCGTAAACCGACTGGACATTGCGCTGCCCCTGCTCGACATCCGCTTCGGTCCGGACGATCGTCTTGGATTCCGAAGTGGTGGCATCAAAGTCCGGAATCCCCTCCTCCGCTGCCCAGCAACACGCCGGCATCAAAAATGCCGCCAACCAAACTTTCGACCGAAAAACCGCCCTGCTCGTCTTGTTACCCCGGGAACTCATGACCGATTGTCAACTCCGTGTTTCATAATGGATTAGCAACAACGTGAAAATACATATAAATTTGATAATAATACCGGAAAAACTTTTTTCAAACCGCTTTATCGTCTGCAATGATAAAAAACCGTTTTTTTTGACTACAAAATCTCCATTGCCGGATTATAGTATGGCATTGCAAAACTTTTTTAGACACCGGTATGATTCTCCAACCACGCAGAAAAAATTGGAATGATGAACGATAATCTACTCTCCGGACGGACCGTCGCCGTCATCGGACTCGGTTTGCTGGGCACTTCGCTGGCGATGGCGGCGCGGCAATTGCCGGTCCGGCTGACCGGCTGGACCCGCCGGCGCGAAATCCGCGACTGGGCAGTCGCCGAAAACATCCTCGACGACGCGGCGGCCGAACCGGACGGCCTTCTCAGCCGGGCCGACCTGACCATCCTCTGCCTGCCGGTCCCGGCAATCATCGAATTCGGCCGGGCCCATGCCGGCCATTTCCGGCCCGGCGCCGCCGTCACCGACATCGGCAGCGTCAAAGGCGTCATCGTCGCGGCGCTCGAACCGCTGCTGGCGGCGCACGGCAGCCGTTTTATCGGCAGCCATCCGATGGCCGGCACCGAAAAAAGCGGGCCGAGCGCCGCGTTTCCAACCTTGTACGCCCATGCCGAAGTGTTCGTCACCCCGACGGCGCAGAGCCATCCGGAAGCCTTGACCCTGGTCGAACAATTCTGGCAGGCGATCGGCACGACGACGCACCGGATCGCACCGGAGGCGCACGACATTCTGGTGGCCCACACCAGCCACATCTCCCATCTGCTGGCGATGGCGCTCACCCATGCGGTGCTGGGCTGCCCGGACGCCGCGGAAAAGGAACAGCGATTTTCCGGCTGCGCGACCGGTTTCCGCGACACGTCGCGCATCGCCTCGTCGTCGCCGGCGATGTGGCGGGAAATCATCGAAAACAATCGACCGGCAGTCCTCAATTCGATGGATTCGTTCGAACGCTACTGGCGGGAACTGCGCAAGATGATCGAACAAGGCGATTTCGACCGCTTCGAATCGGAGTTCGCCGAAAGCAAAACGATGCGGGACGCCTGGATCAAATACAAAAACGACAACTACAACTGCAACTGGTAATGCTTATGTCAGACTCTCCGGTTATTCAAGTGAAAAATGCCACCGTCTACCTCGGCGGCAAGGTTATCCTAAAAGACATCAACTGGCAGCTGAAAGCCGGCGCCCATCATTTTATCCTCGGCGCCAACGGCGCCGGCAAGACGACGCTGGTCAAAATGCTGATGGGCTACGCCTGGCCGCTTTACGGCGCCCAAATCCAGGTGCTCGGCCATACCTACGGCCAGGTCAACCTGGCCGAACTGCGCAAGCAGATCGCCTGGGTCAGTCCGTTCATGCAGCAATGGACCAGCCCGGACTGGACGGCGCTGGAAATGGTCATCTCCGGGCTGGACGGGACGCTCGGCTTGTTCCGCAAATTCACCGACGAGGAAGAAGCCGCCGCGCTGCAGGTCCTGTCGCAACTCGACGCGGTCAAGCTGCGCGACCGCAAACTGCACAACCTGTCCAGCGGCGAACAGGTCAAAGTCCTGATCGCCCGTTCGCTGATGACCGCGCCCCGGCTGATGATCCTCGACGAAGCAAGCGTCTATCTGGACATCACCAGCCGGGAATACCTGCTGAACAACATCGAAGCGATGGCCCGGACGATTCCCGGCCTGACCATTCTTTTCATCACCCAGCGCATCGAGGATATCACGCCGGTGTTCACCCGCGGCATGATTCTCTCCCACGGCCAAATCGTCGCCGAGGGCGAACGGGACGAGGTGCTGACCGAAAAGAATCTGGCCGACGCCTTCAACCTCAATATCAAGCTGGTGCGCAACGCGGCCGGCCGTTTCTGGCCGATCATCGAATAACTCGACCGAGGCGGCGCCCGGTTCGTTCCCAGCCGAAACCATGTCAAGGAGTTGCAAAATGCCGGAACCCGATGAAAATGAAATCAAACGTCTGTTGCTGGAAGTCGAAATGGCGGAAAAAGACCTGCCGAACGATTACCCGGATTGGGCGCGGGCGCGCCGCTGGCTGCTGTGCGGCGCACTGCCGATGATCGTCATCCTGCTCGGAATCGGCCTCGCCGGCCTGCTGGCCTGGAACTATCTGCTCTTCATCGGCGGAACGGCAATTCTGCTGTGCGGCGGCCTGGGCGCCTGCTATCCGCAGAAATGACCGCCATGCCGGAATCCCCCCTCCTCGTCCGCTTCATCCAGGGCACCCTCGTCGTCGAAAACTGCGACTACGCCCGACTGCCGCTCGCCGTGCGGATGCTGGTCAAGTTCGACGAACGCATCCAAGCCGGCCGGGCCCGCGCCTGCGATTACGCCGCGTTGATGCTGGCGCTGCGGGCCGCCGAACTGGCGGTCGAGGACCAGGCCGCCGAATTCGCGCCGCTGGCGCTGACGCTGCACGGCAGCTTTCAACCGCGGCCGCACCAGGCGACCGCATTCCAACGCTGGCGCGAAGCCGGTTACCGGGCGCTCGTCGCCCTGCCGACCGGCTCCGGCAAAACCTTTCTGGCGGTGCTGGCGATCCACCGTCTGCAGCGGCCGACGCTGGTGATGGTGCCGACCATCGACCTGGTTCAGCAATGGGCATCGACCCTGCAGCGCTTCTTTCAAATTCCGATCGGGCTGCTGGGCGGCGGCGCCCGCCAGATCGAGTCGATCACCGTCAGCACCTATGATTCCGCCGTGCTGAACATGGAATTTCTCGGCAATCAATTCGCTTTCCTGGTATTCGACGAGTGTCATCACCTGCCGGGCGCCGTCAACCGGACCGCGGCGGCGATGTCGCTGGCCCCCTACCGGCTCGGGCTGACCGCCACGCCGGAGGTCGGCGCCGAGCAGGAGGCGGTGCTGCACGATCTGATCGGACCGCTCGCCTGCCAAATTCACATCGACGAACTGGAAGGCCAGGTGCTCGCCCCCTACCGGACCATCCCGGTCGAACTCTCGCTGGATGCCGAAGAAAAGGAGCAGTACGTCGCCAAGCGGGCCATTTACACCGATTTCCTCAAGCGTCATCAGATCAGCTTCCGTTCGCCGGACGACTGGCGGCGTTTTCTCGGCTTGTGCGCCCGGCTGCCGGACGGCAAAGCGGTATTCGACGCTTTTCTGGAACAGCGCCGCATCGCCCGCAGCGGCCGGGCCAAAATCCGGGCGGTCTGGGAACTGCTGCAGCAACATGCCGGCGAGCAGATCATCATCTTCACCGCCGACAATGCCACCGCCTATCAACTGGGCCGGGAATTTTTCCTGCCGGTGCTGACCCACCACACCAAACTGGTCGAACGCAAAGCGATGCTGGAAGCGTTCCGTTCCGGGCGCTGGCCGGTGCTGGTCACCAGCAAAGTGCTGAACGAAGGCGTCGACGTGCCGGAAGCCAACATCGCCATCATTCTTTCCGGTTCCGGCAGCATCCGGGAACACGTCCAGCGGCTCGGCCGGATCCTGCGGGCCGCCCCCGGCAAAGAGGCGATCCTTTACGAGCTCTTAAATGCCGACACGGCGGAAATTTACGTCAGCCGCCGCCGCCGCGAACACCGCGCCTACCGCCACTAAATCGGCGGGAAGTCGACCGCCCGTATTGATCACTCGATCTCCGGCGGCCAGGAAATCAGCCACAAATTCGGACGGCCGTCAGTGACGGCGGTAAAAAGCAACTGGCGGCCGTCCGGAGAAAAAGCCGGCGGATAACGGCCGTCGAGTTCCGCCGACAACTCGACGGCGACACCGTCTTCCAGCGTCAGGCAGAACAACTTCGCCCGCTCCGGCGCCTCTCCGGACGCATAGAGCAGTTGGCGGCCGTCCGGCGTGAATACCGGAGCGTAAACACCGACTTTGCCCGTCCCGCCGAATCCTTCCAGCAAATGCCGCAGCTTGCCGGTGGCAATCTCAATGACTTCCAAAACCGGACGCTCCGCTTCTCGCCGCTCGACGACCGCCAGACGGCCGTCCGGAGAAACCGCCAGCGTATGATCCGGCAATTCGAACGCCGGCTCGACGAAATCCCGTTGATTCAGGTCATATGCCTGGGTCACCGCTTCGGCGGCCCAGTAAATCAGCCCGCCCGGCAGAACCACCGCCGGCCCGTCCGGCGTGGCTTTGTCGGTAAAATCCCGGCTCTGCCGGTCGGACGGCCGGAAGTATTCCAATACCGGGAAATGCCCCGGCGCCAGAAAGAGAATCCATTCGCTGTCCGGCACCCGCTGCAGCTTATCCCCCCTGACGCCAACCGCAACCGTTTCCAGCGTTTCCAGATTGCCGAGCCGCAGTTCCTCTTCCCCGTTTGTCCCCCTGGCCACATAGACAATTTCTCCGCCGTCCGGCGCAAAAACGCCATTCCAGCCGCCATCCGGCGTCACGCACCGCGGCAGTTCGGACCACGCCGCCATTCCCATCAGCAATCCACCAACCATTCCGTACCAGCCGGCCCGTTTCATCGTTGCTCCTTTCCCAGTCAGACATCAGCAATCAACCCGTCATTATTTCCCGGTAATATGTCCGGCGTTTCGGGGGTTGTCAAATTTGAACTGCCGCCCAAACCGGAGTATTTTATTTAAGAAGAAAACAAACGATCAATGCCAAGGACCATCGCCTGCTTATGACCACGCGTCCCAAACCCAAAATCATCGCCGCACTGTCCGGCGGCGTCGACTCTTCGGTCGCCGCGGCGCTCTACCAGCGCCGGGGCTACGAAGTCATCGGCGCCACCCTGCGGCTGAAACATCCCGATCCGGCATTTTCCGCCGCCCAGACCTGCGCTTCCCGCAGTGACCAGGAAGCAGTCGAGCAAGTGTGCGCCAAACTGGGCATCGAACACGTTTATCTCGATGAATACGCCGATTTCGCCGCCCGGGTCCTGCGCCCGGCCTATGACGAATACGCCGCCGGCCGCACCCCCAATCCCTGCTGCTGGTGCAATCCGCGCCTCAAATTCGGCAAACTGCTGGCGCTCGCCGAAACGCGCGGCGCCGCGGGCCTCATCACCGGTCATTACGCCCGGCTGGTGCGGACCGGCGACACCGTCCGGCTGCGGCGCGGCAGCGATCCGAACAAAGACCAGACCTATTTTCTCTACCGGCTGAGCGCCGAACAGTTGAACCGGCTTCATTTTCCGATCGGCGAGCTCGACAAAGCGACGGTCCGCGCTGTCGCCCGGCAGTTCGACCTGAAAAATTCCGAGAAAAAAGACAGCCAGGACGCCTGTTTCAACGTGCCGGGCGAGTGTTTCGCCGAAACGCTGCGCCGCCTGTTCGGCGCCGAGCCCCGGCCAGGTCATTTCCTTTACCACGGCAAGGTCGTCGGCCGCCATGCCGGCATTCACCGGTACACAATCGGCCAGCGCAAAGGGCTTGGCGTCGCCCTCGGCATTCCGGCTTACGTCCGAAGCATCGATCCCCTGTCCGGCGATATTGAACTGACCACCGACGGCGACGAACTGCTGACCGGCCGTTTCGAAGTGCATGACTGGCACCGGCAGTCCGCCCGGGAGGACTGGACCACCCCGCGGGAATGCCTCGTGCAGATCCGTTACCGCAGCCGGGCGGTTCCCGCCCGGCTGGAACCGTTGACCGCCACCAGTTGCCAAGTCACGCTGCAAACGCCGCAACGGGCGGTGACGCCGGGCCAGGCCGCCGTTTTTTACGACGGGGAATTCCTGCTCGGCGGCGGCGTCATCGTTTTGTAACGAAAGAACTTCACCATGCTGTTCAAGCTCATTTCCATCGGCAGATTCAAGGATCGCCACCTGCAGGCCAAAGCGGAAGAATTCCTCAAATGGCTGTCGCCCTACGCCAAAGTCGAACTGCTCGAGCTGCGCGACTCGACCAAAGAAAAAGAGTCGCAGGCCATTCTGAAAGCGCTGGACAAAAGCAAAGAGTTCGTCATCGTCCTCAGCGAGGAAGGCCGGGAATGCACTTCGGTGGAATTTGCCGGCTTATTGAACCGGATCGACCGCAAAATCACCTTCGTCATCGGCGGCCCTTACGGCATGACGCCGGAATTGAAAGCGCAGGCTGACCTGCTGCTTTCGCTGTCGAAGCTGACATTCACCCATGAGATGGCCAGACTGTTCCTGTTGGAGCAGCTCTACCGGGCAATTTCGATCACCAACGGCGGTAAATATCACAACATCTGATCCGGTTTCGCCATTCCATCATCATTCACGCCAGGAGCAGTTTTTTGGCCTCCCTTCCCGGGCCGCCGCTCCGCCGGTTCGGGCGTCGGCAGGCGCCGGAATACCGGCGGCGCATCAATTCGAAAAAACACCACCCCGGATATGTGGCCGAACAACTCGGCTTCCTGCAAAAAAACCGGGACCGGTCCGGCGAACACCCTCATATTCACCATCCCGATCCCGGTAACCGCCATGCCGATTTTTCACATTTACCCGATGGAACCCAAACAGAACTTTTTCATGGAATGCATGGCGGGCCAGGAGACACAATTACCCCGTCCTTTCCCTCTTTCTCACCTCATTCATGCTCATCTCCCTTTCGTTTGCGCAACAGCGCAAACAAAGAAATCAGAATCGCCGCTCCGATAAAGCAGAAAACGACGCAATTGTCCTTCAGCAACCGCTCCACCGTCTCCACCGTCTCATGCTTCTGCTCTTTGAGCTTCAAGCCCCGCACTTCCTCCTGAGCCTCCGCCGCCGTACCCCGGTTGCGGATGGCATCAAGTGTGGAACGGTAATTCTCCAGCAGCGCCGGGTCAACAAGCTGCTGCTCGATCATTTCCCTGAGCTTGGCGTTGTCGCAGACGAATCCACTGCAGCCGGCGCCGTGATCCCGGACCAGTTCGACATGCAGTTCGGCAATCTCCCGGATCGTCTCGGCATCGGCATTCCACAGGCCTTTGCGGACCGTTTCGAGCATGACAGCCGTCATTTCCTGCAGCGCATAAGGATTTTTCGCCTCGAAATAGGCCCGCATATTCAACTGCAGCGCGTCGTCGATATAAACGTGCTTGTACTCTTCCCAGAGGTGATCCTTGATCATGTCCGGCTTCATCACCTCCCAGCCGTAGGTGTTGCGGAATGCCTCGGCAAAGCTGCCCGCCGCCGACGGCCCTTCCTCCATCATCTCGATGATGAATTTCGGGTTGAGCAGCGTCGTCCGCGCTTCCGCCATCGCCGCCCGGCCGGCTTCCTGGATCACCGCCCGGCCCGGAGTCCGCAAATCGTTGAAATAGGCATCCGGTTCCCTGCCGGTGACATTTTTCACCGCCAGATTCATGCCGCCCATGAACTCATAAACATGGTCGAGCGACAGCGGACCGTAACTGTTGCTGGAACGCGGCTGGACCACCGTATCGGTATTGGTCAATTGCGCCGCAAACACCCCCGGCACCTGTTCGCCCCAATGCCCGTCGGTATAAAGCGCCCCCATGTTGTTCAGATAACGGTCGGCAATCGCCGCGGAATCCTCCCAGCGGTCGCCGGCTTCGACCATCCCCATGACGCCGGTGCCGAAATTGCCGTCGACGCCGCCGAAGATCCGGGCGTCGGCCAGTTCCTTGGCCTGCTGCGGCGGCAATCCACCGGCCAGCATCGCTTTCAACGCCGCTTCCGAACCTTCGGAGACGTAATTGCCGTATTCGCCGGCCGGGTCGGCGGCCGCCAGCCGGACCGCCTTGTCGATCAACGACATCCGGCTCGACGCGGCGCTGCGGAACTGTCCAGAAGTCTGAACGACGACGTCGATCCGCGGCCGCTTCAGCTCTTCCAGCGGAATCAATCTGACATCCAGTACCCGGCCACGGGAATCCCAGACCGGTTCGACGCCGAGCAGGAAGAAGATCTCCCCGATGTTGGTCCCGCTGCTGCGGATGAATTCTCCACCCCACAGCGTAAACGCCACCTTCTTCGGATATTCACCGGTCGCTTTCCGTTTTTCCGCCAGCAACGCTTCTCCAAGCAGCCTGCCGACCGCATAGCTTTCCCGGGTCGGGGTCCGCTCCGGATCGACGCCGTACAGATTGCGGCCGGTCGGTACCGTCGACGGGTTGCCGACCGGATCGCCGCCGGGACTCGGCGCCAGATAACCGCCGTTGAAAGCATTCACCAGCGCGGCCAATTCCGCCTCGGTCGATTGCAGCAGCGCCTGCCGCGCTTCGACGCCGGTCAAAACGGCCTGCCGGTAGGAATTCCCGGGAGTGTCCGGTAATTTCTTCTGCGACGCCGTCATCCCGGCGGCGACTGCCGCAGCCGGTTCCCGCAACGCCTGCTCCAGCGCTTCCCGGGCCGGCGTCAGATACTCCTTTTCATACCAGACCATATCGTCGCGCGCCTCTTTTGCCGCTTTGCCGGCCGCAACATCCGCTTGAAAACGGACATCGGCGACATGATCGACGCTCATCAGCACGGCGGTTTCAGCCGCCTCGGCCCCGGAATAAGGCCGGCCGATGACATACAAGCCGCGGTTGACTTTGCTGTGCTCCAATTCATGCAGATAATTATGCAACCGGCGTTCGTCTTCTCCGGTCAGCACCCCTTGTTTGAACTCCTCACTCAACGGCAATTCGTCATCGATCTTCTGTTCTTTCACCTTGGCGACAATCGAGTGAGCGTACTCCTCTTTCAGCAGCGGATTTTCCGCCATCTCCCGGTTGTGCAGCAACTCGTCGAGCGCGTGCAGTTCTCCATACAGCCCGGCGTTCATGAACGGCGCCGTCAGGTGGCTGACCATCGTCGCATAGCTGCGGCGCTTGGCCACCAGCGCTTCACCGATGTTGTTGATAACATACAGATAATAGTGCGGCATCTCACCGATCAATACATCCGGCCAGTCATGACTGGAAAGCGCCACATTTTTCCACGGCGTGAATTCCAGGCTGCCGTGGGTGCCGAAGTGCAGCAACGCGTCCGCCTGGAAACCGTAGCGAATCCACAAATAGGTGGCCAGATAACTGTGCGGCGGCGGCGCTTTGACGCCATGCACCAGCTTTTCACTGTCATCGCCGGTGCCCGGCATCATCTGCGGCAGCAGAACGATATTGCCGAAGCGCACCACGCCGAGCGCCAGATAATTCTGATTGTCGCGCCGGAAATTGAAATAATTGCCGGGCGCCGGCCCGAATTTCTCCTCGACGGAACGATAGAGGTCTTCCGGTATCGCCTGTTTCACCCATTGCAGATAAGTTTCCGGCACAATTAATTCCAGTTCGGCCGACGCCAGGAATTTTTCCATCGCGCCTTCGGCATAAGTGCCGAAAATGGCGGCATTGTCCTGGATTTTCCGCAGCAAATCCGCCGCCTTCTCCGGCAGTTCGCCGGTCGTATAGCCGGCCGCCTGCAATTTCCGCAGCGTATTCAGCAACGAATCGCCGACTTCCAGGCCGCCGGCCTCCAGCGCATTCTGACCCGGCCCTTTGTAATAAACGATAGCGATTTTTTTATCGGCGTTGTCCTTGCGCTGCAAGGTCAGGGTCTTCCGAACCAGATCGGCAAACCGTTCCACCCGGTCCGGAATCAGCCGATACTCCTGCAGCCCCCGTTCATTGCGAAACAGCGCCGACAGCACGAACGGCACCGCCGCGCCGTCCAGCTCCGGCATGGTGATGCTCTGGCTCATCATCCCGCCGGTCATGCCGCGCTGGTCGGTCAGGTATTCCTCGTAAAGCTGATTGACCTTGATCGGGCAGAAAAGCGGGATATTGCGCTCCGCCAACAGTTTGACAACTTCATCCGGCGTCGAACCGGTCAGCCGGCCATGCGGAAAATAGATCACCAGGTCGGGTTCGACTTCGTTGATCTTCAGCGCCGCATTCCACATGCCGGGGGTCGCCACCACCGTGATATGCCGCTTTTCCAATGCTTCGATCAAACCGGACAATGCGCCGCCGTTGCCGGCAAACAACAGCACTACCGGATTTTCCGCCGCATAGCCGGGCAGTTGCCGGTAATACTCCCGGAAGGAAGCCCAATCCTCAAAACCGTCCTCTTCGTCCCGATGGAAATAGGCAACCCGCTTCGGCGGAATCGGCGGCAGCGGCGCAGCGGCAAACAACCGCTTGCCGTCCAGTTCATAACGCGTATAATCCAGCAGGCGTTGAAAGTTCTCCCGGTCGCCGCCGTCCAGATAAGCGGCAACCAGCGCCGACTGTTCCTCCGTCAGCGTATCGAGGCCGGTTTCCACCCGGGTCGAAGCGGTGACGTAAAGCGGTACCTTCGCGGCGGCAAGCTCTTTCAGCAACACTTCCTGCCGCGGGGTAAACTTCAATCCCATGCCGAAAAAATAGATCGCATCAAATTTTTTCAGCTCCGGCCCGCTGGTTTCCGTCCATTTCATCACCTCGGGACGGACGAAAAAGTCCGGCTCCCCTTCCAGCAGCGGCGCGATAACGTATTCCGGATAATTCACCAGCGCAATCCTGGTCGGGCTCATATAACGCCAGCCGATGCCGGCGGCCACTGCCGCCGCCAGCAGGAGAACAACGATCAGCCAAACCGATTTTGAAATTTTCTTCTTCGACATCTTCTTGATTTACCTGTTCAATTTTCCGGCACGTAAATGATCTCGCCGTTCTCCAGTTCGTAGGCGACGCCGACCTTCCGGCCCTTGCCGTTGCCCCGGGAAGCCTCCGACTGATAACGGGTGATCTTGTTGTCCTTCTTGACGATGATCTCCATATCCGGCTTGCCGGCATTCTTGACGTAAGTGACGTCTTTGTCGGTCAGGAATTCGGTCAACTGCGTCCGCAGTACAAAAGCCACCATCAGCGCGACGGCGAAAACCATCGCCACGTCGAACAGATTGGCCAGCGAGGAAATCGGGTCGACGTCTTCGCCGTCATCCAACCAGTTGTAACGATTGCGCCGGTTCATGAGAAACCGCCTCCCTGAGTTTCAAATCCAGAATATATTGCAAGTCGGCGATTTCCGCCGCGTACCAGTGCCGTTTCACCGAATAGATCAACAAACCGATCCCGGCGATGACGATCCCGACCACCGTCGTCGCGAAAGCGATCTGCATGTTATAGGCCATCGACGCAATGTCGCCGGAAGCCAGACCGGCCAGCGCCGGCCCCATCGGAATCAACGTCCCCATCAAGCCCAGCATCGGCCCGATTTTCATCATGAATTTAGCCTGTTCCAATTCCCGGGCGCAGACCCGGTTGAAATCGGCAATCCGCTTCTCGCAGTGAATGGCGTCCCAGTTCAACGCCGCCAGTTCCCGGATCCGGCGGACAAATGTGCCGCTGCCGAGCGATTCCAGCGCGCCGGGCCCTTCCTCCTCCAGCCGCCGCATCACCGCCTGCTGCTTTTTCTGCTCCTTGACCTGTTCCCAAAGCCGGGAGCAGAAAGCGCCCAGCGAAAATAAGCCGATGACCACGCCGGCCAACAGCAGCACCACCACCGGCAACATCAGACTCATCGAAATCCAATTCAAAATTTCATTCAAATACTGCATTTTTTCTTCCAAGCTCACCATTCAAACGTTTTTTACGAATCCACCGGCCGGCAACCGCGCCACAGCCGACTATCGCCGCTAAAGTCAAAGCGGCGCCGGCTTCCCGCCAGCCCAACGGCACAACAGGCACTTCCCGCGCCCAGGCCGCCCGGTGCGCCAGCGGCAGAAACACCGCCAGCAAACCGGCCAGATAGCCCAGCACCAAACCGCTCCTCACCCGCGCATCCCACCGCCGGCAGCAGCGGAAAAGAATCCCGAATGCCAGCGTCGCCAGCCACAGCGCCCCGACCACCGTCCAGGCGGTCTTGCCGTAATCGAATTCCGGAAAGGCGTTCACCGCCAACGCCACCAGCCAAATCCCGCCCGGCACGATCAGCAGCGACGGCACCAGTACCGCATAATACCAGCGGCGGCTTTTTTCGCCCAGCTCGCGTTTCCGATACCAGACCAGGCCGAACGCCAGCGACAAGAGTTCCTGCGCCAACACCAGCACGCACCAATTGTTCAGCGTCGCTTCGTTTTCCCAGATCCGGCTGATCTGGGCCAGGCTGTACGCGGTGGCGGTATCGCTGTTCAAGCCGACCGCCAGCAACAGACCGCTCCAGATCAGCGCCGCATAACGGAACCGGACCAGCGACAGTTTGACGATACTCAACAGCCAGGCGCTCAGCAGCAGCAAACCGATCAGCAATTTCATTTCATCTCTCCCGGCAGCACGTAAAAGCCGCAGAATTTCCAACCGTCCGGACTGCCGGCCTCCCGGCTGAACGTGAACTGATAACGGCCGCCGGCCGGATTGGCGAAACAGACCGTCACCAGCCCCGGCTGTTTTTCCAATTCGCCGCTTTCGATGACCACCGGATTTTCCGGCAACTGCGCCTCACGCATTCCGTTGAAAAACAACCGCATCTCACCGTCGTTCGGCTTGCGGCACAACTGCAGAAAATCACGTTGTTTGTTTTTCTGCGCCAACCGCACCAGTTTGACGGCAAATTTGCCGGCGGCCTCGACCTCCGCATCGGAAACCGCCGTCTTCCGGGCCCCTTCCGGCATATCGACCGCAGTCAAATGCCAGACCGTCAACCCGGCCGCCGCCAACAGCAGCACCGCCGCCAACAGCAGTTTTTTCTTCTCTTTCATCACGGCAAACCTCTGACTTCCTCAACGGGATTTGTAGAAATCATCCTCACTGCCGCCCAGATGGCCGATGTTGTTCTTCAGCGACACTTCATCGGTATTCAACTCGCCGACCGGCTCCGAGGAGACATGGCCATCGCACCAGGCGATGTTCGCCCGTTCCAGGTGACGAAAATGAATCGTGCCGGTCGAATACAGCGTGCCGTCCGGCTTTTCCTTGCAATACATGAAAATCTGCAACTGCGGCGGATTGTAAACCCGCGATCCCATCGACGCCCGCGCGTTGTCGCCGAACGCCGCCACTTCAGACGGATTTTTCACACCGCTGGATTTCTGGCCCGGATTGCCGCGGTAAGCGCCCAGCCACTGGGCATTGTAGCCGTATCCGAAACCGTTCTCCGCCTCCTCCATCGTCCCGGCCAGCGTCACCTCCGGACAGACCAGCGCCCTGCTGCCCTCCCCGATGTACGGACCGAGCAAATCGTTGTCGGTCGCATCGTAAATTCCGCTTCCCAGACAATAGCCCGCCCAGGTCATCCCGGCGCCGCCCATGCTGTCCGCCGCAGTGTGGATGACGAAATAATCCTCGTTATCGCCGGCATAAAGGAGATTCGCCAACTGAACCTGCTTTAAATTGCTGACGCAGGAAATCCGTTTCGCCGCGCCTTTGGCCTTGCCCAGAGCCGGCAGCAGCATCGAAGCAAGAATCGCAATGATCGCAATGACGACCAGCAATTCAATCAAAGTAAAATCTTTTGGTTTCATTTCTTTCTCCTTGATAGGTTTTTAACTTCCTCATCCTCGTAAATTAGCCACATCTAACAAACTGAACAAAAAAAAGAGAAACACCGGTTATTCCTCTGTGTACTGATTAATATAAAGACAAAATTTCAAAATACAACTCGAAAATTAGAGAAAGCTAATAAAAAAATCGTCATTCCTCATTTTCCCTTACGAAAAACAATGACTCCCAGCCTCCTCAAAGAAAACCGGCAGGACGGTCCGGTTATCGAAAAATAACCGCTACCTCCTTAATTTGGCTTTGAGTTTAAGACTTATCGCGACAACCGCCAAAGCAATGCCCAGACCGCATAATACCCAAGCGGCCGTGTCCATGACCGCCAACGGCCCCATCCAGGCAGTCTGCCACCCTGTCCATGACGGTTTGGCAGCATTCGCCTGCGTTTTTTTATTTATTCGATGAACAAGATCCTTCAATTCCTCCCTGAGCAAAGGAACTTCCGAATAAAGATCTTCCGGAGTGGTAAATAACTCCGATGACAATTCGGCATTTTTCTCCAATTTTCCAATTTCAATGGCCAACAACAGTTTACCGAAGCGGTTATAGTGCTTGCGTGCATAAATAATATTATCCTCCTTCCCGATCCAGAGCACCCGGGTCGAAGGACGCTGATGATTAAAGGGGCTATTCTTGTTTTCAACTTGATCTATCGTCATTCGTGACATTCCCGCCACCAGAATCGGATCGTCCGGATCGCGAACCGTGACCTGATAGCATGAAATATCGCGATAGCGGCTTTCCTCAATCGTATATTTGCTGAACAACGTTTCAACTTCATTAAAATCCTCGAACAGCAACTCCAGTTTCGATAAAATCAGCGCCTCCACCATTCTGGCGGAAACATTACCGATGGTACCGTACTGCCCTGTTTTATTCTGAAGATAAGTTTCCGCCCACTCGTAATTCTTATATAACTCAACTTTTTTATAAACAAAGCCATCCTCATCAATCCAACGATAAAACCGGCCGGAAGTGATGGAATTGTCGTGGAGGTCAGGCCGATTGACCATGGCAATGTAAGTAAAATTTTTACTTGCCAAGGGAGCCTGAGTAATTAATTCTTTTCCTCGCTGGTACTCCGTCAGGGCAAGACAAGGGTAACAAAATAATAATATTGCCAGCATTTGAAATAATTTTAGCACGATTTTCAAAATTATTTCCTTTAATCATTTCGGATTTACATAACTCACATTCGAAAAAATACCTCCATAGGCCCCTAAATCAGAAGTCAGATATCATTCACTATTATGCCGCCCACAATTAGTCAGTTGAGGCGGATGACGTTCTGTATGCGGAGCATATGTAGTACTGATCAATTGAGGAGCACCTGCTTTCTCCGGCGTTTCAGTTAAAGGATTTATAACATACTCTTGACTATAGCGGGGAGTTGCCATTACAGCAATATTCGCGGCTCCTTTGTAATTACCATTTCCAGTTCCGTTATGAGGAGAAAAATTCAAAGGAGGAGCAGTAACGGTCAATGTATAGACGATAGTCCAGATTCCCCCATAATCTGCCCACCCCAACTGTTGCCCCATATCTGCATTATTTGTACGGAATGGAAACGCTCTTGCTGCACTGTTTGCACCTTGTCCACAATACGTATAGACTGGAGTACAATCACGCTGAGTTGCAATATAAGGAGTGCCAGCATATTCGACGAAATACGCATTCAGATTCACAACAAGACAAAAAGTCAACATCACAAAAGCTGCAATTTTTATAGTCATAAGAATTATTTTCCTATTAATTAAAGTCATTTTTGAATCATGACATACCAATTAATTCCGCGAGCAACAACGATATCATCACCGCCCAAATATTCAATATCCTTCACCTCCTTTTGAACTCCAAACGTTAGTACATTGAAGGTATATTTTCCTTGCTCCGTATCAGAAATCTCTCGATCAATACTAACTTGAACATCCCCCATTGCCAATATGAAAGGGAAATTGGCCATTTGAGTCAATGGACAACCGATACGGTCTGTATAATCTTCATTTTCAACATAAACAACAACATTCGGAATACCATTATACGGACTTTCTCTATAAATATATAAATCTTCTTCAGGAGAATCACTTAGAGAATATGTAAAACAAAAATAAATAAATACGCATAAGAAAGACAACGTAATAATTGCAACTGTAACAGTTAATAATATTTTTCTTTTCATCACCATCATAACCCTTGCACTATATTAGCGATTCTTAAATATTTTTTTATTTTATATGAGTTACTCTGTATGATTAGTACAAGGGCTATAACTTGAAGGCAGAGGTTGAAAATGAATACTATAAATTGTCCTCACAAATATTAATGGACCAAACTTCTCTACCATTCCAGTTGCCGGACTGATACGATATTCTTGTTTATACTCAGAAGTGCCCATAACCACATAAGCGGCTTTTGCACTGTTATATCCATTCCCCGTTCCATTATGAGGACTAATCGTTAATCCAGGCGCGGTAATATTTGCGCTATAGGTTTTTGTCCAATTTGTTCCATTTTGGAAAAAACCCAATTGAGACCCGATATCTGAATCAATCGTATCAAATTGAAAATATCTTATTTCTGTCTGAGACTCCTGCCCACACAATGCCTTAACTGGTGAACATGTCTGAGTAGTAACAGTCTGAGGAATTCCTTGTTGTGATACAAAATAAGCTTTGGTATCCACCCCCAAGAACAGCAATATAAGTAATATATAATTCTTTATTTTCATAAACATATTCCTTGCGATTTACAAATTTATCAACATATCAAACTAACACTTTATTTTGATTATATCCTCTTAAGCCATCTACTTATATTTTTCTCCTGATTTCACTAGAACAATGTGCATTCTGCGAAATACATTAAATTATTTATTTTTAACTATTTACAATGCATTGAAATTTGAAAAATCCTCCAACTGAAATTATATTGTAATCTTCTAGCAATCAAAATCATAACTCCAGAAGGAGGAATAAAAACCAATGCAACTATCTTTATTCTGCGATTATCGCGGGTACGCCAACTCCAAATACGAGAGCCTGTTTCTTGCGCTGGAAGAATCTCATACTAGTGTCGCTAAGAAGAAAGGTCCTGGTCGTATCGGCTATGGAGATTTGGCTTACCTCAAAGCATACGTTTACAAGCACGCGGAGGAAATCAAAAGCATTCCGGAGCTCTTGCGCAATCTGCAACGGAATCCGGTGATCTGCGAAATGATCGGTTTCCAGTATGATTCGCTGCCGGACTCGTCCCGTTTTTATACATTCCTGAGCAAGACAAAAAACTCCGAAATCCAGGCGATTCATCATGCGGCGGTTCAGTCGCTGATCGGCGGCGGCGTGGTTTCGCTTGACGTCCTGATCGTCGATTCCAAACCGGTCATGGCCAATACCAAGCACAACAATCCCAAAAATCCGAGTCGCTCATTGGATAAAGAGGATAAAATCCCCCGCAATCCCAAAGCGACTCTCGGCTATTATTCTTACTTGAAACAGCCATTCGGCACGGGCAAGCAATTCAGCTTTTTCTGGGGCTTCCGGACGCACGTATTGGTCTCCGAAGAAGGCGTTCCGCTGGTCGAAATCACCAAGCCGACCAACATCTCCGACGAACAGATTGCGCACTCGCTCTTACGCAAACTCAAACGGGTCTACGGACAGAAGAAAGGCCGAGTTTTTATCGCCGATTCCGCCTATGACCACCGCCAATTCTACGACTTTATCAAGGACGAAATCAAAGGCCAAGCATGCATCCCAATCAATCCGCGCAACCAGCAAGCGGCCAAACTTCTCGGCGAAAAAGGCTGTCCCATCTGTCCCGGCGGACTCGAAATGAAATATTCATGCATCACCAAGAGCGAAGGCCGCACCCGCAAGAAATTCCGCTGTCCGATCATCGCCGGAACGCGCCCGGAAAAAGCCGAATTACCTGGCCAATGCCCTTGCAATCATCAACGATTCTGTACCGGCAGCCGCTATGGCTGTACCGCTTACATCGACGTTACCGATGATGCACGCGCCCAGGTCCCGCGCCAAAGCGCATGGTACAAAGAGACTTATACCAAACGTACCGGCGTCGAACGCTATTTCTCGCGCCTCGGCTCGCGCGAGGTCGAACAGACCACGCATTTCAATTACCGAGCCATCCGCAACCAGATGAGCATTGCACATCTGACGCTCGCGCTCACCGCCGTCGCCGCCGCATTCATTCTCGAACAGCCGGACAAAATCCGCTGTTACAAATCGTTTGCTGACGCCGCATAGCTTCGCGATAATCTCAAATTTTTCAATCAACCCCGGCGAATTCACATCCGCCTTAATTCTTCACGCCTTTTTTCAGCGATTTTTTACCCAATTCTGCACCAACTCGTACTGTTTGCTTGTTTTCAAAGCTTTTGCCGGTGGCTCAAACTGCTTCCTGTTCACTTTTCCTCTATTTCGCTGAATTCATATTCTCATTCTGCAACCCGACAGTTATCGCAATATATCCACAAGACAAACGACACAAACTTTTTACACCCCCAAATCACGGTTAAAACATCTCAGGAAAACTATTACTTATCGGAACTGGTCTCCTCTCTAGCAACTTCAGCAATAAACGCATTCCAAATATCATCTCCATCGTATTTTTCATCCATGGCAAATACGGTTGAAGTTATCCCTTCCGGTAAATCCGGCCAATTATGCGAAAACATCATATGCAGCGGAATCAAATCGTTCTTCCAAGCCGCCGCCAGCGACAAGTGCGGAAACGGGCTGTCAAATTCGGCATCCAACGTGATAATCCGTTTGATGCGCTGATCTGGCTGGCGGAGCACTGCTAAGGCAGCCAGTTGCCCTGCCATGCCACTCCCAGCCACATAAATCGGTAAAGCTGCCCATTCCGGTCGTTCCAATACTTGCTTTAACTGCAACTCCATTTGTTCTGGATGCTCCAGATAATGTTCATCTACCGGCAAAGAAATTGGAATCGCCCCTGCTTCAGCCAGCCGAAGCAAGCCATCCATACGGGAGCCGAAGCCAATATGATCCATTCCACCGGCCAGAAGGATCACTCTATTGGCATCTGGCAATGGCGGATAGACCAGCAATTCATCCGAGACGCCTCCTTTCGGCTGCAGCCAACCATCGGTCACCGTCTGCGGTAAGGTCTGCCAAAGCATCAGAAATTCCGGCGAAGGAAACTCCACTCCCATCTCGCGGCTGCGCATCGCGTCGATGATGAATTGTTGAATCAACAGATAGGCGATTTCACCCGGAGCATGATAATTCCGCAATTCCCGGAAATGCGGTGGTGTGATTCCATGCCACACCTCACCACCGACCTCCCGCTGCCACCGGACAGCCTCCAGCGTAGGAATCATGCCCGGACACCCCCAAGTGTTCAACGCCAACAGTTTGGACCGGTTCGGTTTCGCCGGTTTCGCCAAATTAGTCGCGCCGCACCACGCTGCAGCAGCAATCCGCTCCGGCATCGCCGTCGCCATCTGGCCGGCCAGATTGCCGCCGGCAGATTCCCCGACGACAAAGAAAGGCCGTTTTTCAATTTCGAATTCAGTACAAAGATGATCCTGAACCGCACAAACGACTTCAAACCATTCTCCGCCCAGATAATTGCCATAGGAATGTCGAAAGCCCTGAGGATTAATCTTGACGAACATACTGAAAACCGTGCAGTTATTTTCAAACCAAAATGCCCCCAACCAACCACGATTGGCCAAAAAGGTACTACCATCCTCACCGTTAAACGGAGCATAGAACACCATATTGGAAGCAGCTGGAAGCGGTCTTCCCTCCCCGTCAACCGGAATCACATAACTTACCTGAGTGGTCGGTGTTTCCGGGAATCCTATCCGTACCTGGAATTCACCGACCAAAAACGGCCGGCCGCTGATCAGCCGGACCTCCCGCTGTTCACGACGAGCCCATTTCCACGGTTCGCTCCGCCAGCACCAAACCATTGCAATTCCAATCATTATTATGACCAGAACCACAACGAACGTCCAGCGCCTTCCTTCTTGTTTTCCCATTGATGATTATTCCCTACCATAATTAAGCAAAATGCTGCTAAACCGGAGCATATTCTGCTTCAATATAGATAAAGATTTCCCTTTTCATCCAGCAACGGAGACCAGTAAACATCCATGCGCAGCAAATCCATCCCCTCAACCGATTCAGCATGCCCATCGAACATCGCAACGCCAGCCTGTCCGTCATGACGGGCACTGATCGGATAACTGCCGTTATTGCGTACCTGTCCCGGAAATACGCCATGATCGCCGGCCAGGAAAAACGGACTGAACCAAGGCAACTTGGCCTTCAAACCGGTCTCGGCCGTCACTGAATCGCCGAGATAAACTAATTTGGCTGCGGTACCATACTTGAGGATCTCGGCAGCCTTGTGTGGCCTACTCCATGGATCCTTCTGCTCACAATAATTACCCAAGTTGCCAAAGGTCGTTTTGTTCATCCCATAACTACCGACCGGTTGCCATTCTGGAGCGGTTCCATTCAACAGCACATCGCGGCTACCGGTCGAATTAAGGGCAAGTGGACAGCAAAAAGTTTCCGGCGTTACACCGTAATTATCGATCAGTACTGCCCACCAGACCGGTTCCCGGTTACCGTCGCGCCAACCGGTAGGCGTTAAACACCAGTTGTTGTAATCGCCCTGATAAAGAGTTACGGCCTCAACCATCTTCTTCAAATAAGCCAGACACTGTGTTCCGCCGGCCGATTGCTGCGAACGCCCCATAATTCCCAACAACAATCCGGCCAGTACGGCCAGAATCGCAACCGCTAACAACAGTTCCACCATCGTGAATGTTCTTTTCATATTTCCCACTCTTTCTCGTTCATTACAGTTACCGGATTACGACTCAATGTTCTCCAATTTTCGTATACCAATAGAGCTGCCCACGCTCATTCAGCAACGGCGACCAGTAAACTTCCGTTTTCAACAACTCCGGCAACTCAAGTGCCGCAGCATGTCCGTCCAGCATGGCGACATTGGCCTGCTGACCATGCCGTAAATAAACCGGATAACTGCCGTCCTCTTTCAAATGATCCGGAAACACGCCATCATCCGCTGACAGATAAATCGGATGAAACCACGGCAACCCGGCCGCACGGCCCTCTTCATAGGTCACCGAATCGCCAAGATAGATCAAATTCGAACTGTTTCCCATGCCGTAGACCACACTGGCCTTGCTGGGCTTGTCCCACGGGTCGCGATTTTTCTCCATATAGCCACCCAAGTTGCCGAAGGTTGTCTTATTCATCCCATAACTGCCCTGCGCCAGCCAATCCGGCCCGACACCGTGCAACAATGTTTCACGGTCATCCGCATCATTCAGCGCCAGCGGACAACAGAAAATTTCCGCCGAGCAACCGTAATCGTCAATTAACACTTCCCACCAATACGGTTCCCGTTTTTCCCATCGCCAACCGGTCGGCGTCAGGCACCAGTCATCATTATCACTCTGATAGAGAATGGCAACGGTGATCATCTGTTTTAAGTTATTAATGCAACGAACATTCTGGGCTGCCAACTTTGCCCGCCACAACGCCGGCAACAGCAATCCCGATAAAATTGCAATAATGGAAATGACTACGAGCAATTCCAGTAATGTGAACTTCTGTCTCACCTTCCCCTCCCAACTGTTTAATAACATAATATTAATCTCAAACTAATCAATAAGTAAATCATTATAAAATTTATGGAATTAAAAACAGTCTGTTACCCTAACAGAATCCACATCTATATAGTACTTTTTACTTTAATTAAAATAGTATCACATAATAACTCAATACAATTCATTATTATATCATTCATTTTGACAAACTGATATGCAAAAACCAGTCCGCCCGGCGAACCACGGTGACGGCCGCTTCGCCGGAATAAGGGAAATCGGTAATTTGTTGAATGCCGTTGAAATCCTCGATCGTAAAAGAATAAAATGTGGTTTCTCCCTTCTGGCCGGTCGAATGAAACATGATGCGGCCGTCATCGTCACCAATTGAGATATTTTCCATCGCTTTGCAGAATTCCACCGCACTTTCTTTCCCGGAATCGTGAATTATCAAAATTTGAGGGACTCCAGGGTCACTTTTTCCTACAATTTTTTCCGCAAGATAATCATTTTTCTCTATTATGGACTCATCATGCCCTTCATCCACGCCGCGGGAAGAATGTTTTGACGGCCCCCAAAGTATCACCAATAGAACAGTCAAAACAATCAGTGCAAAAACCGTAACTGAAATTTTTACCGGTACTTTCATCGCCGTCTCCTAAAAGAGCTTTATACTTTCTCCATCTGTTATTATCGCTGTTTCCGATACTTCAAGAAAACAACACCGGCAGCCGCCACGACAGCCACACCGAAGGCAAACCACATGCCATAATTCAACAGCCAATTCATCCAATTCCGACCGGGCAATCCACCGGTTGAACGGGAACCGGAAGAAGCCGCGGCAGAATGTTGCTCGACCAACTCTTGAAAGTTGCGGAAAAACAACACATGGGCGGTAATCTTTTCCGGTGTTTCAAATAATTTGCTGTCCGGCTTTTCCCGGTTTTCAATCGAACCGATTTCCCGGTTGAAGATCAATTCGCCGCGGGAATTGTAGTGCTTCCGGGCATAAATCTGTTTGGAATCCCGGTCGATCAGAAAAGTTCTGGTATAGGCATAGCGCGAGAAAAAAGCGTCTTTGGGGTCACTGAGCCGATTGGCCGGATAGCCGGTAACGGAAGAGAGAAAAATCGCCTCCGGCAACGTCATCGTCACTTCATAACATGGTTTCTGGCAATAATCAGCCTCCCGCACCGAAAAGGAACTTCCCTCAATTTCTTTGGCCGGCACTTCCAGATACAGGGAATCCCAATACCACAACGGCGAAGCCTCATCGATGCGGGCGACAACCGCCGGGGTGATACCGTATTGGCCGGTATCATTCTGCAGATAAGTCTCGCCGGAGTCCAAATCCAATCGGCGGCATACGGAACCGTCGCGGTTGACCAGATAAGCAAATTTCCCCTTTACTCTCCGGCCAGCCGGTTCCGAATATTCCACCCCCGCCGCATAGCTGATTTTTTTACCAAACTGCAGCGCCTCAATCAAAATTTCCTTCTCCGGCAGCTCATCGGCACAAGCTATCGCACAAAATAATAGACCAATCAAAAATACTACTATTTTTCTCATTGTTATTCTCTATATAAAAATTATAACTATAGAGTGCTTAATTATATCCCAGCATGAGAAGTACACGATTCCGAGTACCGAGGATGTGTATAATCTATATAATATTTACTATCAATCAAAGATTGGGAAACAATTGCTCCTGTTGTACTATCTTTGTCTCGACGATAAGTACACTTTCTCCTCAGATACAAATGCGCTTCTCGACGAGAATAGCCATTTCCTGACCCATCATGTGGTGGTGAAGAGAACCCTAAAGTATCTAATAAAAATCTCTGCACATATCCTGTTGTACCAGATGGCAAACCTAAATCACTGGCTGCATCTGCATTTACACCTACTCGTAAATAAATAATGTCTGATATGGCCTCATCTCCACATCGAGCCGTTCGACTGTTACTGTCGCTTGCAATAGTATAGATTTCTGTTTCTGTCACAGTAACAATGATTCCAAATGCAGACCACGAATAAAACATCATGCCAATAATACCAGCGACAACAAGAATTCTCGACATCATATTTTCCTTTGCCTTTCTATTATTACCGAGAACTTTTAATACCATGTATTCTTCTAGGGCTACAATGAACTTAAAATATCTTTAAAACGATCGCAAAATACATGATATTTTGAGTTCAAATTTTTCAACGGTCAACATCCCACATTATTTGCGACTCTAAAGGTTTAATAATTTTTCAATTCTCTATTTAACTCATTTTTACGTCTCCTAATTTCACGTGATATCAAAAATCATAAAACAACTTCTACACCTATTATAAACTACCCCCCTCCCTTCTAGTTAAAAAAATAAACCGTATATCCATTCTCGCCATAAAATATTCAATAACCAATACCCCTATTAATTTTTTATAATTCAGTATAGCAAATTTTCACAAAAAAGTCAATACCCGATGATGATTTTTTACTAAAAACATCAGGACGGCATTCAAGCAAACCCTCTTTCGGCAATTCCAAAGTGACGACAAAAGCCGGTTTAGATTTTCGTTGCGGATTTCCGACGGTGATGCCGCCACCATCCCGCCGCCGCCAGGGCTAAAATCCCCACCGTCAGCAACCAGCCGGAAAGTGTTGTAATATCCCTCGGCCAGAGCGATGACAACCAGCCGCCGAGACGGGACAGCGGCGAAGGAGCCGGTTGTCCAAAGACGGCTTTCATCTCTTCCTCGGTCGAGAAAGTTGCCTGCCTGGCGTCCGGTGAAATTTGAAACAACTCCGGATTCAAAGCGACATCCAGTTGCACCTTCGTAAGATTCAGGTCGTAAATTTCCATTCCTTTCCCATTGAAAATTCTGGTGGAATAGATGAAATCATCCGCCTCTCCGATCAGGTAAACTTCGCGGAAGCCAACATTATTCAGCATGCGATCCCGATTTTCACGAACAAACTGAATCGAGTTGCCGGTCAATTTCACAATTGCATCATCGTCGGTTGAAAATTTAACCGTCACTTGGCGGCAGGGAATGCCATGATAATTACTTTCAGTCATCGACAATTTCGCCATCGACAATTTTTCCGGCTCAATCACGCTCCCCGGTCCCCAGTCAAAATTGGCATATTCATCTTTGCCGGCCACGTCATCGATGATCAGGAACCATCCCGCTTCATTGAACAGCTTGCTCTCCATCAGGCGATTCGCCCGAAATAAGTCACGCCGTTTCAACACGGTATTGCCGTCCGGCGAACGCATCTGATAATGAATCAACCGGCAATTGTCCGATTTCCTGACTTCTTCGGCCTGAAAAGTTCTTTGCCGACTGCTCTCCCTGGCCGTCAACAGCAAATCCCTGATCTCCTGCTGCGAAAAGCCCTGCACCACTCCGCAGCCCGCAATCAGCACAAAAAAGACAAACAACTTTTGGAGATAGACATTCATATTTTCCTCCTCCTTCGTAATCTTCTTTGATTTTTCAAACTTATTCGAGAATTCATTTGCAGTCTATTCATCCGCTTTTTGACAAGTATAGCAATTCTGACATGTATGGCAATTATTACATTTCTGACAAGTATGACAAACTTGGCATGTATGACAAACCTCACAGTGAGTGGGATCATCACATTTAGAGCAATCACCTCTTCGTGGCACAATTTCACTGCTATTTTCCACCTTCTCCCCCTTACTGTTCCCCAGCAACCAAAAATGGCTCAAAACTCCCACACCAACCAATGCTCCTATTATGAAAAAGTCAAGAGACTGACTCTTTCTTTGTTTGTATTTTTCCTGTTATTTGTTGTTATTTGCGAAACTCCGCCTCAAAGGGCAGAGGACTTCCATCTGTAAATATTTTTACAGTCTTCCAATTAAAGATTATCTTCTGGTTGCGGTTCGGGCAAAAATCGGACACTATTATTGACGACAACTCTTGAATGAATTCAAGGTTTCGCATTTTGCTGTTCCACTCTGAAATAGCACTCGCAAACTGTTTTACATGATCCCCTCGGATCAAGGAGCAAACGAACGACGTGCTAAAAAGAACCGAATTTCACAGTCACAGCAAACAGAATCTCCGAAACTACTTAAATCTTATTCACTTGCGGATACCATGTAATCACGTTCCTGGAGCCACACGGCCCGAAGCGCATAGAGCAATTTCTTGCCGATGATCGAAATAGCCCGTTGTGGACTGGCCCCCTTATGAAGCAAGGCTCCATATCTGGCCCGAATCTCCAGATTGTACGACACCGACCTCCACGCCGACTGGATCAGGATGGCATGCAGTTGCTTTTTCTTGCGATTCCCGGCGGATTTGACGGCCTCGTGTTCGCCGCTGCCGACCAACCTCGGTGCGAATCCCACATACGAGCTCAGCGAATCCTTGTCTTCAAAGCGCAGCAAGTCCCACAATTCGGCCTGCAGCATCACCGCCGTATGAAACCCGACGCCAGGTATACTCTGTAGATGCTTCTGTACTTTGTCGCGCTTCAAACGCTTCAGACACCGCCGTTCATCGCGGATCACATGCAGTTTCTCTTCTCTGAGAAAACGCAGTTCCCGCAACATGCTCTGCAAGGCATAATCGTAACGCTTTGCCGCGTCCGCATACATCATTTTCAAAGAACTTCCAGACCAACTTCCAAACTTCAACCCCATGAAATTCAGGTGTCCTTTGATCCGGTTTTTGACCCTGGTTATATTGCCGGTCAGTTTCGTTTCACGTCTGACCAGGTTTCTCAATTCCAAATTATCTTCAGGCGGAATATAGATCCCTTCCAATGTCCGGTTCTCCAGTTCCCGCGCCAATTTTCGGCTGTCCACCGCATCGTTCTTGCGGTCGCGCTCCTTGCCGCTGGTCGGCACGTCCGCCGGGTTGATTACGATATTCTCAATCCCGAGCTCACACAATCGCCGGTGCGCCCAGAATCCGCTGAATCCTGCCTCGTAAACGCTCCGGTACTCGGCGCCCGGATAGTTCATCTTCAGATACTTCGCCAACATCTCAGGGCTCGGATTCATGCTGAACTTGTCCAGTTCACGGTGGCAATGCCGCAAATTCACCACCCAACTTTCCTTGTGCACATCAATTCCGACAAATATCACTTGACCTTCGAACGATACCGTGCTACATTTTCTCATGGCTGATGTCTCCTTTTGTGATGTTTTAACTGTCTGCATGACTCTGTCCGTCAGAGCCGATGTCTTATTTTACAGTATCACATCTTTGAGAATCAGCCTCTTTCATTTCATAACCGCTACCTCATTCCTTTTTACCATAGCAACTGTTTTACTAATAAAAGCACGACGGGATATTCCATTTTCTTTAATATCGTTCGTCGGTATTTTTTGATTGTTGTCTTGCATTTCTTTTTTCCTTTGTTTAGCCGTCAAAAAAGTACGGTCTCGAATTAGTATTTTTACACTACGCTTGAGAGTCCGATTTCCAAGCCCAAAAATATACGCGATGTTCTATCGTATCTTTTTGACTATCACAATGACTACCGTTTTGATAGAAATCCCCATCCTTCATCATAATATCAGCCGGACAAGGCCCTTGACAAATCGCTGCAGCCCAACATTTCTCACAATTTTTGATAGCTTTCCGATACTTTTTCCAAAAATCTTTATATATATTTAGACTAGGCAAATCGTTAATATTCCCCAAACGCCAGTTTTTCATACCACAAAAATGATGACAAGGATACAGATCTCCCCGCGGAGAAATATACAAACATCCTTTTGCCGCTCCACATTTTACCGGGAAAATACTGGGAACCAAATTATCTATCCCTCTATCAAAACGGTATGGATCATAAAACAACGCTTTTCCTGCCGCAATATCTTCCAGCATCGATGGGATCAACTCTTCATTCTGAGTAGCAAAATCTCTATAATCTTCGTCGGTAAAATCACTCGGCGTGGGGTGAAAAATCGGATTAGAAGCTGGACCTAAGAAACAATCTGAAAACCCGAACTCTTTGAAAAATACAATCAATTCTTTGATATTAGGGACCGGGTGTACCATTGTCGCTCGTGCAGTTGTATGCTCCTGATGTTGAATAATATGTTTTGCCCCCCTAGAAGCCATTGCATATGATCCACGCCCATCTTTGGTTAGACATTGGCCATCGTGAATGTGTTGTGGTCCATCAAAACTAACCAGTACTTTTACCTTATGCTCAGTCAAATACGTCGCAAATTCCTCATCGACCAATGTAACATTACTTGTCGTGCTGAATCGGACTGCTTTATCATACTCTTTCGCCAACTGTTCGCTGTATTCAATCGCGGAACGTAGTACTGTTTTATTAAGAAATGGTTCTCCTCCAAAAAAACAAATTCTAACTTCATTTTCTGTATTTATCTGGAAGAGCCACTTGATCGCACGACAGGCGATCTCTTCAGTCATGAATCCTTCGAAAGGCATGTCTGCATCTCGGGACGTATTGCAATAGCAATAGGAACATGCTAAATTACAAGTATCTGTCAAACCTAATAGAAACTCCGAAGTACCTACGGAAAAATACCTATCTAATATTTTATCCAAACAATCATCTTGCAGAGAATAATTTGTTTGTTCAAACAACCCATGTTCAGCTAGAAGGGCAATTTCAGCAGCCGCATTATAAATTTCGTCAACAGGAAATAAATTTTCCTTACTTAATTGTTCAACAGCGATATCCAGCGAAACAGAAGAAGAAAGAAGCAAAAGTTGATATGTTACTTCATCAATACGGTAAAAACGACAAGCTGTCGTATCGAAAACAAAATATTGTTCCAAGACTTTGAACACATGGTAAGGTGGAGGGAAATTTTCTTGAGTAACAGACCCACAAATCGTTTTATATTTCTCAGGTATCCTCAATATGGCAGACATTATAACTTTTATCCCCTAAAAATATTTGAAAAGGATTTCCATTTTTCAAAAAAAATCACTCAGACAAGGATACTATCATGCATTCCAAGCCATTATTCTCTATTTTCTAACAACTCCCATAAATTATTTATTTATAAATAAAAGTATAGCAAACTTATACCAAAAAGTCAATACTTCTGGTAATTTTTTTAAAAAAAATTAAAATATCAAAAAATTTCAGAGAATGGCAAAACTTCGCAGTCCATGCAATTTTTTGACCATAAAAAAAAGGCCAACCGGCGAACCGTTGACCTTTGAATTACAGCGGCAAGACAGGCAGTTATTACAGGAAGCCGAAGCTGAGCACTTCCACCTGGTTGTCGACCGTGCCGGCAACCAGACGGAACAGCAAATCCTGCTCGATCTCCTGTTCCTGGGTGCCGACCCGTTCGAATGTCACCTGCCAGATCAAATTCTTGACCGTCGGTGTTTTCAGCGCGGTGAGGAACTTGAATTCTTTAAGCTCGCCGAACTGCTTCGTAATCGTTTCACGGGAGGTGTCGAAATCCTTTTCGGTCATCTCGCCGGCCAATTCGCCGCGCAGGACCGAGGCAAACAACTTATAATTATTTTCCTGGATGGCTTTCAACAGTGTATCGCCCACTTTGATCTCCCTGGCGTCGGCCGGAATTGCCGCCGCCGCCGCTTCCGCCGGCTTTTCCGGTGCTTCACAGTCGATGGCGCGGCAGCCACAAAGGCCGCCGGCCGCCACCAATGCCGCAATCAAAATTCCGAATTTCATTTCAAACGATTCCTCCCTTATCACGGTTTGGTAATGGACTTGCTCTTGGCCGGCTGCTCCGGCTTGTCCGGGACGGCATCCCATTCACACTCCCCGACCACCACCAATTCCGAATGCTTGATCGAAGTCGATTCGGTTGAAAAGAGATAACCGAGGTACGGAATGTCTTTCAGCCACGGCAAACCGCCGGACGATTTCACCGTCTCCTGTTTTTTCAGGCCGCCGATGACGAAACTGTTCTTACCGTGCGGCAGACTGACCGTCTGGGTGACGACGCTGTTGCTGGAAATGCGCGGTTTGCCATTCGATTCGAAGCCGATCAGGCTGGAATTGCTCAACGCGACGGTGAAATTGGTTTCGTCGAGGTTGACCGAAGCATTTTCAATTTTCAGCGAAAAACCGAAGCCGTCGAATTTTTCGACGATCTGCTGGTTGCCTTTGCCGACCGGGACGTCGTTCGGATTGATGTCCTTGCCGACCAGCGACGACAGGATCTCGTACGGCCCCACCCCCAGATCGGGATCGGTCCGGGCATCCGGCGCCGGCTGGGAAACATCCATATAGAACACCTGGGTTTTCCGTTCCAGCGCCGCCGGGGTGTTGTTGCGGATGCACAATTCACCGGAGTAGGTCACCTTCGCGTTGCCTTTGCTGGTCAGGAAGTCGATATAACGGGTATTCCACTTCGGATTGAAGTTGTAGAAACTGGTCCGTTCCGAACCGGTCTGGCCCATCGCTCCGCCATAGACTGCCGACCAGTTGTCGCGGTAACGGCCGCCGACCGAAAAGAGATCGACCCCCTGGTTGTTCTTCCAGGCCTGGAAATCGAGGCCGATCTTGTCGTCGTTCTCGCTGTAAATTTCATAAACGGTAATTTTCAGCTTGACCTGCGGAATCGGCACGTCATATTCGGCGAGCATTTTGGCGATGTTGTACTGCGAATAATTCGTCACGTCGAACACCAGCCAGTTCAGCAGCGGATCATAGGCGACCAGGTCCTGGCCCTGCCAGATCTCGGTGACGTCGGTGATGTTCATGCCGACGTTTTCAATCAGCGGCATCAAATTGCGCGCCGGCACAAACTTCGGAATGTAGAAAAATGTCTGCGTACCGTAATTGGCGCCCATCTGCGGTTTGTCGAGAAATTCGACCAGCGAGTCGAAACCCATGCCGCCGTCGTGGTCCTTGAACCGGTACTCCTCCGCGCTGATGATCAACAGTCCGGTACCGTCGACGTATTTCAAACATTCCACCGCCGTATTGCTGCCAAGCTGGAGTTCCGGATTATAGCCCGGCTGGGCGGTCGCCGGCGTCGTCAGTTCGGCGCTGCTGACCGTCGCGGTATACGGCATCGTCGCCGTATTGCCCGGATAAATCTGCTGCATGCTGGTGTTGCCGACCCGTTTGGCCTGCACCATCTGGCGCAGGTAATCGCGGAATTCGTAAGCATCGACATGCTTCAGCAGGTAGGTCTTGGTCACCACCCGCGGATCGTTGTTGTCGCGGATGAAATGGACGACCCTGGTGTCCTCCTTGACCGGCACCAGCAACTGGGCTTCCACCCGGGTGCTGTCGTAACCGCCGGTGTTGTTGAAATTGGAATCCCGCGGCACGCCGGGAATTTCGGCCGCCTGGCAGAGCGTCAGGCACGAAAACAGGGAAACGATAACTGGATATTTCATGACTGCAACTCCTTATTTCAGCTTCTGCAAACGACCGATTTCCTCGCTCTGGATCCCGGTGTTGAGCATTTCCGCCGTGACGGTCAGATAAACGTGGGTTTTCTCTCTGCTGGTGGTCG
Source organism: Victivallis sp. Marseille-Q1083 (assembly GCF_903645315.1). Lineage (NCBI taxonomy): Bacteria > Pseudomonadati > Lentisphaerota > Lentisphaeria > Victivallales > Victivallaceae > Victivallis > Victivallis sp. Marseille-Q1083. Next base: position 465,391 of record NZ_CAHJXL010000001.1, read on the forward strand.
TCGTGCTGAACAGATATTTCAGAATCGGAATGTCGGAAAGGAACGGCACCCCGATGGTCTGCTCGGTTTCGTCCTCCTTGTCCCAGGCGGCCAGCACTTTTTCCTTATTCAGTTCAATATTGGAATTGCCCTGGATCTGGCTGGTCTCGATCAGTTCAGCGCCGTAATTGTTGCGCTCCACGACGTTGGCGGTCTGCACGTCGTAACCGAAATAAAGCGTGCCGGGGATGGCCGCGTACTGGCCCGGCCGGTAGTTGGGAATTTCAAAATCCAACTGCGGCCCGCTGTGCAGGCAGACGATCGGCTTGATCACTTTCAGATAAATCTGGCTGAGGCCCTGCTGCTGGGAAATCGCACTGAGAACGACACTGGTCTGGTCGTTGTTGCTCTTGACGATATTCTGCAACTGCGGATTGAACAGCAGCTCATAGGTTTTGCTGTCGGAATTCGACACCGTCAAACTGGCGGTGTTCTTGATGTCCGCCTTGCCGTCCTGCTGCAGAATCCGGATGAAGCTGGCGTCGAACTGCGGCGCAAAAAAGAAACCGCCGAGCGGTCCGGAGGCCGCCTGTATCGCCGCGGAACCGCCAGACGAAATGCTGAACACATCCCAGCCGACCTGAAAGAGATTCAGCCCCGGTCCATTTTTCCAGGCCAGATATTCGATCCCCATGTCCCGCAGCGTGCTTTCACGCACTTCGTAAACATTGAAGACCAGGTTGATCTGCGGCGCCGGCCGGTCCAGCCAGCCGAGGAACTGATACATGAACTCGGTATTCGTCGTGTTGTCCTTCCAGTAGATCTGGTTCGAATTCTGATCGTAACCGTAAACCGAACCGTAAGGACCTTCGTTGATGAAAGCGTTGACGATAATATTGATCAAATCCTGTCCGGAACGGTATTTCGGCCGGTAGACCGCCCGGGTGATGCCGGTGCCTTTGATGACGTCGCCGGGTACTTTGCCGTCGACTTCGATATTGCGGTCGACCTTGGCGATGAAATCATCGACATACGGCATCATGCCGACCGGACAGGTGACGGTCAGAATCTGTTCGTTGTTGTTGCCGTATTCGATACAGTTGACCACCGAATTCATATTGTAGCGTTTGACAATACTCATCACCCAGGGGGTGATATCGTTCGCCTGCACGTACTTGAGCACATAAATCTTGGAAACCATATAATCCTGCGCGTCGTCTTGAACAAAACGCAATTTCTGGGTTCCCGGCTCCTCGCCGTGCAGGACGAAGGCGGCCAGCAGCAAGGCGCACGCCTGTCCCATCCATGTTTTGATCCTCATAATCTCCTCCATAAGTTGGTTCTACTAGTGCATTCTGCGAAATACATTAAATTATTTATTTTTAACTATTTACAATGCATTGAAATTTGAAAAATCCTCCAACTGAAATTATATTGTAATCTTCTAGCAATCAAAATCATAACTCCAGAAGGAGGAATAAAAACCAATGCAACTATCTTTATTCTGCGATTATCGCGGGTACGCCAACTCCAAATACGAGAGCCTGTTTCTTGCGCTGGAAGAATCTCATACTAGTGTCGCTAAGAAGAAAGGTCCTGGTCGTATCGGCTATGGAGATTTGGCTTACCTCAAAGCATACGTTTACAAGCACGCGGAGGAAATCAAAAGCATTCCGGAGCTCTTGCGCAATCTGCAACGGAATCCGGTGATCTGCGAAATGATCGGTTTCCAGTATGATTCGCTGCCGGACTCGTCCCGTTTTTATACATTCCTGAGCAAGACAAAAAACTCCGAAATCCAGGCGATTCATCATGCGGCGGTTCAGTCGCTGATCGGCGGCGGCGTGGTTTCGCTTGACGTCCTGATCGTCGATTCCAAACCGGTCATGGCCAATACCAAGCACAACAATCCCAAAAATCCGAGTCGCTCATTGGATAAAGAGGATAAAATCCCCCGCAATCCCAAAGCGACTCTCGGCTATTATTCTTACTTGAAACAGCCATTCGGCACGGGCAAGCAATTCAGCTTTTTCTGGGGCTTCCGGACGCACGTATTGGTCTCCGAAGAAGGCGTTCCGCTGGTCGAAATCCCCAAGCCGAACAACATCTCCGACGAACAGATTGCGCACTCGCTCTTACGCAAACTCAAACGGGTCTACGGACAGAAGAAAGGCCGAGTTTTTATCGCCGATTCCGCCTATGACCACCGCCAATTCTACGACTTTATCAAGGACGAAATCAAAGGCCAAGCATGCATCCCAATCAATCCGCGCAACCAGCAAGCGGCCAAACTTCTCGGCGAAAAAGGCTGTCCCATCTGTCCCGGCGGACTCGAAATGAAATATTCATGCATCACCAAGAGCGAAGGCCGCACCCGCAAGAAATTCCGCTGTCCGATCATCGCCGGAACGCGACCGGAAAAAGACGAATTACCTGGCCAATGCCCTTGCAATCATCAACGATTCTGTACCGGCAGCCGCTATGGCTGTACCGCTTACATCGACGTTACCGATGATGCACGCGCCCAGGTCCCGCGCCAAAGCGCATGGTACAAAGAGACTTATACCAAACGTACCGGCGTCGAACGCTATTTCTCGCGCCTCGGCTCGCGCGAGGTCGAACAGACCACGCATTTCAATTACCGAGCCATCCGCAACCAGATGAGCATTGCACATCTGACGCTCGCGCTCACCGCCGTCGCCGCCGCATTCATTCTCGAACAGCCGGACAAAATCCGCTGTTACAAATCGTTTGCTGACGCCGCATAGCTTCGCGATAATCTCAAATTTTTCAATCAACCCCGGCGAATTCACATCCGCCTTAATTCTTCACGCCTTTTTTCAGCGATTTTTTACCCAATTCTGCACCAACTCGTACTGTTTGCTTGTTTTCAAAGCTTTTGCCGGTGGCTCAAACTGCTTCCTGTTCACTTTTCCTCTATTTCGCAGAACTCATTGGTTCTACTAAATTGCCGGCCGCTTCACTCCGGACGGCAAAACTCCTCCGCTCCGCAAATTTCAGAAACCGTTTCCGGCTTTCGGCAACAATGCAGCCGCCCGGCCCGACGGACCGGAACAAAAATTATCATGGGACGATAAAACAGGAAGGGCAACCAAGCAAGTCTTCGGAAATCGCCGCCGCAACGGCCCGCCGCGCCATTTCAGCATTTCCATCGCTTCGGCGGCAACGATGCCGCCAGGCCGCGAAAACGGCAGCCGACAATACGCCGAACCTGGAAAATGCGGACACGCCAAAAGACATTTTGCCTCTCCTCTTCAGCAAAACATAATTACTCTCTTAAAACTAAAAATACCATGGGAAACCGGCGCTGTCAAGCCTTTCGCATTTTTTTCCCGCAGAAAAATTTCACTCCGCCACCGCCCGCCGGACCGCCTGCCGCCACAGTTGGCCGAAGCCGGCATTCTTTTCCGGTTCGAGATATTCCCAGGCCGTACAGGGATCCGGCTGCTCCGGCAAGGCAGAGGTCGAACACAACATCAGCAGCGGAATATCGCTTTGCGCCCGAAAGGCTTGAATGGACCATTGCGGAAAGGGCGATTCGTAGTCGGTATCCAGCAGAACAATCCGGCGGATCCGGTCGCTGCCGTTGTTCAAAGCGGCAATTGCCGTCCGCTGGCCGGTCAAATCCATGCCGATCACGATCAACGGCAAATCGCGCCATCGTTCCTCCTGCAAAATTTTTTCCAGCATTTCCGGCAAAAAATTCTCCGCCGTCAACTTCTCCTCGTCGGCCGCCACGACAACCGGCACAACCTTCCGGGCCGCCAGCTCCGCCAACCCGTCCATAAAAACGGCGGGATCCGGAAATTCGGCGGAAAATACCAGCAACGCCAGACGATCCGCCTCCGGCGAAGCCGGATAAGCCACCCAGCCGGCTTCCGGCGTTTTACCGCCGCACACCGCATCGGTCACCTCCCGGGGCAACCCGTCCCATTGCGCCGCAAACTCTTCCGACGGCAACCAACAGGTTTGGCCGTCGATCTGGCGGCGTACCGGCCAATGCGCCACCGCCGGCAGCACCCCGCCGTTGGCGTCACGCAAGGCAACCACGCCGCGGATGAAAGAACAGATCAGCTCGTACGCCCGGCGACCGGTGGAGTGATGGCTGATGACGCCCGGTCCCAGATCGGGCGGCGTCAGCGCCCGCAGCACCTGGCGGCCCTGCTGCCGAAGCGCCGTACCCATTGCATCGGAAGCCTCGCTCCCCGGACAGCCCCAGGTGCTCAACGCCAACAGCGCGCCGCGGCCCGGTCCGGCCTCCAGCCGGTAACGGGTGCCGCCGCACCAGGCCGCCGCATCGACCCGATCCGGTTCGGTGACGGCCATCTGCTGCCCCAGGCTGCCGCCGGCGGATTCGCCGACCACCAGCAGCGGCCGTTTTTCCAGTCCGTACTTCCGCACCAGCTCATCCTGAATCCGCCAGATGACCTCGTACCAGCCGCACTCCGGATAAATATAATACCGCGTCACATCATCGGTCACTTTCAGATTCGTCCTGGCCAGCAGCGAGAAAACCGAATAGCCCTGTTCCAGCCAGAGATTTTCCAGCCATTTGGCATTTTCAAAAAACAGATGCCCCCAATCCCCGTTGAACGGCGCGTAAAAAATCAGATTCGATGCCGACGGCAGCGGTTTGCCCTCCCGATCGACCGGAATGACGTAACTGACCGTCGTGTCCCGGTTCAACGGCAGATTGACGCGCATCGTAAAACTGCCGCGCTGTAAAAAAACGGTCTGTCCGTGATGTTCCTTCTCCAACACCATCTCCTGCCAGTCGAAGATCTGCCGGGCCTGCCACCACCACGCCGCAATCCCGGCTGCCGCCAGCAGCAGAACCAGACCCGATCCCCAAATTTTCTTTGCCGACAAATTCATAACCCCTCCCCGTCCTTTTCCCCGCCGGCCGGCTCGACCTGGCTGAGCCGCCGCCAGGGTTCCAGCAGCCGGCGGTCCGGCAGCCAGACCGCCGCCAAAGTTCCGGCCGGCACTTCACGTTGACGGGTTTCCAGGTCAATCCAGACGCCCTCGCCGGGACGCCCCTTCAAAATCCGGTCGAAATAATCGATCACGAAAGGAATGACGACATGATCGAGACAATGATCGCCATTTTCCAGGCCGACCCACAGCCACCGATAACCGCAGCGCCGCCCGTCGAGAAAATACTGCGAAGAAGCCTGGAAACGCGGATCGGCGTCACCGCAAATCACCATGCCCGGCGGCAAATTACGGTCCGGCTGCGGTTCATCCCACCAGCCGGCGGAATAAGCCGCCCAGCCGGCGACCCGCTCCGGACACCATTGAGACAGCCGGGAACTAAAATGCGCGCCGCCGGAAAAACCGAAGATCACAATCGGCAGCGGCCCGTCACCCCACAAATCGGCAATCGCCTGCAGCAACACCGTGCCGGAACCGTTGACGACATAGTAATATCCCTTGCCGTTCGACAAATCCTTTTCTTCCGAAGCGAAGGCGAGTTCGACCAGCGCCAGTTGATTGCGTTCGGCCCACTCCTGCCACTGCGGCAGCCGGATCAGCCCGCCGCTGGTATCGTTGTAGCCGCCCGCCACCACCAGCACACCGCGCGGCTTCGCCGTCCAGGAGATGTAATAAATACCGGCTTCGGTCATCCCGGCAACCGGTTTCAATGACCGATAGCGCACCGCCGGCATCGTATGCAGGAGCCAGGCCAGCGCCAACGATACGCAGGCCAGCGCGGCCAGCAGCCAGTCGAGGTGCTGACGCAACCAATTCCGGATTTTTCGCCGTCTTTCCATCTTCCTGTCCATTCCGTTTTATTTTTCGGCCGTCACCGCTGCCGCAAACCGTTCGATTTCCGCAATAAGTCCGGCTTCCGGCAGCCGTCGCCGCTCGACCGGCAAACCGCGTTGAAGCCGCGGAGCGGCCAGGATGTCGACCTCTTCCGGTACCGTTGCGGCGTCGTCGTCAGCCGCGTACAAAAGCAGCAGCCGGCCGGGACAGCGGTCGACGAATTCCAGCGCCGAAAGCCCTTCAAACGGCCAACTGGCCGGCGCATCCAGCACCACCACTCCGTTGATCTGCGGCGAACCGTTCTTCGCCGCCGCAATGATCGCCTGTTTGCCGGCCGCGCCCTGCCCGAACAACACCAGCGGCCAATCCGGATGCTCCGCCAACGCGCCGGCCAACACCTGTTCGGCATGCGCCAGCCCGCCGAAGCCGCCGTCGGTCTGCGCCACGGTGATCACTTCGTTCCGCGCCAGAAACGGCCGCACCGTCGACCAGATCACTTCACCGGATTCCGACGACAAACCATTTTCGAACAAATACACAATCTGCCGGCCGTGGTGCTGCGGCGGAACCGCCCGCCAGACCCGGTAGGATTCCTCCTCGATTTGATTGACGGAGACAATGTCGAGCTCCGCCGGCAGAGTGCGATTCACCCGCCAGCCCCAGACCAGCAGCGCCAGACACACCAGCAACGCACCTCCCAGCGGAACGACCGCATCGAACCATTCGGCCGACCGCCGCCGGCGGATCATGAACAGAAGCCAGCCGGCCGACGGCACCAGCAGCGCAAGAGCGAACCAGAACAGCTCATCGTGTTCGTACATCGTGCTGAACGAAGCACTGACGAAATAGGCAACCAGCGCGCCGAAAGCGCCGGCAAACAGCGCCGGCGCGCCGCCTTTCCGGCCATAGAAGCGAAGTCCGAGCCAGAACGGCAGCGCAAAGCAGGCCAGATAGAGGAACACCGCCCAGATGCCGTAATTGGCTCCCAGCGTCAAATAATCGTTGATCATCGTCCGGTAATGTTCATCGATCGACAACGGCAGATACCAGGCGCGATAGAGCTCGCCCGGCGCGTTGACGCCGGCCAGCCAGTGCCGTTCGATGATGCCGGCGGCGCCGCGCCAGAGCCGGAAGCGGTTGGCAATCGAACCGTCCGACACTTCCGCCATCGAACGCACCCGGTCGACGCCGTTCGACACCAACAGGACCATCGCAACCGCCGTCAAGCCGAAAACCACCGTCGCCCGCCGCCGCAACAACAGCCAGGCGGCAACGAAACCGGCCAGCAACGCGACGAAACCGCCGCGGGAATAAGTTTTGGCCAGCAGCAGCTCCAACCCCACGATGAATACGGCCAGCAAGCCGGCCGGGATGAACTCGCGCCAATGCCGCCGCGGCAGCCAGAGAAAAATTCCGACCGCCAGCAGAATCGTCATCGCCAGAAAGGCGGCACAGACATTCGGCGAATAAAACCACAACTGCAGCCGTTCATTCCCCAAAAAATGATACATCGCAACGCCCCTGTCAATATGGCTGAAATGTTCCCCCGCGCGTTTCTCCGGCCAACCGCCATCGAACTGAATATAAAATTGCAGCGATCGATTTGCAAATCCATTTACGGCTGAAAAAAGTTTTCACGGCAAAAATAGCGATCAAAAAATTCGCTTTTCCAGTCTTTCATTCACTCTTTCGGCGTTTCCACCGTCGCCAATATCCGCCGCAACTTTTTCCGGACCGGTTCCGGCACCGTTTCATCCGCCGCCAGACGCCCGCAATAACGCCGGACCAACTCATGCTGCGCCGCCTGCCGCCCCAGCGACCATTCCGCCGCCGAGGCGATCAGATAACGCACCAGTTTCCGCCGGTCCTCCGGGGTCGGCTGTTCCAGCGCGGCAAAGGCTTCCGGCGACATGCCGTCCTCCATCAAAGCCAGCGCGCCGGCAATTTTTTCAATCGGCCGGCATCGGCCGGTCACGGTGAACTCCGTCCAGAGAAAATCCAACTGCATCGGGGCAATCACCTGCGCCGTTTCGAAATACCCCGCCTCCCACCGGTCACCGTAAAACCGGGCAAAATCGCCGAGCGGCGCCAGGATTTCCGGTGGCGCTTCCAGCTGCAGCAGCAGCGCAGTCGTCACATCACGCGCCGTCTGGCCGGATTCTTCCAGCACGGCGTCGACCAGCGCCGGCCACAATTGCGGGTTCAACTTGAACGCCTGATAAAACCAGCTCAACACGACAATCTTCCGGTCATCCGGCGCCCCGGCGGTTGGAAACGTTCGCAGGAAATCGAAATAGAGCGAAATCAACGCACCCGGCTCCGGCATCAGGTAATAGAAACTCATCGCAAAGCGGTTATCCGGTGCGGCAGCCCCTTCCGGCTGCCGGCTGACCGGCGGCAAAGCCTCCACCGTCAGCGCGGCCGGCCGGCTCGTCCAGACTTCTGCCGGTTCCTCGTCCACTCCTTCCGGCGTCACCTCCCGGACCGTGGCCTGCAATGTGATCACCGTGCCCGGAGTGCTGCCAGCCGGTACCGTATAAACCCCCAGCAATTGCAACGACCGGCAATCCGGGGCCGGTTGCAGCATCCCACCCCCGGCCGCCGCGCGGAATTCCGCCGCCGGCAACACCGCCGCGGCGCCGTCGGCAGCCAGCCGCTGCAACCGCCCCTCCCATCGGGCGGTCCCGGCGGGCGGCGCCTCTCCCTGCAGGGCGACATAGACATACACCAACTGGCCGGGCAACACTTTTTCCGCCGCCGGCAGCAACATCAAATCGGACGACACCTGGGCGATATCCACGCCGGCCGGGCCGGGCGACAGCCGCAATTCCGCCTCCAGCGCCCAGACGGCGATCCCGGACAACCACCAAACGGCAAACCACATCCTCCACATCGGCACGACTCCTTTCCTGTGCATAATGTGGAATGAACCGGTTGAAAAATCAATTCGGAATACAAAAAAAAGAGTTTTTTGCCACGGTTGCCGGTCGAAAAATCAATGTTTTGTGCCATATTATGCAGGTATTTGGATGGAAGGATTTTAAAATTGGAATATGAACTGATCCGATCGACGCGGCGGACCATCGGTTTGTCGCTGAATCGGGATGGCCGGCTGACCGTCCGGGCGCCCCGGCAATTGAGCGAAGCGGCAATCGGCAAAATCATCGAACGGCACCGGCGCTGGATCGTCCGCAAACGCCAGGAGCTGGCCAATGCGGCGGAATGGCAGTCCCCTTTCCGGCCGGAGCCGGGCTGCCGGCTGCCGCTGCTGGATGAAAGGTTCGAAGTGCGCTTGTCCGGCACGGCCGCCGCCGCATACCGGGACAATGTTTTCCTCGTGCCGTTTTCCCGGCACGGCCGGCTGGCCGAAGAACTCGTCCGGTTCTACCGGCAAAAGGCGGCCGATTATCTGCCGGAACGCACCGCCATGCTGGCCGAACGGCACCGCGTCGGCTACGCCCGGGTCAGGATCAGCAACGCCCGGCGGCGCTGGGGTTCCTGCTCGTCAAACGGCAATATCAATTTATCCTGGCGGCTGATGCTCTGTCCGGCACGCATCGTCGACCATATTATCCTTCACGAGCTGGCGCACCGGACGGAAATGAACCATTCGGTCCGTTTCCGCCAACTGATCGCCCGATACGACCCGGATTATGCCGCGGCGCAGCACTGGCTGAAACAGTACGGCCCCGCTGTCGGCGACTGGCTGACCTCCACCGAAAGCCCCTCCGGCCACGCTGAAAATTATCATGAAAACACAGGAGATTTGAAACGATGAATGAGGCAAAAGGCAAACGCGATAACTGGAGCGGCAGTCTCGGGTTCATTCTGGCGGCGGCCGGTTCGGCGATCGGCCTCGGCAATGTCTGGAAATTTCCCTACATCACCGGCATGAACGGCGGCGGCGCCTTCGTGCTGGTCTATCTGGGCTGCGTGCTGCTGGTCGGCTTACCGATCATGCTCTGCGAATTCACGCTGGGCCGGCACACCCAGCAAAGCCCGGTCGGCGCCTTTCAGAAATTGTGCAACAAATCGGCCCGCAACGTTCCGTCGGCCCGGCTGATCGGCTTGCTGGTGATTTTCGCCGTCCTCGGCATGATCTGCTTCGGCAGTTACGGTTATGCCGCGCTGCTGGCAATTTTCGGCATTCTGATCTTCCGGTGCGGCTGGGTCAGCGTCGGCATCGTCAGCGTCTTTTCGGCGGCAACCATCCTCGGTTACTACGCGGTGGCCGGCGGCTGGACGATCACCTACATCTTCCGGGCGCTCGGCGGCGGGCTGAACTTCGTGGACAAAAGCGCGGCACAGGAATATTTCAAGAGCATCGCCGGCGATCCGTTGATCTCCGTCTCCGCCCAAGTGGGGTTCATGCTGATTTGCGGCCTCGTCGTCTGGTTCGGCATCCGGCGCGGCATTGAGCGGGTCAGCAAAATATTGATGCCGATCCTGCTGTTCATGCTGTTCATCCTGATCATTCGCGGCTTGACCTCGCCGAATGCGATGGGCGGCGTCCAGTTCCTGCTGACGCCGGATTTCAGTAAATTGTCCACCGAAGGAGCCCTGGTGGCGATGGGCCACGCTTTCTATACGCTGAGTCTCGGCATGGGCATTTCCATCACCTACGGCAGTTACCTGGACCGTCAGCGCAATATATTCCTCTCGTCGCTGGCGGTCATCGGATTGGATACGCTGATCGCCCTGATGGCCGGCCTGGCCATTTTTCCGGCGCTGTTCGCCATGAACATGGATGCCCAGGAGGGCCCCGGCCTGGTCTTCCAAGTGATGCCGATGGTGTTCAACGCACTGCCCGACCAGATCGGCTGGCTGTGGTGTGCGATCTTTTTCCTGCTGCTGGCGATCGCGGCGGTCACCAGCGGCATCAGCCTGCTGGAAGTCTGCGTAACCTTCTGCATCGACCAATTTCGCTGGGAACGGCGGCTGGCGACCTTGTGCGCCACGCTGGTGATCAGCGCTTTTGGAATTTTTTGCGCGCTGAGCGTCCAGGACTGGAAATATATTCCGTGGCTGCAGCAGGCCTTGTTCACCGCTTTTGGTGAGGTGCGCGGGAACTTTTTCGATGTCGTCGATGTCTTCAACAGCAATTACCTGTTGCCGCTGGCCGGAATTTCCACGTCGATTTTCGTCGGCTGGATCTGGGGAACGCGGCGGGCGGTCAATGAAATAAGGCATGGAGCGAATAACTTCGCCGACATTCATATCATCACATTGCTGGCCGGCTTGAAAAACGATGGACGGCGGCCGGCAACCGAGGTGGTGTGGACTCTGGCGTCGCTGTGGGGGATTTTCATCCGCTTTATTACGCCGAGTGCCATCGTCATTACCTTCCTGCACGCGATCGGCTGGCTAAAACTCGGAGCTTGAAATTTGTAGGAAAGCAAAACAGATGCGAAAAATTTTTCTGTCATTGGCCGGTGCCGCCGTCGCCGGCATGTTGCTGGGCGGTTGTCAAAGCGCCTCCGATTCGCAATCACCGCTGACCGGGACCGTCTGGATCCTGGAACAGGACTCCCTGCCGGGCCGTCAGGCCAACTGGGAAAAACCGCAGCAGCCGATCACGCTGGTCGTCGATGAAGCCGACCGGGTTTCCGGCTGCGCCGGCGTCAACCGCTATTTCGGCAGTGTCCGGTTTACCGGCGACAACCAGCTGCAATTCAGTCAGATGGGTTCGACGCGGATGGCCGGGCCGGGACTGCAATACGAGAGCGCCTATTTACAGGCTTTGCCGCAAGCCGACTCCTATCAGGTTTCCGGCGATCGGCTGACGCTGCAGGACGGCGGTCAAACGCTGCTGCAATTCACCCCCGGCAAAAAAGCGGTGGAATGAACGAAATGCAACCGGAAAACTGCGGACGGGCCGCGATTTTCCGCAATCAACTCAACGGATCGAGAGGAACTGAAATTATGAAGAGAACGACTTTGCCGCTGTTCGTCGGCGCGTTGACGATCGGCACCCTGGGACTCGGCACTCTGGCCGGCTGCGGAGAAAGCAGCGAACCCAAGACGCCGCCTCAAGCCGAAGTGAAAGCCGACAGTCCGCTGATCGGCACGATGTGGGAACTGGAGCTGGATTCGCTGCAAAATGTTCCGGCCGACGCAGACAAACCCGGCCGCGACATCACGTTGCAGATCGATGCGGATCACCGGGTGGCGGGAAGTGGCGGCGTCAACCGCTACTTCGGCCCGGTAACTTTGGATGAAGCTGCCGAAACAATCAAATTCGGCAATCTGGCCAGCACGATGATGGCCGGGCCGGGCATGAATTATGAATCCACCTATCTGAAAGCGCTGGATACGGTCGACGGCTACCAGATCTCCGGAGAGGAACTGGTCCTGACCGCCGGCGGCAAACCGGTGCTGAAATTCGAAGCCGTCGAGGCCGAAAATGACGGCAATGCCGACCAGTGAACCGATGATTCCGGCGGTACAGCTTCCGGCTGTACCGCTTTTTCTTTGTCCGGATTCACAATGAAAGGAAATAAAATCATGGATTGCAGCGGAAAAATTGCCGTCGTCACCGGCGGCGGCACCGGTTACGGCTACGGCATGGCGCAGGCCCTGAAAGCGCGCGGCGCCCGGGTCTGGATCACCGGCCGCCGCCGGGAAGTCCTGGAAAAAGCGGCAGCCGAATTGCAGGTCGATTACCTGCCGGCCGACGTCGGCAGCCCGGCCGATTGGGACCGGTTGTTCGCCGCCGTCGGACCGCGGCTGGACATCCTGGTCAACAACGCCGGCGGCGGCATCAAAATCGCCCCGCTGACCGAACAGGACGATGCGGAAATCCTCCAATCGCTCCACACCAACCTGCTGGGAGCGATTCTCGGCTGCAAGCGGGCCGCGCAACGAATGAAAACGGCCCGGTCCGGTCTGATCGTCAATGTTTCCAGCATCTGCGCCCATTACGGCTGGCCGAACTTCTCGGTCTACACCGCCGCCAAAGCCGGGCTGGACAAATTCAGCCGGACGTTGTACACCGAACTGCGCCCATACAATATCCGGGTGACGGTGGTGACGCCGTCCTGGGGCAGCACCGAATTCAGCCGGGCGGCCGGTTTGCCGGAAGCCGCGCCGGCCGCCGCCGCAAAAATGATGAGTCCGGCCGAAATGGGCCGCCTGATCGTCCGGCTCTGCGAATTTCCGGAACACCTGGTATTTCCGGAAGTCATGGTGCAGCCGCTGGAACAGGAGATTGTGCCATTTTAAAGTTCCGACCTTGACTTGAACGGCAAACGGGTTATTTTAGGCGGAGCACAATGGCGACCGCTCAATGAAAAAGGAGTTGTAAATCATGGCTAAAAACAAAGACGTCAAAAAAGAAACCAAAAAAGCGCCGCAAAAAACGCTCAAGGAAAAACGGGCTGAAAAGAAAGCCAAGCACAATTCCTGACCGTATCCTTCCGGTGTTCTCTCCCGGCCCGGGTAAATTTCCAGGCCGGGAGTTTTTTCATTATCACTCCCGGAAGTACAAAGTCTCCCCGGCCGTCAGTTCCAGCGGAACGTCCAGAAGGACGGCGCCACCGGCCGACCGGAACGGCAACGGCCGTTTGCCATGCTCCACCCGTTCCACTTTCAGCGGTATTTCGAATTGCCGAAGCGTCAATTTGCCGTAAAGCAGCGTCAACGCCGCCCGGCAATCCGCCAGTTCGAATTGCCCCCAGCCGCCGTCCAGCGCCCAGAAACAGCGGAATGTTTCACCGGGCTGCCGGCCGACCGGCTGAAAACCGATCCGGCCGACGGTCAAGTCGAACCGGAAACCGGCAAAGGCGTTCAACAGCGCATAACTGGCCATCGAGCGGGCATAGTTGCTGCCGCATTCGATCTCATTCCAGGGATTGCGCCTGACGCCATCGTAACGGTCGCGGACCGCTTTGACCAGCTCCACCCCTTCGGCCGTCATGCCGCGGAGGATCATATGGCAGGCGGCCTGGTATTCGAACCCGTGCATCGTTTCGGTCGCATACGGAATCGGTATCGCCGGAACATCGCCGCGCGGCCAGCTGCAGATCACCGTGCCGGCCTCGTCGTTCAAGCCGTAAACCCGCCAGAAATTCGTATGGTTGCGCAGGCTTTGCTGAAAGTTGTAGCGGTAGATGGAACGCAATGCCGATTTCACCCGTTCCGGGTCGAATACGTCGTCCAGACCGAGCAGTTCGGCATGCCACTGGGCCAATATCTGATCGATGCCGCAGCCGTTGCCGATCTGATATTTGATCTGGCAGGCTTCGGCATTCCAGTAATACTCCTCCGCGTCCGGAAAGGCGGCCAGCAGTTCCCGGTCGCCGCAATCGATCTTCTGGACGTAATATTCGCCGTTGAAAAGCTCCGTTTCGACCTGCCGCCGGCCTTTCGCACGGATGCGCCGGTACTCCGCCGCCGTCTCCGGCTCGCCGAGCGCCTCGGCCATCTTCGCCGCGGCATCCAGCGCCGCCAGATAAAAACCGGTCAGCCAGGCGTTCGGCCCGAACAACTCGACATCCAGCGTATGATGCTGCCGGCCGGTCAGGACGCCGCTCCGCGCCGGGTCCCATAATTCACTGCTCTGCGGATTCCAGGCGTATTCCAGCGCCCGTTTGACCGACGGGAACCAGCGGCGCAGCCAATCGGTATCGCCGGAAATTTTCCACTCCCGGTACATCTTGATTATACCGCCGAAGGTACCGTCCGCGCACGGACGGAAGGAAGACGGCTCCCGGCCGAGCGGCAACTGCAGCCGGAAGGCCAAACCGTCGTCCGGCTGGAAATTGTAGGTGTAATCCAACTCCCGCATCGACCGTTCCAGTGCCGGAAACAAAAACGGCAGCGCATAAGCATAATTCCAGACGTGGGTACAACTGCCCTCGCAACTGCCGACCAACCCGGAACAGCCTTCGAATGCGTAAAATTCGCCATTTTCCAGCCGCAGGCAGGTCGGGGTTTTCAAAATGGAAATGTTGGCGGAAACCGCTTCCAGCACCGGCGCCGGCAGGGTTGAAGCAAACAGCGCATCGTGAAACAGCGTCGTTTCCGCCAGCAGCCGGTCATAATTCGCCAGAAAATAACCGGCCACCGCGGCGGCGCTGTCGAATTTCGTCGCGTACCAGTTGCGCCAGCCGGGATACTGGCCGGCGTTCGGCTGCCAGGAGTTCCGGACATTCGGATAGTACCAGCTCAGCACGAAACGGATCCTCCCCTTCGTTTTCGCCGGCAACGCCAGCCGGCCGGCAACCGTACCGGTGTCGCCCCAGTTTTCGGCGGACGGCTCCGGATAATCACGCGCCGGCAAAGGACCGGGCCGGGCAAAGTCATTCCAGAACATATTGATCTCATCCATCCAGGCGCCGCGATACCAGTACCGCTGAATCGATCCGTCGCCGGCATCGGTCGCCACCGCCAGTTCGCCGTAAAGATCGCTGTCGGCCGGATGACGGCGCTGTTTCAGCACCAAACACCGGCCGGAAACCTCATGCCAACTGCAGTCGGCCGGATTGTGTACCGAAAGCGCCACGGTATAATCGATCGAACAGTCAGTCGGATTCTCGAATTCGACCTCAAAGGCGGCCGCCGGCAGCGACGAATCGAAATCGTTCGACGGAATGAACGGATTGAACGCCCTCAATTTGACCGCGCCCGGAAAGGCCGGCTCCTGAAACGTAATCGAAGCCAGCGGAAATTCGCCGTCGAAACAGGTATCGCGAAAATGCGGCATCCCCGGCAGCAATTGCCGGTTGGCGCCGAAACCGAAGCCGAAAAAGATGGAAGCCTCCGCCGGCTCCGGCATCCCGGTGTACGGCGGCGGCAGATCGCCGTTCAGCACCCGGGCGTCGATCAGCCGCCCGTCCGTTTCCGCCTTGACGGCAAAATGGCTGTAGCCGTTATGGCTCAATTTATTGGGATGATTGGCGATCTCCCAGTCGATCAGCCGCCCCGAACCGGACAGGCCGATGCTGCCGGCGCCGATGCCGCCGAGCGGAAAGGAAATCATGCTGCTCTGGTTGCTGGCATACTTCATTTTGAACAAACCCTTTTCTGATGGTTGAAATTTCGGTTCCGATAGGATAGAGTACTGGCGTTCAAAGAGATTGTCAAATGCAATAACAGCGACAAAACATATACATTCATGGGATTGCGCAAACACGACACCGCCACGGCGCTGGCCAATCAACTGCATTGCCGCATCGTCGAATTCGGAGAGGCCGATTTCGTCTGGCACGGCCGCAACCGTCACAGTTTCAACCGGCTGTTCCTGGTCACCGCCGGAAGCGGCCGCCTGAACAATCACACCGCCGGGCAGGTTCTGGTCATGCGGAGCGGCCGAATGATCTTCATGCCGCCGGGACTCGACCTCGAATTCGATTTTCCGGCCGGATTCCGCTTTTATTCACTCCATTTCCAGTTGGAATTGCTGCCGGGCATCGACCTGTTTGCCCGGCAGCGGCACTGTCTCGAGCTGCCGCTGTCGGCCGGGCGGCGGCAGCGCTGCCAGAGCATCGCCGCCGGAAGCGGCTGGCCGCAACTGCTGGAATTGAAACTGCTCGTCTTCGAACTGGCCGGCCAGCTCTGCCGTCGGTTGCCGCTCGACCTCGAAGGCGACCTGTCGATCCAGCGCACCTACGGCCCGCTGCTCGACTATCTGGCCCGCACGCTCTCCGCCCGCACCAGAATCGATGAGCTGGCCGCCGCCGCCGGCCGCAGCCGCGATCGGCTGAGCCGGGAATTCAGCCGTGATTTCCGCCTGCCGCTCAAGGAGTTTCTCGGCCGGGAACTCTGCCGGCGGGCGGAATTTGAACTGCTCTGCGGTTCCGGCAGCATCAAGGAACTGGCCGACCGGCTCGGCTTCAGCAGCGAATTCTATTTTTCCCGATTTTTCCGCCGTCGGACCGGTTTGTCGCCGCGCGAATTCCGCCGCCGCCACCGGCGCCCCATAACGTCCGGGCCGGTTTAGGCGCGCGTCGCCCCGCCGCCGGACTGGAACGCTTTGCGCCGTGCTTCCCGTTCCACCCGGGATCAGTTTTGAAAACGATCGAATTGAAAGGTTGCTTCAAGCACCCGCATAACGCCGTTTTCACTATTGGGCGGAGCTGAAAAATTGCATACGGCGGCAAGTCCGGGATGCGCGTTGGCCATCGCGTAGCTGTAATAGCTCTCCCGCATCATTTCCGTATCGTTCAGATAGTCCCCGAACGTCATGGTTTCCAGCGGCGTAATGTTGAGCCGCGCCTGGAGCCGCCGCAAAGCGGCACCTTTGTGAACGCCCCGGTTCATCAGGTCGAGCCAGTTCCGCCCGGAAAGCGCCATCTGGAAACCGGCACCGAAGGAGCGGCGCAGCGGCCAGAGGTTCTTCTCCGTACTCTCGGAATCGAACAGGGCAATTTTACAGATCCGGTCATTTTGCGCCGCGTCCAGAAGCGATTCCGTCCGGATGATCCGCTCGTAATAGTCGGCGGCGTGCGCTTCGCACTCCTCATTGCCGCCGGGCAGATAGGCGCAGTCCACTCCGCAGAGGACGGCGGCGGCGGTCGGAACAGTCCTGATCGCCGCGAGCGGCCGGGCCAGCCGGCCGAACGAAATCGCCTCGGAAAAGATGTTCCGGTCGCCGTCGAAGATGATTGCGCCATTTTCGCAGATGAAGAACAGCTTCTCCCGTATTCCGTAAAAAAGTTTGCGGATATTGTAATACTGCCGTCCGCTGGCAATGGCGAAACGGACGCCGCGGTCATAAAGCATTTCCACCGCCCGGTTGAAGTGCGGCGGAATCTGCTTTTCCCGGTCGAGCAGCGTGCCGTCGAGGTCGGTTGCAACGAGCTTGATCAAACGCTTCCCTCCATCGGGAAACGATCCCGGGGAATGGTCCGGTTGCCGGCCAGGATTTCCGGCTTGCAGTTCATGCTGTCCGCTTCCGTAATTTCCCGGATGACGCTGCAGGGGCACCCGGCGGCGAATGAATTCGCCGGAATGTCTTTGGTGACGACGCTTCCGGCACCGATCACGCAGTTGTCGCCGATGGTCACCCCCGGGCAGACCACCACGTTCGCGCCGAACCAGCAGTCATTGCCGATCCTCACCGGCCGGGCGTAACAGAGATGTTTCGGCTTGCCGTCCTGATCAAGCATGACCCGGCGTTCGTCGGGAAGCATCGGATGAAGCGGCGTAACGATGGTCAGGTTCGGCCCGAAATTGTTATCGTCGCCGATGGTGACCGGCGCATCATCCTGGATGGTCAAATTGTAATTGAAGAAGTTGCGCTTGCCGATCCGGGTGTGTTTGCCGTAATGAAAAAATACCGGCCCCTGCATGAAGCTGCCTTCGCCGAATGCGGCCAGGAGCTGCCGCGTCAATTCGCAACGGAGCTCCACCTCGTCCTCCGCGGTCCGGCTGTACCGGGCGCTGAGTTTATGGGAGCGCAGTTTGATCGCCTTGAGTTCAGGGTCGGCGGGACAAAAGAGTTCGCCGCGAAAAATCTTTTCTTCTTCTTTCATCGCTGTTTCCTTGATTGCTGCGGTTTCACTTTTCAAGCGGAAATTACGACTCGACCATGCCTATCGACAATCCGGTTCATCCGTTCCAGCATTACCGCCATCAGCGCCAGGATGACCAGCAGATAACACGGATACCAGACGATGCCCGCATATTGGGCGATAATACCGAAAACCGGCGGCACCACCGTCGTTCCGACATAGGCGCTCGCCATCTGAATTCCGATGATCGCCTGGGAATTGCAGGCGCCGAAGTTGGCGGGGGTCTCATGGATAATCGCCGGATAGACCGGAGCGCATCCCAGACCGACCAGCAACAGCCCGGCCAACGCGATTGCGGGAGCGGGAACCGGCAGAAGGATTGCCAGAACGCCGAGCAGAATCAGGCTCAGCCCGGCCCGGATCATATTCCGGTCGCCCACCCGGTCGGACACGAAGCCGCTCAGGAAACGGCCGACGGTAATGCCGAGGTAATAGAACGCCGCCCACCGCGCCGCAATTTCCTCCGCCACTCCGCGATTCAAAACCAGATAGGTACTCGCCCACAACCCGGCGGATTGTTCCAGCGCACAATAGCAGAAAAAGCCGATGAGAATTTCCCGGACGCCCGGTATGCGGAACGCGCCGCGGAGCCCCACCGGGACAGCGGCGTCCCTTTTTTCCTGAACGAGCTTTTTTTGCCTTGCCCAAAGCGGCAGACTGAGAAAGAGAAATGCCGTCAGGACAATCTGAATGATCGAAACCCAGCGGTATCCGGCCTGCCATCCGGCTCCGGACAGCAGACAGGAACTCATGATGAAGGGACTGAGCGTCACGCCGACGCCCCAGAAACAATGCAGCCAGTTCATGTGCCGCGAAGCATAATGCAACGCCACATAATTGTTGAGCGCGGCATCCACCCCGCCCGCGCCCAGGCCGTAGGGCACGGCCCACAAACACAGCATCCAGAATTTCCCGGAAACGGCGAATCCGAAGAGCGCGACGGCGGTCATCAGCACGCTGAACGCCGTCACCTTCCCCGCGCCGAAACGCCGGGTGGTGCAATCGGACAGCAAACTGGAAATAACAGTGCCACAGGAGATAATGAAAGTGATGATTCCGGCGAATGAAATCGGCACGTCCAGATCCCGGTACAGAACCGGCCAGGCCGAACCGAGCAACGAGTCGGGCAGTCCCAGACTGATGAAAGCCAGGTAGATGATCGCAAGCAGAAGAGAAGCCATTCAAAACCCCCGTTGATAAAAACTGTTTCTGGCCAAATTGAGAAGCCCGGCAAAATTGTCCGGCAAATAGTCGGGAATGATGCGCAATTCGGGAAGGAAATCGGGATGCGCCATCTTCCGGATTTTTTCCCGGAGCAACTCTTCCGAAGCCGGCAAATCGGGACTGGCGACCACAATCAGTGCCGGATCGAGCAAAGCGGTGACGGCACGCAGGACGGCCGGCAGCATCTCCGCAAGGCCGTGCGGAGCATTCATCGTATTCCACTGCTCCTCCCTGGTCTGATCCTGAATGTAAAGGATTTCCCCGGCGAAGCCGCGGGTCCCGTGCAGCAGATGCCCTTCGGCAATCAGTCCGCAGCCGGGAAGATTTTGCGGCGGAAAACCGATGTAAACCAAATCGCGGATATTCTCTTCCGGATGGCGGATCAGGTATCCCTCGGCAGCGAGATTGATATCATTTTCGATCAGAACCGGTATCCGGGTGTGTTCCTCAATCAATTTTTTGAGATCGAAGCCGTTCAATTCCTCGATATCGCCCCAGCAGGAAGTTTTCCCGTCAAGGACCACGCCGGGATAGGAAACGGCAATGGCGCCGACATGCGAAAAATCTTTGGCCGCATCGACGATGAACTCCAATAAAATATCCGGAGCAAGCACCGCCAAAAGGCCGGATTCCCGCCGAGCCACGACCTTTCCTGCAGCATCGGCAACCAGAATTTCCAGTTGCTTCCCCGTCGGAACATTTTTGATCCGGCACAGAAGCCAACTGACGAATCCGGCATTGTACCGGTAACGGCACGGCGGCCTGCCGCCCGCCGGCCGGCCCGGAGCGAGCGCTTCGACTTCAGCGGTCTGCAACATCTCCATGAGAATATTCCGGCAGGTAGCCGCACTCAAGCCGGTCGCCGCCGCCAGCGATTCCTTGGTGTGAACCGCGCCGGACAAAAGAAATTGCCGGATCAGGTTCGTATTGTTCCCGCGCACTTGGGAATTATTGATTTTTCGCATGCATACCACTTACATTAAGTATTAAAGTAAGTATTACTATAATAGGCCGCAAGAAAGATTCAAACGACGGGGAAAGAATTTTTGCATTCGCAATTTCCAACGGTGCCCGGAAAATCCGAAAACGGGAAACGCCGGTATTCCGGCGTTTCCCGAACTTCAGCTTTGCCCCCTGGCGGGGAGCGCCCGGCGGCGTCCGCCCGCCGGGTTACGTCCGGGTACGGCCCGGAACATTTTTTTTTCGATTCAGTTTTCTTCGAGGATTGCGGCGATCGCCCGGCGCACCTGCCGCACCTGCTGCGGATCGCGGGTGTACTCGGTGAACGAAGTCGTCACCTGCCGGCACAGTTCATCGGCTTCCGTCTTGCCGATTTTTTCCTGCAGCAAGGCCAGATAGTCGTAATCCTCCATACCGTCGCGGATATTTTCAAAAGCGATGCTGCCGATCGGACCGTCCTTGCCGTAGAGCAGAATTTTGCCGTCGCCATACAAGTCGTCGAAAATCTGTCCCGGCTTGCCGGTCCGTTTGCTCCACTTCTCATAAGGACCGTCCGCCGGATCGACCAGCTCCCTGGTTTCATCCAGGCAACCGCCCTGCCAATACTGATTCAACCCCCAATAGAGAAAGCCGTCCAGTTCCTGCTGATAGCTCTGCCAGCCGATCAGACGGCTTTCAATCAGCGGATATTCCAGCATGAAGTTGGCATACGGATAACCGGGCTGGAAGCTGATATAGCTCCATACCTGCAATTCCGGCGCCTCCGCCCGCACCTTGCGCGCTTTTTCCAGATCGTAATAGTCGAACATCACGCACAGCCAGTCGATCTCTAAATCGCGCATCGCCTCCGGCGTAATGTCGACCGCCGTCGAGGTGGTCAAAGTCGGAATGCCCGGATACATTTTCTTCAAGCCGCCGAACGCTTCCCGGACGGTATCCTTGCGCTCGCCGAGAAATTCGTCGAACCCGTAAAAATAGGCCCGGTCGGCCAGCGGCGAATCGTAGACTTTATCCAAATGCGCTTTCCAGCCGGCTGCTTTGGCCACCTCGGCCGCCGCATCATTGCCGCCCAGCGGCGGCGCCGCCGCGATCGTATTGATCCGTTCCTCCAGACCGCTCATCAGCCCCGGATCGACCGGCTCCCTGGCATAAAGCGAGAACGGCGAAATGCGGTGATCGGTGACGTATTCGATGTACTTCCGCTGGATTTCCGGGAAACGTTCCTCGCCGTAAACGCTTCTGATGTCGGCCCAGTCGATGTCGAACGACGTCTTCAGGGCCGGACGGTCCGGCAAAGTGAAATCCCAGACCCGCACCGTCAACGGAATTTCCACCGCCGCCGCGCCGGCCGGACGCAAAGTCACCGTCCCATGATAAAGGCCCGGCGCCGTCTCTTTCCCGGTCCGGACATTGAACCAGACGCCGAAGGTATTGTCATCCGGGATCAGCAGTTTTTCAACCGGCAGCAAACCGTCCGGCCACCAGCCGGGCTCGCCATAAGAGCTGGCGACATGCGGCGTCAATTTATCCAGTTTCAAATAACCCACCTGAAAAAACGACAACGCGTCGGCCGGCAATTCCGCCTTGCCGTCTTCCCGGCGCAACGGCGAAACTTCCACCGCCACCGGCCCGAGCTCGACTCCGGGCGCCCGCCGCAACGCCGCCTGGAAGCCCTCCGCCTCGTTGCGCGCCAATTCAACCGTCACGCCGTCGACAACGCCGTTGCCGCGGCCGGGCAGTTCCTGCGGCATGATCTTCTCCATCGAATCGGCCGTCCAGACCATATAGGGCCGGTAGCCGGCATCCTTCACCGCCGGGACCGTCACCGTCTGCCGAATCCGGCCGTCACCGTACTGCTCGCTGGCGGTGACTTCCACTGTCAACGGCCGGTCATTCGGCACGTCGAACAGTTGCTGGATACGCCGGCCGCGGCCGGAGGCCTCCGCCAGCGTCTTCGTCCCGTCCATGACGGCAACCCGGTAGTCGACCAGCCGGTTGGCGACCCCGTTGACCGTCACTCCGCGGTCCCCGAACACGCCGCCGTTGACCGCCAGCTGTTCCCCCGCAATCCCGCTGTCATCGACAAACGGCGTCAACGCCACATCATCGATGAAAATATCGCCGATGCCGCGGAACATGACTTTGACCGCCACATCGGTCACCGGCGCCGCGCCGCGCGGCAGCACGAACTCTTTTTTCTCCCAATTCCGGCCGGCATTCAATTTGAACTCTTCGCGACCGATCGAACCGTCGGAACGGAAAACCGTCACCCACAGCTCGGGATAGCCCTCGTTGTTATTTTCCACCCTGGCGTAAAGCGAAATTTTCAACATCCCGGTCAACGGCGGATCGAAATGCAGCTTCTGAATCGCTTCGTTGGTATCCGACCAATCGGCAAACCGCTCCGTCCGCGCCATCTTCAGGCAGTTCCCGTCGCCGTTCACACCGCCGGGAACAATCTCAAAACTCTTCAAGTCCGAACTCCAATCCTCCCGCCCGGCCTCGAAATTACCGTTGCGCATCAGATTGTCGTCCGCCGCCAAGCCGACCAGACTGCCGCCCATCAGCAAAACTCCCAATATGGTTCGATACAATTTCTTCATTGTCATTCCTCTTCGCGTCAGCTTGAAGTCAAGCTTGTTCTGTCTCCGGCAACGGCGGAACTTCCAGCGGACAACCGCCGCTGCGCAGCGATTCGGTGGCTTTACAGCCGACGGCAACCGCCATCCTGGCGCTCTCCATCGTCGCAGTCGGGGTACGGCATTCGCCGCGTACCAACTGTAAAAATTCTTCCATAATCGTCACATCGGCGCCGCCATGCGCACCGCCCGCCGGCGCCGGGTCGCCGCGAAAAACCTGATCGCCGATCATCCGGTAGTGGTCGTCGCAACGCCGGTTCCACAAAAAAATCGGATCGTCGGGACCGTCGCCGATGTTTTCCAGCCGTCCCTCGGTGCCGATCACCGTATAGTTGCGGCAGGCATCCGGCGTGAAGTGGCACTGCAGATAGGCCCCCATCACGCCGTCGCCGAGCTCCATCAGCACCATATTCTGATCTTCGACATCGATATTGGCGCTGAAGCCGCCGACCGCGGTCGGCGGATAGCGGTGATCGTTCTGGTTCCAGCCTTTCTGCTGCGCGGGTTCCCCTTCCCGCCGGCGCGGCTGCCGGTCATAGACCGACAGGCTGCCGAACGCCGTCACCTTTCTGGCATAACGGCCGCTCAGCCAATGGATGACATCCAGATCGTGCGCCCCCTTCTGCAGCAGCAAACCGGTGGTGTTGCGCCGCTCGCTGTGCCAGTCGCAGAAATAGGCGTCGCCGCCATAGGAGATGAAATGGCGGCACCAGACGGCCTTCACTTCCCCGATTGCGCCGGCATCGATCAACTGTTTCATTTTCCGGAAGATATTCATATACCGCATATTGTGGCCGACGAACAGCGGCACGCCGAGCCGGCGCGCCGCAACCAGCAGCCGGTCGCAGCCGGCGACCGTGATCGCCATCGGTTTTTCCAGATACACCGGTTTGCGCGCTTCCAGCGCCGCCAGCGCCTGCTCCTCGTGACAATAATCCGGCGAACTGACGATAACGGCATCCACCTCCGGAAATTTCAACAATTCCCGATAATCGCGGGTCAGCCGCACCCCGGCGCCATACCACTCTTTGTTCTGCTCCAGGGCGCTGTCTTTGACATCGCAGCAAGCAACCACCTCAACCTGCAGCGCCGGATTGTCCTGCGCCCATTTGGCAATCACCCCGCGGCCGCCGGAGCCGATCACCCCCAACCTGATTTTCTGTGCCATGAAAATTCCCGTCGTTTGACCATTTTCGCCGGCGGCCGGAAAAAACATACCGCATTTTTCCGGCCGCCGGCCGCTCTTCGTAAAGTATAACGCGTCGCTATACCTTATTCAAACCACCATTTTTCGTTTTCGTCGCCGCGGAAAATTTCCTCGTCGTTGTGCAACTGATCCCACTTGTAATATTTGGCGCTGCCGTCCAGATGCAGATAGTTGCCGCCGGTGTTGTGCCGTTTGGCGAAACCGGTCGCCGTCCCGTACCAGCTCGACCAATGGCTGTCCCACGGCATGAACGTCAGGGTTCCGGCATCATTGCCCAAATCATGCGAATCGCCGGCGCTGATCACCGTGGTGCTGGCGACATTTTCAATCGGCCGGCCGTCGGAATACTGCATGCTCAGCGCATAGGACAGATAACCGTTGTGCGCCGTCGCGCCGTTCCAGCTCATCGCCGGGCAGAGCAGATAGGCCGGCATGGTGTTGTCCCAGTAACGGATGTTGGCGGCGGCGTCGCTGTAACGCGGTCCGTCCATCGTATAAGGCGCGATGAAAGTCGGCCAGTAGACGCCGTCGGCATGGCCGTACAAGGTCGGCGCCATCCGGCTGTTGTTGTCGTTCCGGTACATGATCATTCCCAGCCCGATCGTCTTGACGTTGTTCAAGCATTTGATGCTCTGCGCCGACGCCTTCGCCTTGCCCAGAGCCGGCAGCAGCATGCTGGCAAGAATGGCGATGATCGCGATAACGACCAGCAATTCAATCAATGTAAAATTTTTTACCTGTTTCTTCATCTTCCCGATCCTTTCATAATATGGTTTTTGGGTCTACGTTTTTGATTCCCGCCATCGTCTCCGGTCAGGCCGATTCCCTTTTGACGATTTGAGGAATAATTTGAATCGTATCCGCATCGCGCCAGTCGCGCATGCCGGTATAATACTCCATGATCATTCTGGCCGTCTCATCGAACGACTGGTCGAAGGTCGTCAACTTCGGCGACAGACTGCGGCCGAAATCGAGATTGTCGAAGCCGATCAGCGCCACCTCCTCCGGAATCCGGCAGCCGTGATCCCGCAGGACGCTCATCATCTGCAAGGCCCAGTAATCGTTGCTGCAGACGATGCCGTCGCATTGCTGCCGGTTCACCAGTTCCTCCAGCGCCATTGCCGCCAGCTCTTCCTGCATCAGAGTTCCGCCGTGGACATTCAACTGCCGTTCCAGCGGAATTTCATCGAGCAGATCGCCGGCAGCCGGACGGGCGGCGGCAACACTCTGCGCCACTTCCCGCTCCAGCAAAATGCCGATGCGACGCCGCTGCCGTTCCGTCAAATAGCGGATCGCTTCCGTCACCGCACTGCGCCGGTTCAACGCAACATAGACAAACGGCGCCCCGGCAATCCGGGAAGACGGCATGTAAATGACGATATTCTTGAACTCCGCCTGATTGCGGGCGACGAGATTCAACTGTTCGCCGGGCAGATAGCAGAACAGGTGCCGGACGCCGGACGCCTGCAAATCCCACAGCCGCGGTTCGAAGTTATCCCCTTCCATCACCCTGCTCAACAACACCTTGAAGCCGTACAGCGAAGCATACTTCTCCAATCCCAGCAGCAGTTCCATGAATGACTGGGTAAGGCTCAGCGCTTCCGTGCCCGAATACATCAGTATGGCGATCGTCTTGCTGTCGATCCCCTTGAGCTGGCGGGCCGCCTGATTCGGCCGGAAATTCAACTGGCGGGCCAGCCGGCGAACCAGGTCGGCCGTCTCACTGCTGACCCGAATCCGGTCGCCGCCGGTCTCCAGCAATACTTTGCTGACCGTCGTCCGCGATACATTCGCCAGTTTCGCGATATCCATCAAACTGCATGTCTGTCGGGGCATTGTTCCATTCTCCTGATTGCACGTGTCATCGCCGTACAGAATCACTCGAAAACCGTTCTCTTTTTAATTTCACGTGTTATCATAATTGTAGTATAGCAAAAAAAAGATCAAAAGTCAATATCATTTCATGAAATTTCGCAAAAAAAATCCGCGTCCGGCTGGAAAATGAGAAAAGCGCCGGTCAAACCGGCGCTTTCAGCTCAATCGGCAACAGGCTTTCTCCGCTTCAAATATCCAGCTTGCGGCCGGACAATGCTTCGTAGGCTTCGCGGTATTTCGCCGCCGTCCTGGCAACCACCTCGGCCGGCAACTCCGGGCCGGGAGCCGTTTTATTCCAGTCGAGCGTCTCCAGATAGTCGCGGACAAACTGTTTGTCCAAGCTGACCGGGCTGGTGCCGATCCGATACTGGTCGGCCGGCCAGAATCGGCTGGAATCCGGCGTCAGCACCTCGTCGGCCAGGATGATTCCGCCGTCCAGCACGCCGAACTCGAACTTGGTATCGGCGACGATGATGCCGCGCTTCTCCGCATAATCCCGGGCGGTCTTGTACACTTTGAGCGACAGGTCCCGCAATTCCGCCGCCGGCTCCCGGCCGATCAGCTCCGCCACCCGGTCGAAAGAAATCGCCTCGTCGTGGGCACCGATTTCCGCCTTGGTCGACGGGGTGAACAGCGGTTCGTCGAGCTTTTCCGCCTGCCGGTAGCCGTCGCGCAGCCGGATGCCGGAAACCGTACCGTTCTTCTGGTAATCCTTCCAGCCGCTGCCGACCAGATAACCGCGAACGATGCACTCCACCGGCAGGATTTTCACTTTGCGGACGATCATCGAGCGCCCCTGCAAATCCCCGGCGTAGGCAGCCAGTTCGGAGCGAGTCGTGACATCGTCGGTGATCAGATGGTTGGGAACGTCTTTCAACAGCTCCAGCCAGAACTTGGAAAGCTGCGTCAGTACCTTGCCCTTGTTCGGAATCCCGTTGGGCAGAACGACGTCAAAGGCGCTGAGCCGATCGGTGGCGATAAACAGCAAACTGTCGCCCAAATCATAAATATCACGCACTTTGCCGCGGTTGATCAACGGCAGCGACGGGATGTTGCATTCCAGCAGCGCGCCATTTTCATCGTACAACATGACAGACGTTCCTCTCGTATGATAAAGAAAAAATTACGCGTTGATCGCCACAATCCGGACGCGGGTAAGCTCCTGCCGGTGACCGCGGGTCTTGCGATAGCCCTTGCGGCGTTTCATTTTGAACGCGACGACTTTTTTGCCGCGGAACTGGTCGACGATTTCCGCTTCGACCTGGGCGCCGCTCACCGTCGGGGTGCCGACGTTCAGCGCACCGTTTTCCTCGCCGACGGCCAATACCTCGGCGAAAGTCACTTTGCTGCCGGCTTCGCCGGTCAAACGTTCAATATCCAAACAGTCTTCGGCTTTCACTTTGTACTGTTTGCCGCCAGTCTTGATGATTGCGTACATGGTTGTCTCCTTCACAGATTATGTGTAAAATTCCGATATTGGCACAATGTTGAATTTATAATTTACAGCGAATCGACCGTTATGCAAATCCGCATCCGCGCCGGAAGGCGGTTTTTTACGAAAAAATTACGATTCCGCAACCCGGTCAGAACGACCGAGTTCCGGCAAACCCGGGCGGAGCGCCTCCTCCACTTCCCGGCTCGAAAGTTCCCGCCAGCATCCGGCCGGCAGCCCTCCCAGCGTCAGATGTCCGACACTCAACCGGGTCAGCCGGACGACTTTGCCGCCGGCGGCGGCAATCAGCCGGCGGATTTCCCGCTTGCGACCTTCGTTCAGCACCACCCGATAAACCGCCGGACCGACCGGTTCGAGGGAATGCGGCTGCAAAAATTCGCCGGCATCGACGATGCCGCCCCGCAACCGCCGCAGCGCCCGGTCCGGCAGCGGGCGGCCGGTGGCGACCTCATACACTTTCAGAATTTCAAACTTCGGATGAGCAACCCGGTAAATGAAGTCTCCGTCATCGGAAAACAGCAGCAGTCCGTCGCTCTCCTTGTCCAGCCGGCCGGCCGACACCAGCCGCACCCCCGGCAGCGCGATCAAATCCAGCGCCTTGCGCGCAGCGTGAATGTCCTCATTGGTGCAGACATAACCGCGCGGCTTGTTGAGCATGACGTAATGCCGGCGCCCCAGCGGCGCCACCACCCGGCCGTCCAGCCTGACTTCCGCCGCCGGCGGCACCGGATCGGCCGGATTGTCGACCGTTACGCCGTTGACCGCCACCCGGCCGGCCCGGACCAGTTCCGCCGCCCGCCGCCGCGAAGCGGCGCCGTTGACGCTCAAAAACTTGGCCAGATAAATTTTTTCGCCGGAATCGCTCATTGAATTGTTGTTTTTTCGGTGATCAAAGGTTATTATATTACGAAATTGAATAATATAAGCCAAACCGTTCGGTTTTACAATCCGGGATCGACATGAACAAACACGATGACGGCCGGCTATTTCTGGTCAGCACGCCGATCGGCAATCTCGAAGACATCACGCTGCGCGCTCTGAACGTGCTGCGCGAAGCGGACCTGATTGCCGCCGAAGACACCAGACATACGCGCCGGCTTCTGACGCATTTCGACATCCACAGCCGCCTGACCAGCTTTCACGCGTTCAATGAACACGGCAAATGCGACGCCCTGCTGGATGAAGTCGCGGCCGGCGCCAGGGTGGCGCTGGTTTCCGACGCCGGGACGCCGGGAATCGCCGATCCCGGCTTTCTGCTGGTGCGCGAGGCGCGAAAACGGAATGTGCCGGTGACGGTAGTGCCGGGGGTTTCGGCCTTGACCTTCGCCGCCGTCGCCTCCGGCTTGCCGATCGACCGGCTGGCGTTTTACGGTTTTCCGCCGGTCAAATCCGGACGGAGAAGAAAATTTTTCGAGCGGGTGGCCGCCGAAGACAAAACGGTGTTTCTCTATGAATCTCCGTTTCGCATTTCAAGCGCCCTGGCGGAAATCGTCGCCTGCGGCGGCGAGCGGCGGCTGATCGCCCTGGTCAGGGAAGCGACCAAATTGCACGAGGAGGTCATTTACGGTCCGGCCGGAGAGATCCAGGCCCGGACGGCGGAACGCAACTGGAAAGGCGAATTCGTCATCGGCGTCGCCGCAATCGACGCCGGCGACGAAGATTCGGTGGAATACTTGGGAGAAACAGATGGCAAATGACAGTTACCGGGACGCAGTGACAAGGCCGGACGACCGGGAAATCGACGGCGAACTGACTTATTTGAACCGTTGGCAGCAGCACACGCTGGAACTGCCGTCGGAACAGCAGTGGATCAAATTCGTCGCCCAGGAGAGCGGCTATTACCGCTTTGAATTCGAAAGCGACAAGCAGGCGCTGGATTGCGCGATTTACAACAACCGTATTCCGATCGCCAACGTGAGCGGCAGCCGCGGCGCCCAGGATGTCTTTTTGGCCGCCGGCTCGGTCTATTACCTGCAATTTTCCACTTCCGCCGCCGGCAGCGTGGATTATCTGGTCAAGGTCAACGTCAAACCGGACGCCTGGGACCCGGACGATGATTACCGCGCCGATGCGGTCCGGATCCAAGTCGGCCGGAACTACGAACATACGCTGGGCATCGGCGACAACAATGACTGGATGACTTTTACCGTCGCCGAGAGCGGCAATTACCTGCTGCAGACCGAAGGCGGCAATGTCGTGGTCATCCTGTATGAGGACGATAAGCAGATCGCGTTCACCATGGGCCCGAACGCGTCGCTCACCTTCGATGCCGTCCAGGGGGCCGCTTATTACCTGCAAATCTCCTCCGGAGCCAGCTACACGGCCTCTTACCGGCTGCAACTGGCCGACAACCCGGCGGTGAAGAGCTGGGAAAATTTACATCAATACAATTTTTACGGCGGCGGGACCGCAGCCGGGACCTCGGTGCATCTGGCCGTCAACAACGATTCGACAGAGAAACGGGTCAATTATTTCTACGGCGGCGGCTTCGGCATCGGCGCCGATGTCAACGGCTATGTCGATGTGACCATCGCCGGCGGCAGTTACTGGAAATTCTACGGCGGCGGCGCCGACAGCGACGTCACCGGCTCCATCCGGCTGCAACTGCAGTCCGGCGAGATTACCAACGTACTGTATGGCGGCGGCATCGGCAATGTCGGCGGCAGCATCGATTTGACCATCGAAGCGGCGGTGACGTTTGTCTCCAGCCATCTCTACGGCGGCACGCTGAACGGTTACACAAAAGACCTCAACAGTGCCAAAGGCGGTGATCCGGTCGTCAACGGATCCGGTTCCGTCTACCGCGTCGCCGGTGATATTACGATGAATTTGAACGGCATCTCACTGTCGGGGCTGGTGCACGGCGGCAATTACAACCTGGCGACCGACCCGGCGGCCGGTCACTCGGAAATCGGCGGCCGGGTCACCCTCAACCTCAACGGCGTCACCCACCACGGCCCCAACAATACCAACGCCTGGCTGTTCGGCGGCAGTTATGCCAACCAGGCCGGCGCCAGCGATCTCATCCGCGGCGGAGTTGTGCTCAACATCGCCAAAAGCAAACTTGATTACGTGCTGGCCGGCGGCCGCAGCGGTTACGGCGGCAAAACTGAAATCCAATCGGTGGACATCACCGTCAGCGGCAGCCGGATCGCCAGGAATCTCTACGGCGGCGGGTTCAGCAACAACGGTCAGGCCGACGTGCTCGGCAACGTTCACATCACCATCGATTCCAGCGCCAGCAGCAATTCGCTGCTGGGGTCGATCTTCCTGGCCGGTTACGCGGTCGGCGCCGGCAATACCGCCAACGTTTACGGCGACGCCACTCTGACTTTGATCAACAGCACCATTTTCAACGGCTATATCTATGGCGGCGGTCATGAAATTTCCGGCGGCCAAGCCCAGGTCAGCGGGGCGACCACGCTGGAAATGGCCAATTACCGGGGAACATTCAACGGCGTGATCATCGATTTCGACCGTCTGGTCCTCCGCGGCAACAGCCGGGTGGAGTTCGGCAAGGAACAGGCCGGCAATGGTTTTTCGGCATACTGCTTCGATCTTTCCGACCGCCAGATTTCCCAGAGTACCTGGGCAATGCTGACCCAGACCAACGGCATCGATTTTTCGCTGGCCGCCGCCGATACGCAGCGGAGCATCACCATCTCTTCCGCTGCGCTCGACGGCCGGAGCGCCGGCAGTTATTTCCTGGTGGATTCCGAATATTCACTGTTGAAAAAACTGACCGGCCAGACTTTCGAACTGAATTTTGAAGACGCGCTGGCTTCGCTGAAAGTCGACGGCGATGCCGTGGAGCTGGGCGGTTATCAGTGGGAACTGAAACTGGCCGACGGCGACTTGACGCTGTATTGGCGGAACTTCGCCGCGGCTCCGCTGGAAACGGCAGCCAATCTGGCGCCGTCGGAAGCCGACCTGATCGGCTGGAGCGAGTCGCGCAACCATCAAGGTTTTCTGGCCTGAACCAAATAAGGAACCAATCAGATGAAAAAAACCCTCTTCCCGTACGAAAAACCGCAATTGACCAGTTTCTCGCTGTCCGCCACCGTCCGGGGCAACGATGTACCGCCGGAGCCGGGCGAAGGCGGCGGCGGCAGCGGCGTGGAGCCCAACAGCATCGGCAAAATCTGGCTGCTTGACGAGAACGGCAATCCGGTCGACGAATTCGGCAACCCGATCCGTTATTGAACAAATTCAGCGTCCGGCCCGGCTATTCCGGCCGGACGGATGCCGAAAACCCGCCGGAACGCCCGGTGCAGCGCTTTGTCGCAATAGCGGTCATCGGCAGCCGGTTCCAACTCTTCGGCGGTATAATTGGAAGTGACCTGCAGCACTTCGATCCGTTGCGCTTCCTCGTCCAGAGCGAAGCGGATCCGCCAGGTCCGGCAGCCGATCTCCCACTGTCCCGCCGGCAAATGTTCGCACGACAACCGTTTTCGCCGCCGGTCCAGCGGCGAAAAGGCAAGCTGGACCCGGCAGAAGTTCGCCAGATCCGGTCCGCCGTGCTCCAACAGCCAGTCGGCGGTGCTCCGGAATCCGGCGGTCAATATCACGTCGTAACGCCGCCGGTCCGCCTCTTCCAGCCAGCCGCAGGCGGCCCCGGCAAAGGCATCGACGGCCGGAATATATGGCTTGATATCCAGAACCGGCGTCCCGTCCAGCAAATCGAAATTGCGGATGAACAACCGCCGGCCCTCCACTTTTTCCAACTCGACGGCGCTGATGCCGATCGGATTCGGCCGGTAAGGCGCCCGGGTGGCGAACACGCCGACTTTACGGCCCGGCGGCGCCACCGGCGGCTTGACCTTCGGCCTCCAGTTGCCGTTCAAATGAAACACATAGATCAGCCAGATCCGTTCAAAGCCGGCCAGATCGGCCAATGCCGCCTCGTAATTGCAATGCTCGTCCAATTCGACCCAGCCGCTTCCGGCGGCGAAAACGGCCTGACGCGGCGCTTCAAAGCGGTATTTCCGGTCACAATGCAGCACGCCGACCGGCCGGAACGTGAACGAACCGGCCAACTTACAACTCCCGCCATTCGGTCAGCCGATCGGCGCCGGACGGACCGGACGAACCGGCCGGATAAAGCTCCAGCGGACAACATTCCGGATTCCGCCAGGCTTCCAGAACCGGCGTGAACAACCTCCAACTGGCGGCAATGATGTCGCTGCGGATGAACAAAGTCTGGTCGCCGAGCATCGCGTCGAGCAACAACCGTTCATACGCTTCGAAGCTTTCCCCGCCGGCCAGTTCGGCATAATTGAAGTGCATCATCAAACCGCCCATGCACAATTTCGGACCGGGTTGTTTGGCCTGGATGGTCAGCGACATGCCCTCTTCCGGCTGCAC
The DNA here is from genome assembly GCF_903645315.1 of Victivallis sp. Marseille-Q1083. Taxonomy (NCBI): domain Bacteria; kingdom Pseudomonadati; phylum Lentisphaerota; class Lentisphaeria; order Victivallales; family Victivallaceae; genus Victivallis; species Victivallis sp. Marseille-Q1083. The sequence goes on from NZ_CAHJXL010000001.1 coordinate 498,394, forward strand.
GCTCAAAACCAGCGTATCCGGCGTCATGTCCTGCGCCCGGATCGGCTGGAAAATCGAATGCGGAACCGCTTTGAAGGTGATGGCGATTTCGCTGAGACGCCGTTTCAGCCGTTTGCCGGAACGCAGGAAAAACGGCACGCCGCGCCAACGCCAGTTGTCGATCAGCAACTTGGCCGCCACGAACGTTTCGGTCGTCGAGCCGGCCGCGACCCCCTCCTCCTGGCGGTAACCGGCCAAGTCGCCGGCCGCGGCATACTGCCCCCGCACCAGTACCGTTTCCAGATTCTTCTGCGGAAACGGCCGGATCGCCCGGATCAGTTTCAATTTTTCATCGCGAATCGCATCCGCCGAGAACTCCCCGGGCATCTCCATCGCCACCATCGACAGCATTTCCAGCATGTGATTCTGGAACATGTCGCGCAGCAGGCCGGCCGATTCGAAATAACCGGCCCGGCGGCCGATGCCGATCTCCTCGGCGGCAGTGATCTCCACTTTGGCGATGTAATGCTGGTTCCAGATCGGTTCGAAAATGATGTTGGCAAACCGCAGCATCAGGATATTCTGCACCGTCTCCTTGCCGAGATAATGGTCGATCCGGTAAATCTGCCGCTCTTTCAAATAGCGGTGCAGTTCCAAATCCAATTCCTGCGCCGAAGCGGTATCCCGGCCGAACGGCTTCTCCATGACGACATGGCGCCACGGCGTCCCCTCGAAATCCTCTTTCAGCAGACCGGCGGCCGACAGCTGCGGCACGATCGTCAGATAAAGGCTCGACGGCGTCGCCAGATAAAAGGTGTAATTCAGCGGCATCGCCGCATCCAGCTTGCCGAGTTCCTCCAGCTTCGCCCCCAGTTGCCGATACGACTCCGGATCACCGTAATCGCCGCGCAGGTAATGAATCCGCTGCAGGAATGCCTCCAATTGTTCCGGCTCCGCCGGCGGCAACACGCCGCGCAGCAGTTCACGGAACGAGGCCGTGTCGTAATCGTGCCGGGCGCAGCCGACAATGTGGGAATCCCCATGCAGCAGCTCGCGGCGAAACAAATTGTAAATCGCCGGCAGCAGCTTCCGCCTGGCCAGATCGCCGGAAGCACCGAAAATCACCAGGATATCCGGCGTCGGGCTGACCTCCAGACAGAAATTGCCACGCCAGTAATTGCCGTTTTCCATAACCTCACACTCTCCTCAAAAAATTTGACCGGACTGCAACACGGGAACAAAACGGCCGGTATTTCGCTTGAAATACCGGCCGCTTCGTTCCGGACTCAATGCTTGGCCAGATAGTCGGCGATACCCCGGGCATCGGCCACGACGCCGTCTTCGCCCTGCTGCCAGTTGGCCGGACAGACATCGCCGTGCTCTTCAAAGAACCGCAGGGCTTCCACCATCCGCAGCGCCTCGCCGATATTGCGGCCCAGCGGCAGATCGTTGACCACCTGATGACGGATCACCCCGCCCTTGTCGATCAGGAACAACCCGCGCAGCGCGACCGAATCATCGAGCAGCACGTCATAATCCCGGGAAATCTTTTTGCTGATGTCGCCGACGATCGGATATTTGACATTGCCGATACCGCCCTCTTTCGGCTCCATCGACTTCCAGGCGAAGTGCGAATAAACCGAATCCACCGATACGGCAATCACTTCGGCATTCAATTTTTTAAACGCTTCGAACTGCCGGTCGAAGGCAATCAGTTCAGTCGGACAGACAAAAGTGAAGTCCATCGGATAGAAAAACAACACGACGTATTTGCCGCGATAATCGCTCAGACTGATTTTCGCAAACGTATTGTCCGGCATAACCGCATCCGCCGTGAAATCCGGCGCCAGTTTCGTCACCATAGCCATGATAACATCCTCCCCAGAATTTAAGTTATCGATTCTTCGTTATAAAACAATAAACGCAAATTTACAATTTTTCAAATCGATAATGATTATTATTTTTTAATCTTTATCCAACTCCAACATCAGATTCTCATATAACTGGACCAGGTTCAGATCCGCCGTCTTGCCGGAATTCAAAGTCGTCCGGCGCAATTCGCGGGCCAGATCGCGCCGCCCCAAGTCGCGGAACAGTTCCGCGCCGTGCCGGAGCGCCAGCGCCAACTCCAACCGGGCTGAAGGCCGGGCCGCCGACAACGCCGGATCGTCATTTTCCAAAGCGGTTTTCAGCAGTTGAGCCGCCTGGGCCGACGCCGTGCCGACAATTTCCGGAAATTTCCGTTTGAACTGATCCCGATACTGCCCGGCCGCCAGCAGGTAACTGGCCGCCGTGCCCGGCAACAGCTTCAACTCGCCTTCCGCCACATAGCCGTCCAGCGTCCCCTGATAATGCTCCGCCACGCCCTGCCCGGTCGCCTGCGTCGCAAACCAGACCAGATAGGCCTCCGCCGGCGCCTGGACGACGCCGCGCAATTCTTCGTATTCATCGGCGGCTTCCAGCAACGCATAAACCGTCAGATTGGCGACATCCGGGATGACGGCAACTTCGTTTCCGGTCGTGGTCATCCGCAACGCGCCGTCCGGCATCTGATGGCGGACAATCGCCGCAACCAACTCCTTCACCCGGGCCGGAGCCGGATCATCATCGGCCCGGCAGCCTGCCCACAGACAACATAACAGCAACAACACCCAAGTCCATTTTTTCATTTTTTCACTCCTCAATAAAAAAGTTGAAAATCGGTTGCTACATTCATTATAATGTAAAAAGAGCCGTTTTGCAAGAAAAAACCGGTAAAATGTTCACGCCCGGACGGCCGGAGAAGAAAAACGCCGGCCCGCCGGGAAATCTCCCCACGGGCCGGACACGCGACTTTATCGGGCCGCGTTGCATCGCACTTGTATGATTTCCGACCGGCCCGGTCACAGGGCGCGGCCGCTCTCCTGTTCAAACAGATGCGCTTTGGCGGTATCGAACCGGAATTTCACCGTGTCCCCGGCATGGAAACCGGTCTCCGGCGCCACCCGCGCCACAAAGGTATGCCCGCCGAGCCGCAGATGCAGATAGGTTTCCGCCCCCATCAGTTCCCGCACCTCGATGACCGCCGCCATGCCGTCATCGGCAATCACCAGATTCTCCGGCCGAATGCCGAACACCACGTCCGGCCCCGCCGCTTTGGCCGCCTTGTCCTTCCAGGCTTCCGGCAAAGTGAAAGTCATTCCCTCGGAAGCGAAACAGAGCCGTTCGCCGCTCTGTTCCAGCCGGCCGTTGAAAAAATTCATCGGCGGCGTGCCGATAAAGCCGCCGACAAACTGGTTGGCCGGCCGGCTGTAGAGGGTCAACGGATCGGCCACCTGCTGAATGACGCCGTCTTTCATCACGCAGATCCGGTCGCCCATCGTCATCGCTTCGGTCTGGTCGTGGGTAACGTAGATCATCGTACTCTCCAACTGGTGGTGGAGCTTGCTGATCTCGATGCGCATCTGAACGCGCATCTTGGCGTCGAGATTCGACAGCGGCTCGTCGAACAGGAACGCTTTCGGCTTGCGGACGATCGCCCGGCCGACCGCCACCCGCTGCCGCTGACCGCCGGAAAGCGCTTTCGGCCGCCGGTCCAGATATGGCTCCAGACCGAGAATCCGGGCCGCTTCCATCACCCGCTTCTGAATCTCCGCCTTGGGGAACTTGCGCAGTTTCAGACCGAACGCCATATTGTCGAAAACCGACATGTGCGGATAAAGCGCGTAATTCTGGAACACCATCGCAATATCCCGCTGCTTCGGCGGAATGTCGTTGACCACCGTATCACCGATCCGGATCGTCCCCCGGCAAATATCCTCCAGGCCGGCAATCATCCGGAGCGTCGTCGACTTGCCGCAGCCGGACGGTCCGACCAGCACCATGAATTCCCGGTCACGAATATCCAACGAGACGCCCTTGACCGCCTGGTAACCGTCGTCCTCGTAAATTTTCCACACATTTTCAAGAATCACTTCCGCCATAATCCGTCACCCCTTTACACCGCCGAGCATAATGCCTTTGACCAGTTGCTTCTGCATGAATACGAAAATTAAAATCATCGGCACGACGCTCATCGTCACCGCCGCCATCAACAAATTGGTCACCTGCCCCTGGGTGCCGTCGAATGCCAGCAGTCCGATCGGCAAAGTGTATTTCTCCGGATTCTTGATCATCACCAACGGCCAGAACAACGCATTATAGGTGCCGATAAAGGTGAAGATCGACAACGTGATGATCGCCGGACGCGACAGCGGCAGGATGACGTTCCAATAGAGCTGCCACTTGCTGGCGCCGTCGATTTCGGCCGCCTCGTCCAGCGATTTCGGAATGCTGAGCATGAACTGCCGCATCAGGAAAGTGCCGAACGCGGTGAAGGCCGCCGGCAGAATCAGACCGGTGTAGGTATCGACCAAGCCGAGCGAAATCATGATCTGGTAGTTCGGAATCATCATCACCAGCCCCGGCAGCATCATCGTCCCCAGATACAGCAGAAATACTTTATCGCGCCCTTTCCAATGCAGCCGCGAGAAGCTGAACGCCGCCAAGCTGGAGGTGAATACCTGCAGGAAAGTCGTCCAGGCGGCCACCAGAATACTGTTCCAGTACCAGCGGCCGAACTGGATGCCCTCCATCGAGAAAACATCCGGATAATTGCTCCACAGCAACACCTTCGGCAACCAGGTATCCAGGCCGGTTTCCGGCAGCGATTTCAGGCTGGTCAGGATCATCCAGGTGAACGGCAGCACCAGCGTCAGCGCCAACCCGCCCAGCACCAGATTGAGAAAAAACAGATTCAAGCCTTTTTTGAGTTTGACATTCATCGTTTGCCGATTCCTTTTTTCAATTTGTTCTGCCATCAATCATTGCTGTAGCGGTTGCCGAATTTCCAGTTGAAGAGCGTCACCACGAAAATCAAAGCGAACAGCATCCAGGAGATCGCCGAGGCATATCCCAGCCGCCCGACATCGAAACCGGCGGTGTAAATGTAATAGCTCAGCGTCGTCGTCGCGCCGGCCGGCCCGCCGGCGGTCATCGCCCTGGCCATCTCAAAACCGCCCTGCAGACCGCCGATCACCGACATGACGAAGATGAAGAAGGTGACGCCGGAGAGCTGCGGCCAGGTGATATTCCAGAAGCGCTGCCAGCGGCCGGCGCCGTCGATGTCCGCCGCTTCGTAGAGCTCCTGCGGAATGCCAGTCAAGCCGGCCAGATAAAGCAACATGTTGTTCGAGCCGATCGCCGCCCAGAAGCCCATCAGCAGCAGGGCCGGTTTCGCCCAGTAAAAATCCACCAGCCATTTCGGCGCATTCAAACCGGCCCGGGCGTCGGCCGGCAACTGCAGCACGACCAGCGCGAAGCCGATCAAAGTCAGTCCAACGATCATCGAAATGCCGTCCAGCAGCATCGAATCACCGATGCCGCGGTCCAGCGCGGTACGATATTCCCGTCCCCGCGCTACCGCTGCCGCGGCGCAGCACCAGCCGCCGGCGGCGACGATGCCGAAGACCACCCAGCGACAGCCGTAATCGGTCCAGCAGCAAGCCAGCACCGGCGGCACGGTCAGGACCGCCAATCCCAATACCAGACTGACCGTACCGGCCTCGCCATCCTTCCACAACCGGATTTTACGCCGGAAACCGTAGACCGTCAGCAGAACGACGCCGGCGAGCAGCACCAGGCTGACCGCATTGGCCGCGCCGTCGGACAACCCGGCAAAAACCGGGCTGACCGCATCCAGCACCGGCTGCAATGCGCCGTTGATCGGACCGGTATCCGGACTGTACATCTTTTTCCAGAGGATGAATGTGGCCACGCCGCTGGTGAAACAGGGAAAGTAGAACAAAGTCCGGTACAACCCCTGCCCGACCGCGGTGCCGGCCACCAGGATGGTGCCGAACAGCGACAGCAGCAGGATGAACAGCGCACTTTTGCCCATGCCGAAGGCGACCAGCACCAGACAGGCGGCGGTGAGGACGAAAGTCAGCAGCACGATCAGCCAGATCCGGCGCGAACCGGATTTGAAATCGCAGTTCAACAGCAAGGCGGCAAACAGGCTGCCGGCCATGCCGAAGGGAATGCCGATCATCAGAAAGAGCGTATTCCAGAGATACTGGTAAAAATCCGGTTCGGAAAACAACTCCAGAAAGTTGTCGAACCAGACGAATTTCACCGAAGCGTTCTGGAACATATTGTGAATCTCCAGATTCCAGTTGGTGAAAGCCATGATTATGCTGATGACCAGCGGGATGGCGCTGAACACCAGAAAACCGAGCAGATTCGGCAGGATAAACGCCGTTCCGATTCCGAGTTCACGCCACTCTTTCCTTCGCATCCCCCACTTCATTCCTGCAACATCCCTTTCGCTCGATAATAGGCTTTGAGAAAACTGTTTTTGATCCAGGCGGCCGGCAGTTTTTTGCCGGCCGCCTTATAGTCGTCGACCCGCTTCTGCAATTCGACATCCGCCTCATACTGCTTTTTCAACTCCGGATTGGCGGCGATGTTGGTCTGAATGTCCCTGGCGTAGCGCTCCTCGGCTTCCGCCAGCGCCGCCAGCGCCGACGGGCTGCGGTCGTTGCAGTATTTTTCATAAGCGGTTTTCATCCAGTCGATCGTCACGCCTTTGATATAAGGGGAAACCGGTTGGATGAAACCGACCTCCTTGGCCCAGATCGTACTCTGCCGGGTGGTGTCGCCTTCGTTCGGAAACCTTTCCGGATGACCGAAATTCGGATCGGCCAGCGAATAGGCCGGATTCGACGGCAGGCCGTCGCCGCCGAGCAGGATGTATTCGTTGTATTCGCGGCTGGCGATATATTTCAGAAAGGTTTTGGCTGCTTCCTGATTCCTGCCGCCCTTGTAGAGGCCGGCGGCGCGGGAATAAATGATCGTGTTGGGAAATTCATACATCGGATGCTGGGCGATCGCCAGCCTGGGCCGTTCCTCCTCCGGCAGCCCGCGCAGCCGGATCAGCAGATGGCGGCCGAAATAGACCGTCGCGTAATTGCCGATGCAGAACTGCGACAGATCGTTGCCGCCGTAGCCGGAGGAGGAGCTCATGCTCTGGACATCGGACGGCGACGGTGACAGCCGCAGCGGAATTTCCGGCCGGTAACCGGGAACCAGCCGGTCGAAATCGAGCGGTTCGCCCTCGGCGTCCCTGAACGACCAGACATCCTCGTAAGTCCAGCGTTTCAACATCTCCAGCGCGGCGACATGCCAGGGATCGGTCAGCGTCGCCGCCGTCAGCGTTTCGTTATAACGGTCGACGCCTTTGCTGCGGGCGATGACGTCGAGCTGCATGTTCGGTACCGCGGCGTTGGTGAAAAATACCTCCTGCCGCTTTTTGCCGGCATTGGCGCGGATGACGAATTCGGCGCCGATGCGCTCGAATTCTTCCGGCGTCCACTCCAATCCGGGCGGCGCCATGCCGACGCGTTCAAACGCATCGACGTTGATCCAGAAGGAGATGTTGGCAACGTTGAACGGATAGGCGTACTGTTCGCCGCCGGCCATCAGCTCATCCTCCAGTCCCGGATAGGTGTCCGCCAGGCTGAAGCCATTCCGTTTCGCCTCCTCGGTAAAGGGCTGCATGACCCCGAACGGCTGATAAGTCCGGATGCCGTAAACATCGAACACGTCGCTGCCGACGCCGGAAACCAGTTGGATCAGCATGCTCTGGTTGGTGGCGGTGTCGAGGTGCAGTCTGATCTTCGGCTTGCCGGCTTCATCGACGATGCCGTTGGCCAGTTGCCACTGATAGAAAATATCCCGCTGGTCGTAACGCTGCTCGTTCGGGTCGGTCGCCCAACTGATCGCCACCCCGTCCCGGTCGCGTTCGCCGGTGTGCAAGGCGGTGACGATGGAGGCGAAGATCAGAAGCGCCAGGATCAGGAGAAAAATTTTCTGCGAATTCATTGATGATGTCCCAATTTGATGACGTGGATGGATTGTTTGACCAATCTGCCGACTCTTTCCTGTTTCGATACCGTTTCATTTCCGGAAATCAACCGCGGCGGGAACGCCTTCTGGCGGCCCGCGCCTGTGCTGGCCGGATTGCCCCGTCAGGAACCGGCGCTGAAAGCATGCCCTCTCATATTATAAATAAATCTTACGGTTTTGGCAATCCCCGTTATTTTCAAAAACTATCGCCAAATTATCAAAAAACCGTATTTTGAAAAAAATTGCCTCCTTCCTTCACCGCCCAATCACTCAAGGGCGTCATCCGGCCGGGCGGCCGGATGCGTCTTGCCCCAGATCTGGATATCGTCGATGTGATAAGCGCCGCCGGGATTGCGGATGATGATTTTGACATATCTTGCATCAGGAGCGTCCGGCAGTTCGACGACATTGTTCCAGCCGCCGCGCGGCACCGGCTGCAGTTTCCGGTCGGAAACGACCGGCGCGGTATAATGGACGCCGTCGGTGCTGCAACGGACTTCCAGCGACTGATAGAAACGCTCTTCCTGCACGAAAACCCGAACGTCGTCGATCGTATAAACATCGTTCAGATCGAAGATGACCTCCACTTCCGGCGAACGGACGTCAACCCGGCGGGTCCACCAGCCGTAGTGGCCGTCGATCAGGCCGGGCAGCGGTTTTTCCCTGGTCGGCTCATCGTCGCAATCGGCCGGCGAACCGTCCGGACGGACGATCCGATAAGTGGCGCCGGTGGTCTTGCGCAGGAAGTACCCCTCCGGAACGCTGTTGTTGTCGCTGAGCAACCGCGAAGCGCTTTCATAGATCTCTTCCGGAAAATCGATTTCGACGACCTGGTTGCAGACGGCCACCCGTTCACCATTCTCGAAATATTCGGCCAGCATCGGGAACGGCTGGTTGGGTTCCAGTCTGGTCAGGTCCTCGGTCACCTGCGCCTGCACTTCGAACTCCCGGAACTGGCCGGCTTCCAGCGGTCCGACGGCAATGGCCGACGGCGAAATGCTCCAGCCGTCCGGCAGCGTCAGGCGCAATTCCCCTCCGGTCGGGTTGACGGCGGCAAGCTGGATAATCCAGGTGAATTTCTCACCCGGCCGGAATTTCGGCGTCCGGCCGTCCACTGCCCGGACCGCGGACGCCGGCGTTTTCTGGCCCAGCAGCGGCGCGTGCTCCCGGAAGCAGTAAACGACGCCGGCGTTGCCGAGGCCGGGCAGCGTGAAATGAAACCGGCCGTCGGCCAGGCGGTCGAACTCCAGCGGGTACAACGCATATTCTTCCGCCGGCGCCCAGAAGGCCCGGGTGGCGGTATCCTCCGGCAGGGTCAGCGTGAACGCCACTTCACCGACGCCTTCTTCGACGTTGTTGCCGATCAGCAAAGCCAGGTTGCCGTCTTCATCCGCCTGCGGCGTTTCCACCCGGCCCTGCCGGTGAATTGCCGGCATCGTCCGGCCAGCGACGGCGGCGGGCGGCTCGACCTCGAGCCGGTCCAACAGATTCTGCAAGATTTCATCCGCTTCGGTTCCGGCGTCGATCCGCTTCGGATCGCCGGAAGCATTTTTGACCGCCGGGTTGCGCCAGGCGCCCAGTCCGGTGGCCAGCAGCAGGCTGCGGCCGTCGCCGTAACGGTGACAAGCGATCAGGCCGTCGGTAGACAGTTCCGCCCCGGCCGGCGTGTAAAACGCCCGGGTCCGGCTGCTGACCGCTTCGGACAGCGGCACTTTCTCGTGCCAGTTCTGCTTCGCCTGGAACCCGACGCCGAATACGGCGGCGGTTTCCGGGCGCACTTCCAGATTTTCATTGAAATAGCCGCAGCGCAAATCACCCAGCACCTTGCCGCCGTTTTCGATATATTCGGCGACGGCGGCAAATTCCGCGTCGGTGAGCAACTCCGCGTTGCAGAGGAACAACACCTGGTACTGCTTCAGGAACTCCGGCGTCAACTTGTGGTAAGGCAGCACGTCCACCCAGTAACCGAGATTGCGCAGCCGGGCATACAGCGCCTGGCGGCTGTTCTCGCCGGCATCCCAGACTCCGCCCGGATCGTCTTCCAGCAGATTGTCGCGGTGCGAATTGAGCAGCGCGACGCGCGGCACCTCCGCCGCCCGCGCCTGTTTCCAGAATTTCTCGCTGCGGTGCAGCATCGTCGCGAAACGCGGCACATAGAAATAACGCTCGCGGATGCGGCCGTTGCGGGCGATAAAGCCGAACACCTCCGGATCTTCGCTGGGATTGTCGCCGAAATCCCCCATACAGAAGAAATCGACCGCTTTCAGGCCATTGCCCAGGCTCCGCCAGAAGGTGTCGGCGAACTGCCAGCCGGGGCCACCGTGATTGTTGGTTTCAAACAGATTGACGCCATACCAGGAGGAATCGTCCGGGTCAGTCGGCCGGGCACAGTTGTCCAGAAAGCTGATTTCATACTCGAAGGCGTCGTTGTTGCCGTAAACATCGCAGCCGAGCCAGCCGCCGGTGAAGTCGCGCGTCTTTTCGGCCAGGTCGGAAAAGTTGTGCAGTTTGCGCTTCGTCCAATGTGAGAAATCGATGCAGCCCTGCACCGCTTTCAGGCCGACCGGCCGGTGCAGCGGATCGCCGCGGTGCATCGCCTCAAACCGTTCGCGGATGACGTCGCTGAAGTTTTCGCTCTGGAAATAGTACCAGTTCAGCCAGTTGACCGCCTCGGTTCCTTCCGGGCGCCGCCGCGGCACCTGCGGCGGCGGCTCGATTTCATCGAACGAGGCGTAGGCGCTGCGCCACACCCGGTTCAGTTCGTCGAGCGAACCGTAACGCTTTTCAAGCCACCGGCGATACAGTTCGATGACCAGCGGCTGATAATCGATCATCCCCTGCCATTCGTTGTCCAGCGACCACATATAGAGTTGGTCGCGGCCGTAGCGGCTGCCGTAAAGCCCGGCCAGTTCACCGTCGTAGGCGGCAATATAACGCCGGAAATTCGGATTGAACAAAGTGACATGGTACAAATTCTGCAACTTGCCGTCCTCGTCGAGAACATAGGTTACGTCGCCGAAATCCCTGGTCGAGGTCGTAAAAGCGAAGGTGTGCGCGCCCCAACTGCCCATATGGAACAGCGAACCGGAAGGCCGGGCCAAATCCAGCATGTGCATCGGAGAACCGTCTTTCCACTGGTAATCGCAAAGACTCTCCTCTCCCCAGTTCAAACCGCTCCGGGTTTTCTGGATATCGGTGCCGCGCAGGGTGCCGACCGGAAAATAGTTTTCGGTCGGACCGTCAGGCGTAATTTCCAGCGAATAACTTTCCACTTTATCCAATCTGGACGGCGAATCGGCGGCAGCCAGACACAGCAGGCCGGACAACAGGAAGGAGCAGGAGAGTAATTTTATCATCATGACAAGATCCTGAGAAGTTGCGGGAACAAAATACGTTTCCCGGAGGGTTGGGAAGCGGGAAACGTATTTTTAAGAATGAGAACGGACCGGCAGAATTTTACGGCACATAGAAAAACGGACCGTAAAGCCAGCCATTGTCTTCCCACAGATTGGTCTGTGGAATCAGATACATATTGATCGAACCGGCGCCGGGTTTGGCTTTCAGGACATGGCCGTCAACCCCGGAGAACAGACTGGCCTGGCCGCCGTGGTCGCGAAGCCAGTTGCCGTTGGTGCCGTATTTGGTAAGACATTCGTTGGAATAGTTGGACACACCGTCACTGCCTTCGGCGATGATGCTTTCAAACATCAACACTGTTTGGGCCGGAGATTCCACTTTGGACAGTTTCCCCTGAACGCCCTGAAATCCCCATACCGGTACGGAGTTGATCAAACCACGTCCATTCAGAGCATAATTAACCTGCCCCTTGTCGGCGCCCCACTCCCAATGGTTGACGTAACCGATCTGGGCTTTATAAACGTCGGATTCTTCGACCTCCATCACCGTCGTATGGCTCGGACACTGCAATGAACCATAGCCAATGCCGTAATTTTCCACCAGTTCCCCCATCCAGAAACGGTCGGACCACATACTATCCCAGTCGTCCAGCCAGGAAGTTTTACGGATCGGCAGGGTATCATTGTAATCCGTCGTATAAAGAATATTGGCGAGCGACAACTGCTTTATATTGTTAGTGCATTTGATGATCTGCGCCGCCTGCTTGGCTTTGCCGAGCGCCGGCAGCAACATGCTGGCCAGGATGGCGATAATAGCGATCACGACGAGCAGTTCGATCAGTGTGAATCTCTGTTTTCTCATTTTCCAGTTCCTTCCTGTAAAGGTTGCTTTTCATCGACTGCCAGCATAGCCGGCGCAAACTTTTGAGTAATCGCGCAAACATTTTTCGTTCGCTCTTAAGAAAATTATAGCAAATTTTGCGCAATAAGTCAATATCCAAAATCAAAAAAATGTAAAAATTTTTGCCTCGACGTTGGAAGTTTTTGTAAAACCTTATCGCCACATTCAGTAAAAATAAAAAGTAAAACATTAAACACCAAACCATTAAGCCAAGCGGCAAACAATGCCGACCAAAGTGCAGGCTTGGCGAAAAATCAAAAAAATTGATTTTTTTCATTGGCCGGTTGACTTCTCACGAAAAATTTACTATAATTATAAAAGAAATACAACGCAAAATTGCGTAAATTGAAAACTCAACAACGAAAAACATTCCAATCATGGTTGGCAGGATGAATCACAATCGCCCGGTTATCAATATCAGCACCATCGCGCAGGAGTTGAAAACGACTGCCAGCACCGTATCGCGCGCCTTGAACGGCCAATCCGGCGTCAGCCGGAAGCGGGCGGAGGAAATCATCGCTTACGCCGCTCAGCGCGGTTATCGCCCCTCGCCTTATACCGGCAAACGGTCGAACTGCCTGGCGATGCTGTTCGACGACAATCCGGAATCGTCGTCGGACACCCATTTCCAGAGCCGCTTGATCTATGCGGCGGAACGCTACGCCTCCAAACTCGGCAAATTCCTTTTCATCAGTTCGATCGACTCCCGGCACAACCGACTGCCGGATTTGCTGCGCGAACACCGGATCGACGGAGTGCTGCTTGCCTCCTTCCCGCCGGTTTCGCTGGTGGAGATGATCCGCCGCTATGAACTGCCGATGGTGGCGCTGGAGGATTTGACCTTGCGGCTGTCCTGCGACTGCGCGATCACCAACCCGCAGGCCGGCTCGGCGGAACTGATCCGCCGGCTGGTCGCCGCCGGCCACCGCCGCTTCGCCTTTGTCATCACCAACCGGCATTTCCCGTCGGTCGACCGCCGTTTTCAAGTGATGGAATACGGCCTGCAGGCGGTCGGCCTGCTGCCGCCGCCGGCCTATATCCTCAATGATACGCCATCCTCGATCAACGGCGGCATCGAAGCGGTTAAACGGCTGCTCGCCCTGCCGGAGCGCCCGGACGCGATCATCTTCACCAACGACCTGCTCGCCATCGGCGGCATGACCGAATTGAACCGGGCCGGCGTCGCCGTGCCGCGGGAAATCAGCGTCGCCGCGTTCGACAATTCGGAATTCTGCGAGATGACCACCCCGCCGCTGACCAGCGTCGAACTGCACACCGAGGCGCTGGTCCACGCCGCCGTCGACCGGCTGCTGGATCTGGCCGATTCCGACCATGTTCCGGACCGCTACGCGCAAATCGAAATCAAATCGGCCCTGGTCTGGCGGCAGAGCTGCCGGGGCTGACCGCTCCATATGTTTCATCAATCCAGTCGTCTAAAAAGGGAATCAGCTATGAACATAGCCAAATGCCTTCCAGCCGTCCTGGCGCTGCTGACCGGCGCGGCAGTGTGGGGAAACTCTCCGACATTGCGGGGGAAAAACTTTCAACTCACCGCTTCCGACCATCGGCAGTTGTTCCTGACCACGCCGGACGGCGAACGGCAACTGCTGGAATTCGGCGGCCTTCCCTTCGGCTGGTCGGACCACGCCGCCGAAATCGCCTCGATCAAACAATTGGACGACCGGACGCTGCAGGTCGATTACCGCATCACCAACGATCCCGGCCGCCAGATGACCGGTTCAGCCGTCTATACCGTCGACGGCGACCGGCTCAAGGTCGCTTATCAACTCGACGTGCCGCGCGACACCGAGGTCGGCGGGGTGATGTATGTCCGCATTCCGCGCGACGGCAAGCTCGGCGGGCTTGTCAAAAGCGGTTTCTGGACCCGCCATCCCGGCGGGGGCGTCCCGTATGAAGCCGTCGGGCCGGTGCTGCGCCGCATCGACGGCGGGGAGCTGACCGTCTGGGAAGAGATCAACGGCAACGCGTTATGGAGCGGCGACTGGAATCAGCATCTCTCCTTCCGCCGGCAGGACGACGGAGGGCATTATACCGCGTCAAATTCTTTTCTGGTCACGCCGAAAGCAACCGACGGCGAACAGGCGGCGGCCCGGCTGGCCGGACGGCCGCTGGCCATCTCGTTCGCCGGCGGGCAGCCGAACCACCTGTTCCGACCGGGAGAAGCGATGACGGTGGATTACCGGATCGCCAACGTCTCGGACGATGAGATCGCCGGACGGCCGCTGGTTATCACCGTTCACGACCTGGACGGCGGAATCGTCCACTCCGAGACGGGCGCCGTCACGCTGGCGCCCGGCGAAACGCGGCAGAAAATGCTGACGCTGCCGGCGGCGGACGAACCGGCAATTTATTTCGTCGAAGTCGCTTCGCCGGGCGAACCGGAGATCTTCACCCGAACCACGCTGGCCTCCCTGGACGAAACGCCGCTCCGCCACCCGGACAGTTCAATCTTCGGCATGGCGGCAACCTTCCCGATCCCGGACCGGGAAGCAGTCTATCGGCTGCTGTCGAAGCTGGGCGTCCGTTATCTGCGCAGCGGCGACAACAACGAATGCGCGCCTTACGGCCTGGTCGCCTTTTTCCACAGCCATTACAGCCCGGAAGAGTGGCGGCAACTGTCGCCGGCGGACCAGCGGCAGCACTTTGCCGATTTGATCGACCAGTGCGACCGGCAACGCAATCCGGTCTGGGAGTTCGGCAATGAAAACAGCTTCAAAACGGTCGAAGAGGCCGCCGAATACGTCGCTTATCTGAAGCTGATCCGGGAATTGATCCGGGAAAAGCAGTCTCCGCTGGAGCTTTGCAGCATCGGCTTCGCCAACGGCTTCGACGGCATCGGTTCGCTGCAAAACGTCCACGCCGCCGGCGGCTGGCCGCTGCTGGACAGCATCGCCTATCACCTCGGACGCGGCAATATGACTCCGGACGACGAGAGCCTGTCGAGCACCTGGAACTATCTGCCGAGCTTGAAGGAGCTGCGTTCGCTGCTGCGGCAATACGGCGACAAACCGGTTTATTTAACCGAAGTCTACGCTTACACCCGGCCGAATTTCTGGTGGTGCGACACGATGCGCCGGGCCGCCGAAAACGTCGTGCTGAGTTACGCGCTGGCCAAAGCCGAACAGGTCAAAGTAGTCTTTTTCTATCAACTGATGGACAGCATCTGGGCTGACATCGGCGGCGTTTCGGAGACCGACGGCGAATATTTCTACGGCTTGTTCGACCGTTTCGGTGCGCCGAAAGCGTCGGCGCTGAGTTACGCAGCGACGGCGCGGCGGCTGGACGGCGCTGAATTCGTCCGCTATGTCGAACCGGCCGACGAGGTTCGCGGCATCGAGTTCAAAACCGCCGACGGCGCACCGCTGTTGCTGCTGTGGGACCGCGCCGAAGGCGGCATCCAGAGCGAGGATTCGCCCGGTTACGCCGGCCTGGAACCGTGGGAAAAACACTGGCGCCAAAGCCGCAAACTGTCGCTGCCGGCGACGGGGGCGGTGACCGTTTACGATTTCATCGGCCGGCAACGGCAATTGACGCCGGCCGGCGGCCGGATTGAACTGGAACTGTCCGGCGAACCGGTCTGGGTGGCCGGCGCGACATTGTAACTGCAGGAGGGAAAAGGAGATGTGGAAAGCGATGATCGTTTCAGGAGCGTTGTTGACGGCCGCCTGGCAGGAAGCGGCGGGCAAAGAAGCCGCCGCGATTGCCGATACGCCGTATTTTTCGACCGAATTGAGCAGCGACATGCAGCCGAGCCAGTTCTATTTCCCGCTCGGCATGCTCGGCGACCGCAACTTCGACCAGTTGCCGGCAATCGGCTTCAACCTGACCGAAAACGCCCATTGCTGTTATGATTTCATCGAAGGACGCGACTGTCCCGGCGCCGGAAGTTCGGAGGCTGAAAACGGTCTGTTCTTCTACAACATCTGGGCGGCGCATTCGCTGTGGCATCACGGCAACAAACCGGGGGAGCCATTTCGGAAAGCCCAGCGGCCGGACGGCAGTTTCTACGGCGGACCGTGGATCAACTATTTCCACCAGCCGACCCGGCAGCGGGTGCTGGAATGCGCCGCCGCCAGCGTCGAACATGTCCTGCGCGGCAATGCGAAAATCTGGAAATGGGGCATCGACAACGAATACGAAGCGCAACTGGATTATTCGCCGGAAGCGCGCGCCGCCTTCCTCGCTTACCTGGCCGACGCCTACCAGCAGGATATCGCCAATTTGAACCGGTGCTGGCAGAGCAATTACGCCGACTTCTCCGAAGTGGAACTGCCGCGGCCGGAAGAGCGGCTGGAAAAGCCGGCAGCCTGGCTGGATTTCCGGCAGTTCCACGAGGAGGCGTTCACCGACTTCCTGGTCGAATATTTCCAGGCGATCCGGAATGCCGATCCGTTGAAACGCGATGTCATCAGCAAATCGACCCAATGTTCGCTGGAGATGACCTACGTAGCGCGCAACCGGATCAACAACCAGGCGATGCTGGCCGAGAAAACCCGCCGGTTGAGCAATGGCTGGTACGGCATCGACATGTACGGCCACAACGACCGGGACATCTATGAAGTCAATTACCTTTTCAACGCGATGCGGCCGACCGATGCGCAGAAAGCTTCCGGCGCCCCGGAAGCGAAAATTTTCACCGCCGAATGCAACAACCACGCCGGGCCGGGCAGGCAGTTCGCCGAAACGTTCTGGCGCTATGCCGCCAACGGCGGCAAAGGCTTCAACTTTTTCGTCATGGGCAGCTTCCAGGCGGAGAACGACTATTCGACCTTCTCGTTCATCGACGCATCCGACGGCCAGCCGCGCGACCGGCTCTTCTACGCGGCGCGGCTGGCGACGATGATCCACCGGACCGAACCGTTCTGGTCGGAATGCCTGCCGGTGCAATCCGCCGCCGGCAAAGCCGCCATCCTGATGCCGCAGCGCGACGTGCAGTTGTCGGCCGACACCAACCGCTCCTGGTGGGATTACGGCGTCAACAGCCGCCTGACGGTTTTCAGCCGGCTGCGCGACCTCGGCTATTTCGTCGATATCCTGCCCTACACCAAACTGGATCCCGCCTATCTGAAGCGTTATCAGGCGCTGCTGCTGGTCTCCGCCGACCATCTGACCCGAGCGGAATGCCAAGCGATCGAACAGTACGTCGCCGACGGCGGCGTGCTGCTGGCCGACACCCAGGCCGGTTATTTCGACGAGCGGCACCGGATTCAACACGGCCTGGACCGGGTGCTGGGCATCGATCTGCAGGGCGTTTACCAGGGCATTCACTTCTCGCCGGACGATGTCTGGTACGCCAATGAAAACGGTTTCGTCCTGCGCAGCGACGGCCGGATCAACGCGACGCTGGACGGCGCCGAACTGGTCAACGCCGTCGATGTCAAACGCAACGCCAAAAGCGCCTGGCTGACCCGCCACGATTACGGCAAAGGCCAAGCGTACTGGTTCAGCACCAAGCTCGGCGCCCTGCGCGCCGAGAGCACGCCGGACCGGGCGGTCAGCGATTTTCTCGGCGATATCCTCGCCGCCGCCGGCGTCCGGCCGGCTTATCAACTCGAAGGCGCTTCGGCGGAACAATTGCGCCTCGAAGCCCCCTTGGCCGATTCACAGGGCAACCTGATGCTGATCGCCGCTTCCAATTCCACCGAACCGGTACAGCCGTGCCGGTTGACGCTGGCGCTGCCGGAAACGCCGTTCGCCAGCGTCTGGCTGGCACCGGCCGACAACAACTGGCTGCTGCCGGTAGCCTATACCCGCCGGCCCGACGGCCGGCTGACACTGGAACTGCCGGAAATTCAGAGCGCCGCGGCAATTTATCTTTTCTCGTCGGCCGCGCCGTTCCTCGGCATCCGGACGGAAAACAGCGGCTCCGCCGCCAAGAACGACCCGAATACACCGCGGCTCGCGCCGGGCCAACCGGCCACCGTCACCGTGCAGATCGTCAATCCGGTCGCGACCGCCTGGCCGGGCGGCCGGCTGACGCTGGCGGCGGCGCCCGGCTGGCGCGTCGAGCCGCAGCAGCGCGAAATCAGGCAACTGGCGGCCGGGGAACAGACTTCGGTCAGTTTCACCGTGACGCCGCCGGCCGATCTGACCGGCCGCCCGCCGTTGAAGATCGACCCGCTGCTGGCCCAACTGGCCGGCCGCGACGGCAATGTCATCGCCACCGTCAACCAGACGGCCATGCTGCAATTCGATCCGGTCCGTTACGCCAGCCTGCTGTCCGACAACAAACCGGCCGGCGCCCTGTCCGCCCACTATCTGGCGACCGGAGCGACTTATTCGGTCGAATGCAGCGGCGGTTGGACCGATGGACGCAGTTTCCGCGATCCGCGCGACGGCGGCAAGCCCAATGTACCGGGACGCGGTTTGCTCAGCGGCGTCCGGAACGACTGGAACGTCATCAACGATATTCTGTTTGAAGGCGTCCCGGAAGCGACCGTGCAGTTCGACCTGCAGCGCGATTATCTGTTGACCGAACTGAAAATCGGCCGGGGCAGCTCGGACGGACTGGCCGCCGTCGAAATTTCATTCAGCCGGGACGGCCAAACCTTCGCCGACGCGATGACGCTGGACGGTTCCAAGCTCGGCACGAAACCGCAGGCCGTTTCACTGGCCGATATCGACGCCCGGTTCGTCAAGCTCAAACTGACTTTTCCCGGTCAAACCGGCACCCTCGGCGCCGTCGAAATTTACGGAAAAGCCAAATCGGCGGACAAGTAAACCGGTTCCCGGGAAAGCGGGCAGGAGGATTTTTGCGGGAAACGCTTCTTCCGGCAACCGTTATTGCCGGAAGCGGTCGCCGGGTTGCGCGGTGTGCAGCCAGCGCTCCACTTCTTCCATGCCCGGTTCTTTCTCCGCCGGCGCCCAGGCGGCCATATCTTCCGCCGGCGGCCGGTGATACGGGCCGCGCTTGATTTCCATGACGACGCTGCCGGGTTCCTCGGCGACAAAGGTATGCCAGGTCTCACAACCGAATTCCACCGCCACGCATTCACCGCCCGGCGTCATTTCGTGGACTTCCTCGACCACTCCAGCATCATCGAAAGTCACCAGCCGCACCCGGCCGGCCAGCACGATGAAAAGCTCCCAGCGGCGGCAATCGAAATGCCGGTGCGGCCGGATATACGTTCCCGGCTCGGCGGCGATGCACAGCCGGTGAAACTCGTCTTCGAGCGTCTCGTGCAGGTTGTAATGGGTGCGCCGGCGGTCCGAGGCCGCCGCCCCGGCGCTCAATTCATTCAGCAATGTTCCGGAAATGACTTTCATGAAAACCTTCTCCCAGCCTTGTCGTTCGTTTCAGAAAAATATCCTGTTACTATACCACCGGGGCACCGGGATTGCAATATAAACTTTACCCATTCAGACAAAATAACTTATCGACACCTCAGTTGACGGCTTCCCTTCCGGTTGGAAAATCCAACCAGCAAGGAGGGCATCATGCAACTGAAATATCTGAACAATCTGGCTTTCGCCGTCGCCGCCGACGGCCGCTGGAGCCGGCGGAACGGCTGGCGGCTGTTTCCGGATTCCTCCATCGCCACCGAGGCCGAACAACTGGCGTTTCGCAGCGAAGTCGAAGCCTGGGCCGGAGCGGCCGGAGAAGCATTCCGGCTGCCGGCGGCCGACGGCGGCGGCTTTGAATATGACACCGGCTGGCAAGTGACTGCCATCCACTGCCACCCCGGCGAAGACAATTCCTATGAAATCACTTACGAAGCGATTCCGGTCGGCCTGACCGGGGAGTTGCTGCACAATCGGCAACTGTCGAGCAATATCTTCGGCGAACGCGAGCGTCAGGCCGTCTGGCTGGTCAAAACGGAACAACTCGACGGTTTCCTGCCGGATATCGGCCAGGAGCTGGATTGGGCCGGAGAGCATTTCCGCTGCGAATCGGTCGACTGCCGCAACACCGGCGTCAATCTCTGGGAAGTGACCGTCCGGGCCAAGGATATGCAACTGCTGCTGCTCGGCGAACCGTCCTATCACTGCAGCGACAGCTTCGAACAGCTCAAAGAGGGCCGCTGGCAGGTCGCGTCGGCGCTCTATGCCGAATTTCTGGCCGCCAACGCCGTCAATCAGCCGGCCGACTGGGCCGGAAAAGATTATTTCGTCATCCGGTTGTCCGCCGAGCCGCTCGGCAAACTCGGATTTCTGGTCGCCGTCACCGCCCGGCATATCAGCGTCCGGCAGTTGGAGGTCCGCCGTCTGGAGACCTTCAGCGGTTTCGATGCGTTTGGCCAGCCCAAGCGCAACCTCCGCTGGCTCGGCCGCTGGCGGGTCCGCGCCGACGCCAGAGAACAGTTCGAAAACATCACCGCGCTGGCGCCGGCCGACTGGGCCAGCAGCGACTGCATCGTCACATCAGTGACGCCGCGCCGGATCAACGACCTTGAATCGGAGTACCTGCTGGAAGCCTGCAGCCGCAACAATGTCCTGAATATCCTCAACGGCAACCGCCGCAACGACGACGACCGTTCCGACCTGGCCCGGCGGGAGGATGTCCGCATCCGCGGCGTCCGCGAATACCGCATGTCCGCCAAAGACTGCGGTTATATCCGTTCCAATCAGGGATATCTGAAAATCCGCGACTACGATCCCTACGGCTGGGATTTCGAATACAATTCTCCGCTGCGGCCGCCGAACGGCGTAACCTCCGAATGGCCGACCTACCAGATCGAACGGACGATTTTGTGCATCGAGCTTGAAATCGTCAATTTCCTGCCGGGCGGCCCGGCCGGCAATGTCGCCGACGCCATCGCCTTTTATTCGGCCAACGTCGTTTTCAACGGCGCCCTGGCCGGTTATGAAGGCTCCTGGCGCTGCGCCGACCGGCAGTTGGAGGCAATCAGCAACTCGGCCGGCGAACTCTGGTCGAAATTGACGGAACGCTGGCTGCTGGCGCCGGCCGGTTATCAGTGGAATTCCCAATACTGGCAGAAATTGTAAAGGAGCCCGATCATGGATTTTTTCTACCGCTGGCAGGACGCCGTCAGCCATCTGGCCGGTCTGCTGGAGCGCCGCCGGCCGATTCCCGGCCGCAACCTGTCGATCGAAGAATCGCCCCACGGCCTGATCTTCAACGCCGAACTGGAACTGCTCGACGACGCGGCCTATTACGGTTACTTCAAAGTTCTCGACGTCACCGACGCCGAAAGCGCCAAAATTCAGGTAAT
Source organism: Victivallis sp. Marseille-Q1083 (assembly GCF_903645315.1). Classification (NCBI taxonomy): domain Bacteria; kingdom Pseudomonadati; phylum Lentisphaerota; class Lentisphaeria; order Victivallales; family Victivallaceae; genus Victivallis; species Victivallis sp. Marseille-Q1083. The sequence continues at coordinate 519,747 of NZ_CAHJXL010000001.1, forward strand.
CGACGGACGATGCCGGCAGCATTGGCCGGCCAACCACGCCGCCAACCGGAATGCCGGCTACGTCACCCTCGGCAAACGGCGGCTGGCGGTTCCGCAGAGCGCGGCGCTGGCAGTCACCGGTACCGAAATGCCCGGCCTGGTTCTGCTGGATGTCCGGTTCGACGCCGGCAATGTCTCGTTTCAGTATGCCATCGAGCAGACCCTGACCGGAGAAGACGCCGACAACGCCGCCGTCATGCAGCCGAGCGCCGACCGCGAACGTCTGGTCCTCGGCCGTTTCCATTTCCGGCAGCGCCACCTCATTCTGCAGCAAACTCAATTCGGCGAAATCCGCCTCAACCGCTGGGGGTGAACCATTGAACGATCCGCTGAAATACTGGCCGGAAATCGGCCGCCGCCGCGGCATCGGCCTGCCGGCGGCGGCCGGATTGAATGCCGTCATCGCCGCCGTCAACGAACGCAACAAGGTACTGTCGCTGCCGCCACTGCCATATCTCGGGCTGGGCGACAATCTGGAATTTTCTTTGCTGGCGGCAGTTCACCAGGCGATTTCCAGCCTGTTCGATTTTTTCCTGCCGCGCGCCCTGACGCCGGCGGAGCTGGAATACCGGGAAACCTTTCCGCATTGGACGGAAAGCGAATTGCTGGCCGCCATCGGCGAACCGGCGCGCCTCGTACCGGTTTACGGTTTCCCGGCCGATGCCGCCTGGCTGTATCAGGCCTGGAAGATGCTCAACCTTCTGACGCTGGTCGAGATCCCCGGTTTCCGTTATGAATATCGTCCGCCGGAAACCGTCCGCGCCCGGCGCTCGTGCAACATTTCCGAGACCAAAACCGTCGAACGCATCCTGGAAGACCTGCGCGCCGATACCACCGGGAGCAATGAAAGCGACACCTTCTCCAGTTGCGTCATCCGGGAAAAAAACTGCCGCTGCCAAATCGGCGCCCCATTGTGGGATTTCTCCGAGGCGCCGTCTTTTCAATGCCGGCAGTGGAGCTATATCCAGGCAGTTTATTATTCGGACATTCCCATTGCCTATCCCGGTTTGACCGCCGGCCGATTGCGCCTGGTCGGACAGACCGACGCCACACTGGCCCCGCAGCTCGGCGCCGTCCCCTTCCCCGCCGCCGACGCCCTCGGCTGGCTGGATTATGCCGAACAGATCCTCCGCCGGCAATTCAATCAATTTTTCTCGCTGGAACTGCATCAGTTCATCGCCTGGGATTTTGCCGTCGCCGGCGGCTTCCGCAGTTGCGATACCGGTTCCGAAACGCTTTAACCAAGTGAAAGGAATTTTCCCATGTACGAATTGAATTTAAATTTACGACTCGGCGGCCAACCGGCCGCCATCGTCGACGACGCCCTGCAGCCGCTGGCCGATCCGCCAACTCTGCTGCGCGACGTGCCGACCCGCCTGAACCTGCGGCTTTTCCAGCCGGACGGCACGCCCTGGCCGGCCGAAACACTGCAAGAACGCAACTGGGAACTGGTGCTGGCCGACGACTGGAACACCGCCACACCGCCGCAACTGCGCGCCAGCCGGATTACCGCCGCCGCGGACCGGCTGCTCATCGAACTGACCGAAATGAACAGCCGGGAATTGGCGGCCGTCATCGCGGCCAAGCCCGGCATCTTCCTCGGCGCCGAACTGGCCGGGTTCTCCGCCGGAGAAAGCGAACCGGACCGGATCATCCAGTTCGATCTTTATGTGCGCAACCGCCGGGCGCTTGACGGCGACGCGGAACCGGTCCCGCTGCCCAAACCCTACTATACCGCTTCCCAGGTCGATTCCCTGCTGCGGGGCTGCGACGCCCGGGCCGCCGGAGCGCTGACCGCCCATGACGGCGCGCCGGATGCCCACCTCGGCCAACTGGCGACGCTGGCGGCGGCGCTGGATCCGTTCGAGCCTCCGTATGTTTACGGCATCCTGTACAATCCGAACGACCCGAGCCCGGACTGCCAGCGCATCCGCCTGATCAACAACCAGATCGTCAATGTCGATTCGTTCGATCAGACCCCGGCGCACGGTTTCCGACGCTGCGTCATCGACGACCTCGCCGGCCGCCATATCAACTATTACCTTGACCCGGACGACAGCACCAGGAAAGCCGACGGCTCCGACGCGGTATTGACCGGCGCCGATGGAGACGTGATGGTCGAAGTGCCGGTCACCTACTGGCGCTGCAAAACGCTGGCCGACGGCAAAGTCGCCTATCTGGTCAGCGACCGGCCGTTCCCGCTGGCCGAACCGCATCCGTATTTTTACGTCAGTCCGGGCGGGAACCGGCTGCGCACCCAGTATGTCGGCGCATTTTCCGGCGTGCTGTGCGACGCCGACGGCAGGCCGAAAGCGCTGGCCAACGCTTACCGCGGCAACCTCCATATGCCGGAGCTGAGCGGCCAAACAGTCGGCAGCACGGACTGGACAGCCACCTTCCGGCAGGCCGAACTGGCCGCGGACGGCAATTTTTTCTGGCTGGACCCGAAAACCAACCTGCGCGGCACCGTACTGTCGAGCAACGCCGACGGCGTAACGCTGCAGCTCATCGATTCGACCAAGACCGTCGGGTTGACGCTGACCCAGCCCGACAATGCCGCCAGCCGGACCATCGTTCTGAACAAAACCGGCAGCCTCTATACGCTGACGGTCAACGGCCGGAGCGTTTCCGGCAGCACGCCGGCAAATTTCAGTCCGCAACTCGGCACGGCCGGCTATTACCTCGACAGTTCGGTCGGCATTGCCGAGTTCAGTTTCGCAGGCCCGACTTCGGTACATTTCGGCCCCGAGCTGCTCTATCCGGCCGAAGGCACGTCCCCGGCATACGCTGACGGCGACCGGCTGCGCAGCATCGCCGGCGGCAAACAGGCATCCCGGCTGACGATAACGCAATTCCGGACGGCGGCGGCCGCCGGCGGCGCTTATCTGCAAAATTCGCTGGCGCTGCAATTTTTTTATCTGATGGCGGTCATCGATGCCGGCAGTTTCGCCGTCCAGCGCAAAATCAATTCCGGTTTCGTCGGACTGCGGACCAACTCCGCCGCCCTTTTCCGGCCGACCGGCTTGACCGCTTCCTGCGGCAACGCCACCGGTGAAATTCTGCACGATCCGAACGCCCATCCCGATTTGCGCCCGGCGGACTGGGACGCCTCGACGCCGAAACACGTGATCGCCTTCAGCTTCCACGGCATCGAAAACCTCTGGGGCGAAAGCTGGAAATACGAAGACGGCCTGATCAAGCTGCGGAACGGTTATTACCACACCGCCGATTGTTCACTCTATACCGACGAAGTGCCGCCGCCGGGCTGGCAATGGCAAGACCACCCGTGGCCGCCGCGCGGCTACGCGACCGGCTGGGCCCCGGAAACCTTCCTGCCGCTTTCGGTCGGAGGCTCTTCAACGACCTATTCGTGTTCGTACTTTTACAACAACGAAAACGACCAGGCTTATTTCCTCTATCGCGGCGGCGGCGTCGGCAACGGTTCCGGCAATACCGGACCGGGGTCGGCTTCCCCGCTGGTCCTGATCCCGAATTACACCACCAAAATCAGCGGCTGCCGGATCGCCGTTTAGGAGAAAAGACGATGCAATACGATGATGAAACGATACAACGGCAGGCGGAACGGCTGAATTTGACCGGCCGGGAAAAATTGCAGCAGCGCTTTCGAACGGAAACCGTCTGCAACGGCATCGGCGCGGCCTGGTTTCCGGCCTGGCTGCGCCGGCTGCTGGACCGGCGGCATCCCACCCTGGTGCCGGTCGCCTGGATTCACGATCTGGAATATGATGAAGGCGGTTCCCGGCTCGACCGGCTGAAAGCGGACTGGCATTTTCTGACCAACGGCTTCCGGGCGGCGGCCGGCACCTATGCGGCCGACCAGTTGCGGAGATATGCGGTCATGTTCGACGCGCTGCGTTTCTTCGTGCTGCTGCGGATCGGCGGCGCCCCGGCCTTCCGGTTCACCGGAGCGAAAGCGGGGAAAAGATGAGCTTTTACGAAGTTTTCTGCATCGCCGGGACGATGGTCTGCTGCACTTACGTCATCTGCAACAAATTGAACACCTTCGTCACCCATGAAGTGTGCACCCGCCGACGCGAAAATTGCACCTGCGTCGAAGAAATCGAACGAATCAAAAGGGAATTGAAGGAGCGCTGAACCGCTTTAACCGGCAAGGCGGTACCGGAATTTCACCGATACCGCTTGCATTTTTTCCATCCCGGGAGTAAAGTCCTTCCGGCTCAGACATTCATCCGGAGTGTGGTAAAAATGAGAAATATCCCGGTTTTTTTTCGCTTCAGCACCCCGCTTCCGCTGACAGTTCGATTCCCGGAACTGGCGATTCTTTTCGCCGTCGTCCTTTTTTCACTCTCGATTTCGCCCGTATGCGCAACCAGTTACTGCATCAGCAAAGCGGAAAGCGCAAAAATCCGCGCAACGGAACTGGGCATCTATGCCTCGCAAGGATATGTCGTTGCCAAATTGTTGCAGCAGGAGAAGTTGAACCATCAAAAAATCCTGATCCTGACCGACAAAGAATATGAGGGCGATGTACGCTTCCAGAGCCTGATACAAATGCTGCTCGACTGCGGCATTCCCCAAGCCAATCTGGTTTTCGATCCGGTGCTGGCGCCATCCCCCCTCTCTGGCCCGGACGGCCAGCGGACGAATCCGTCAATGCCGATGAGGATGCGGATGACGGCGGAGGACTTCGACCGTGCGGTGCAGAGGCATTCCGATTGTACCGTCGTCATCACTCTTTTCGGCATTCCGCTGAAGGACGGCAGAGAAATTTCCTTTCTTCGCAAGGCCTATGATCCGGCCGCTCCGCAACTGATCATGATGGGCGCGATCACCGACCATGATTTGATCCGGGACGGCCTGCAGAACGGCAATATCTTCGCGGTCGTCATCCCGCGAGAGGATGCCAATTACGAGGTGACCGAGCTTCCGCTCACCCAGGAGGAAATTTTCCGACTGCGCTATCGGCTCATCACCAAAGCCAACGCCGCCGAACTGCAATAGCTGCTCAGGAAAAAAACGGCTGTCCCGCCTTCCGGGACAGCCCGTCCGATCCGGTCATTGTTTTTCTCTCTTGCCCTGCACCGTCATCCGGTCCGTTTCGACCAGCCGTTCGCCGCCGCCATCGATTCTTCGCTGGTTTCAGCCGGAAGCTACTATAACAAATTCCTGTCCGTTTTATAATCCCCCCCGCCAAAAAAAAATCAATCCGCACTCCGGCTTCCTTTGGCAATCGGCCCAAACGATATTATGTTATACCACGAAGTAAAAAACAGCCAGTAAAATATGGAATGGAATACATATGCCCTCACGCCCCCTTACGCTGTCGGAGCGCACCGCCGCCGGAATCCTGTCGATGCTGAACGGCGACAAACCGTTTTCGCCGGGCGACAAACTGCCGAACGAAAATGAACTCTCCCGACGGCTCAACGTCAGCCGCACCACGCTGCGCGAAGCGATCCGGATGCTGATTTCCCGGCAGATTCTGGAAATCCGCCGCGGCCAGGGCACCTTCGTCACCCCGCGCGCCGCCCAGGAACAGCCGTTGACGCTCGATGAATTATCCTACGCCCGGATCGATCTGCAGGACCTTTACGAAATCCGGCTGATGTTCGAACCGCAGTCGGCCTTTTACGCCGCCAAACGGGCGACACCGGAAGAACTCGCCGCCATCCTCCGCTGCGGCCGGGAGGAGGAAGCGCTGGTTCTGGCCGGCCGGGACCGGACCGAAGCCGAACAGGCGTTTCACCAGGCGATCGCCGCCGCCACCCACAACGAGTTCGTCGAACGGCTGGTGCCGGTTCTCCATCGGGCCATCCGCCACGGCGTCCTGCTCTCCGCCGCCCGGGAAGAGATGATCCGGGAAACCGTCGCCGACCATCGGATGATCATGGATTTCCTCGAAAAACGCGATCCGCTCGGCGCCGAAACGGCGATGAAGCTGCACATCATCCACGCGATGCGCGGCTTCGGCATCGACGAACCGTAAAACGTTCCGGAATTTTTCAATGCGAATCGGATTTGACAGAATACATATGATGTCTTATATTATCATCATACATCATATTAATATATTCGGAGATTTTCATGCAAAGTCAAACCGTCACCCGGGGAATCGACCGGGCGCCGCAACGGGCGCTCTTTCACGCGTTGGGACTGACCGACGAGGAGCTGGCCCGGCCGTTGATCGGCATCGTCAATTCACAAAGCGACGTTGTGCCCGGTCACTGTCATCTGGATAAAATCACCGCCGCGGTCAAAACCGGCGTCACCCTGGCCGGCGGTACGGCGCTGGCATTTCCGGCCATCGCCGTCTGCGACGGCATCGCCATGGGCCACGCCGGCATGCGCTATTCCCTGGTCAGTCGCGAATTGATCGCCGACTCGACCGAAGCGATGGCGATCGCACACGGTTTCGACGCGCTGGTCATGGTGCCGAACTGCGACAAAAACGTTCCCGGTCTGCTGATGGCGGCGGCTCGGTTGAATTTACCGGCCATTTTCGTCAGCGGCGGACCGATGCTGGCCGGTCGTCTGGACGGCGAAACAATCAGTTACTCCCGCATTGCCGAAGCGGTCGGAGAATACCGCGCCGGCAAAATCACGCTGGAAAAGTTGCGGGAATTCGAACTGGCCGCCTGCCCCGGCTGCGGCTCCTGCGCCGGAATGTTCACCGCCAATTCAATGAACTGCCTGACCGAAGTGCTCGGCCTGGCGCTGCCGGGCAACGGCACCATCCCGGCGGTTCACGCCGCCCGGCTGCGGCTGGCCAAACAGGCCGGAATGAAGATCGTCGAGTTGCTGCGGCACAATCTCCGGCCGCGCGATTTGCTGACGCCGGAAGCGTTCCACAACGCCGTCACCGTCGATATGGCGCTCGGCTGCAGCACCAACAGCCTGCTGCACCTGCCGGCCATCGCCCATGAAGCCGGCGTCGATTTTGCCGCCATCGACATCAATGCGATCAGCCGCCGGACCCCGAATCTCTGCCGCCTGGCTCCGGCCGGAGAACATTACATCGAGGAGCTCGACGCCGCCGGCGGCATTGCGGCCGTGATGAAAGAACTCTCGAAACACCGGCTGCTGAACACCGACTTGCCCACCTGCACCGGCCGGAGCGTCGCCGCCAATCTGGCCGACGCCGTCAACCGGAATCCGAACCTGATCCGATCGGTCGAACGGGCTTTCGCGCCGAACGGCGGCCTGGCCGTCCTGTACGGCAATCTGGCGCCGGACGGCAGTGTCGTCAAACGTTCGGCGGTGGCGCCGGAAATGATGAAGCATCGCGGCCCGGCCCGGATTTTCGACGGCGAGGAAGCGGCGCTCGAAGCAATTCACGCCGGCCGGATCGCCGCCGGCGATGTCATCGTCATCCGATATGAAGGACCGAAGGGCGGACCGGGCATGCGGGAAATGCTCAATGCCACCTCGGCAATCGTCGGCCGCGGCCTGGGCGGCAGCGTCGCATTGCTGACCGACGGGCGTTTCTCCGGAGCGACCCGCGGCGCCGCCATCGGCCATATTTCCCCGGAAGCGGCGCTCGGCGGACCGATCGCCCTGGTCCGCGACGGCGACTGGATTCAAATCGACCTTGAGGCATGCCGGCTTCAGCTCGAAATTGCCGACGAAGAGTTGACCGCGCGACGGGCCGCCTGGCGGCCGCGGCCGGCAAACCTCCGAGGCTACCTTGCCCGTTATGCGGCAATGGTCACCTCCGCCAGCCACGGCGCGGTTCTGAAGCCCGTTTCATAAACAACCAACCGTTCCGGGTACGCCCCGGGACAGTCACTTTTTATTGATCACTTTGGAAGCGCCAGCGCAGATAGGCGAGGTCTTCCGGATAGGTGATTTTCAGGTTGTCCGACGCATGAGTCACCACCTCCACCGGGAACCCGGCAAATTCCATCACCGCCGCATCGTCGGTAAATTCCATTCCGGCCTCCCCGGCCCGCCGCCAGGCCTCCCGAAGCAATTCGAACTGAAACACCTGCGGCGTCTCCACCCGACGCAACCGGCCGCGGTCGACCGTCTCCACCACATGGCCGCTTTCATCGACCGCTTTCAGCGTATCGACAACCGGCCGGCCCGGCACCGCGCCGCCGCAACGCCGGGCCGCTTCGACACAGCGCGCCAACAACGCCGGCGTCGCCAACGGCCGGGCGGCATCGTGACCCGCCACCAGGGAAAGCCCCGGCGGCAAGGCGTTCAAACCATTGCGCACCGATTCCGACCGCACCGCACCGCCGGTGACCAGTTTGACCGCCCGGCCCGGCAAATCACGCCGCAACCAATCGGCAAAGCACTCCTGCTCCGCTTCCGGCGTCACCAGCACCAGCCCCCCGGCAGCACAACACGGCGAAAATTGCCGTACCGAATGCAGAAACAGCGGTATACCATCGAGGTTTTCCAGCAATTTGTTGCCGGAACCATACCGCCGGCTGCTGCCGCCGGCGACAATCACCATTCCCAGGTCCGGAAAATTCATCGCTATTTCGCCTGGCCGGCGGCGGCTTCAACCTGATCGAGCGTCGCGGCGACCGCTTCAAAATTCCCCTGCGACTCCCGGTCGGCAATCAGCAGCACCCGGATGAATGCCGCCTTCGGATACTTCCGCAGCGACAACATTACGTCGAAAACGACGCCGCTGTCATCGGCAAATTTGGCGCTTTTCGTCACGCTGCCGAGATAATTCCGGTCCTGGTCATAGACATAAACGCCGATGCCGACTGTCCCGTACCCGAACACCTTCGCCTGGAGCCGGCAAGCGTCATATTCGCCGACCGGATAATAATCGTTGGTCACAAAATGGGTCGGCGCCAGCTTCGTCGAACGCAGCCGGATCGCATTGCCGGTGCTGGCCGGATCCTTGATTTTGAACAGTTCGGTATGGCCGATCGGTTCCAGCTTCTTGTCGGTATCGACCGACCAGGTCTGCGATTTCGCATCACGCACCTTCAAAAAAGTACCGTCGATCGGCAGCGGCTCCGCCGCCACCGCACCCAAGCACACTGCCGCCAGCAAACTGCCGATTCCGATGAATTTCTGCATGATATCCTCCGTCCTGCTGCAAATTTGTTCAGAACATCCTTGACGACAAAATACCGCCGCAAGTCGGTTTTGTCAAGGATTCCGCCTTCCGGAAACGCCGGAAAACCATACCACGGCGACGCCGGCACCATCAGCTTTGCCGTCAAAAAAACAAACTTATAAGTATTACCAATAATTCAAATGCCGACTGCCGGTGCTCTCCCTTGCTAAGTTCAGCTTTTTTCAATCGGTTGCCGTAAAAAATCGTTCCGGCTGGAAAAAGTTCGGAAAAATGCCGATTTGCCGGAGAAAAAATTTGTAAAAAGGAATGAAATGTATTAAAATAGGGAGAGATAGGGATAGTTAGGGGAAAATAGGGATTCCGAGGATTGCGAGCGAAATCATGGAAGAGCTAATATTTTTTGGAGAAAAACAACATGCGCTGGATGCCCAGTGCCGTCTCTCCATTCCCGGCGAATGGCGGCGGCGTGAAGGCGAGACCAGGCTGATTCTGATCCCGACGCCGGGCGAATCGCTGTTGCTCTTCCCGTTTGAATCGTTCCAGGATTTTCTGGTCAAAGCGCGGAGCATCTCGTTTTCCGACCCGGCCGCCCAGAAAGCGCTGGCCCGGCTTGGCGCCCGGTCGCGCGATTGCCGCTGCGACAAACAGGGGCGGATCAAACTGGAGCGGGAAATGCTCAACCGGATCGGCATTCAAACCCAGGTCTGTCTGATCGGCGCGGTGACCCATATCCGGCTCTGCGCGCCGGAAATCTGGGAAAAATTACAATACGAAGACGAAGAGAGCTGTTTCGCCGAATTGCAGAAAATCGGTGAAAACAATCCGGACCTGGCCCGGCTCTTCCAGGGGACGATCGGCCGATGAAATCCTATTGCCCCGACGATTATGTCAATCCGGCCGAGCCGTGGCAGCACGTGCCGGTACTGCCGCGCGAGGTGGCCGACCTGCTGCATTTTGAAGGCGCGGCCCGAATCGTCGACGGAACGCTCGGCAACGGCGGGCACAGCGCGATTCTGCTGCAGGCAAATCCGCAACTGGAACTGCTGGGAATCGACCGCGACGGCGCGGCGCTGGGCAGAGCCGAAAAACGGCTGGCTTTCGCCGCCGGCCGGGTGCAATTGCAGCGGGGCGCATTTTCGGAGCTCAAAGCAATCGCGGCAATGGCGGGCTGGCCGAACGCCGACGGCATTCTGCTGGACATCGGGGTTTCGTCGCCGCAACTGGACGACGGCGGCCGGGGGTTTTCCTGGCGGAGCAACGGACCGCTGGATATGCGGATGGACAACCGGAGCGAATTGACGGCCAGCCGGATCGTCAATCGCTGGACAGAAGCGGAATTGGCCCGGATTTTCCGGGAATACGGCGAAGTCCGCAGCGCCGGCAAACTGGCGGCGCGCCTCGTCGAACGGCGGAATCGGCAACCGTTTGCCACCACTGGCGAACTGGCCGCTTTCGTCGAGGAGGTACTGGGGCGTTCGCGGCCGGGCGTGCTACCGACCCCGACGCTGGTGTTTCAGGCGTTGCGTATCGCCGTCAACGACGAATTGAATGAATTGGGCAAGGCGCTGGAAGCGGCGCTGGAATTGTTGCGGCCGGGCGGACGGCTGGTAGTGATCAGCTTTCACTCGCTGGAGGACCGGCTGGTCAAGAATTTTTTCCGGGAACGGGCCAGAGGCTGTATCTGTCCGCCGCAGTTGCCGGTGTGCGTTTGCGGCCACCGGCCGGAACTGAAACTGCTGACCCGTCATGTGGTGACGGTGGCGGAAGACGAATTGGCGGCCAACCGCCGGGCAGCGTCGGCCAAATTGCGGGCGGCGGAAAAATGTTGAATAAAATTTTGAACGGAAATCGGATCGATCAGGAGGCGGATGCGATATGAATATTCAAGCAAGAACGATACAGAGCCGGAAAAGCCGGCCGCGCGGCGGCGCGAAGGGTTCCCTCGCGGTAAAATTGTGGATGCTGTTCAACGTGATCCTGTTGCTGGGAGCGGCCTTTGTCATCGTCAACTACCGGATCGCCCTCAACCAGAAGATCGCCGACGTGCAGAAGGAAACCACGGCGCTGCAGAACAAACTGCACACGACGGACCGGGAAATCGAAGCGTTGCGGATCAAACGGGAGAAATTGACCAGTTGGGACCAGATCCGTGCCCGGATCACCGCCTATCAACTGCCGCTGATCCAGCCGGAGCCCCATCAGGTGCAGCAGCTGGTGCTGCGCAATCCGACGCCTTATACGCCGGAACCGCAAATTCTGTTTCCGTCGCAGCCGCAGAATCGCTATGCCGTCGTTGAATAATCAGAAACGGATTTGAGTTTCCCATGGCGATACAGAGCAGCAACGAGGCGATTCGCGGCCGGATCAAGCTGGCGGTGCTTTGCTTTGTTCTATTGTTCGCCTTCCTGGCCTGGCATCTCTACGGCGTGCAGGTGGTCCGGCACGAGGAACTGTTCGAGAAAGCCAAACGGCAGTATACGACGGTCAAGACTTCCAAAACCAAGCGCGGCGAAATCTTCGACGCCTCCGGCAACCTGCTGGTCGGCAACACGCCGTGCGAAAATATTACCGTCGACCCGACGATCGTTCCGGCCAAACAGGAACAGGCGATGGCCGCCATGCTGGCCAATCACCTGAAGCTGGATTACCGGGAAGTGCTGCGCAAGCTGAATACGAAATTCCGCGAAGTCAAGGACGAAAAAACCGGACAAACGACCAAACGCGCCATCCGTTACGCGGTCATCGCCCGCAATGTGCCGCACGATGTCGCCTTGAAAATCCGCGAAGCGGACAAACGGCTGAACCTGACCGGCCTTTTCTTCGAAGAGACCTACATGCGCGAGTATCCGAAAAGCCGGCTGCTGTCCAACGTGCTCGGCTTCACCAATATGGAACATGACAAGATCATCGCGGTCATGGGGGTCGAAAAATTCTACAACCAGGAAATGCAGGCCGTTTCCGGCAAGATCATCTACGAACGCGCCCTCGACGGCAATGTGCTGCCCTACGGCAACTCAACCGAAATCGCCGGACGCGACGGTTTGAACGTCTACCTGACGATTCACGAGCCGATCCAGGCTATCCTGGAGGAGGAACTCGATAAAGTCATGCAGGAGTGGAAGCCGAACGCCGCCTATGCGGTGATGGCCGATCCCAGGACCGGCAACATCATGGCGATGGCGCAGCGGCCGAGTTTCGACCCGAACGACCGCAGCAGCCTGAAACCGGAAGCCTACCGGATCCGGATCATCGAAGACACTTTCGAACCCGGTTCGGTGATGAAACCGCTGGCGATTTCCGGCGCGCTGGATTGCGGGCTGATCACGCCGGACACCATATTCGACTGCGAAAAAGGCCGCTGGGTTTATTTGAACCGTCCCCTCTCCGACTCCTCCCGGCTCGGATTGGTGCCGGTCCGGGAGATCGTCAAAAAATCCAGCAATATCGGCACCGCCAAAATCGGGCTGATGATGGGCGAGGACCGGCTGAACGCCACGCTCCACCGCTTCGGCCTCGGGGAACGCACCGGGCTGCCGCTCAAACCGGAATCGACCGGAATTTTCGTCGACGCCAATCCGCGCCGCGACAAACTGGCGGTCACCCGATACCCGATCGGTTACGGCGTCGGCGTCACGCCGGTGCAGATGGTCCGCGCTTATTGTGCGCTGGCCAACTACGGCAACCTGCGGGAACTGCGGCTGGTCGACCGGGTGGAAAATCCGGAAACCGGCGAAGTCATCCACAATCCGCTGCTGCAGCCGCGGGTGGTTTTCGACAACCCGAATACCTGGCATCAGATCGTCGACATGATGGTCGGCGTCACCGCCAAAGACGGCACCGGCCGCCGGGCAGGCATTCCCGGTTACCGGGTCGCCGGCAAAAGCGGCACCAGCCGGAAATTCGTCAACGGCCGTTATGATTCGGGAAAATATTACGCCTCATTCACCGGCTTCGTCCCGGCCGATGACGCCGCCTTCGTGCTGATGGTCGTCGTCGACGAACCGCACGGCTCCAGCTATTTCGGCGGCACGGTGTCGGCGCCGGTATTCAAAGCGATCGCCGAACGCACCCTGCGTTACCTGGACATCAAGCCGGACCCGGCGCTGCTGGAAGAGACCAAGAAATAAAAGAGAGGGCAAGAGATGAAATCTTCGGACCATTTGCATTTCATCGGCATCGGCGGCATCGGCATGAGCGGGGTAGCCCAGTTCTGCCGTTCGCTCGGCTGCCGGGTGACCGGCAGCGACCGCGACGCCGACAAACCGGAAAACCGGCATATCTTCGCCGCGCTGCGCCATCAGGGCATCCGCATCTACCCGCAGGACGGTTCTTTCCGGCGGGACGGCAAGCCGGACTGGCTGATTTATTCGACCGCGGTGGAGGAAGGCAATCCGGATTTCAAAGCGGACCCGACCATTCCGCGGCTGCACCGGGCCACGGCGCTGGCGGCAGCGCTGGAATTAAACGGCGATGTCTGCCAAATCGCCGTCAGCGGCAGTTGCGGCAAAACGACGGTGACGGCCTACCTGGCCGAAGCGCTGCGGCTGCTCGGACTGGATGCCGGCTGTTTGGACGGCGGGCTGGTCAAGGCCTTCCGCAACGACACCTATTGCGGCAACTTCCATCCCGGCAAAACCTTTTTCGTCTACGAAGCGGACGAAAGCGACAAAAGCCTGGTGGCCTTTTCGCCGGCTTTCGCCCTGGTGCTCAACATCGGCACCGACCATTACGACCGGGAGGAACTGATCCGGGTATTCGGCGAATTCCTGAAAAAAGTCGGGACCGGCGTCGTTTTGAGCCGGGAGGTTTACCAGGCGCTCGCGCCGGTATTGCCGCCGGCCTTGACGGTCAGCGTCTTCGATACGGCCATCCTGAACGAACCGCGGGAAAACGTGCCCCATTTCATTTCCAATTATCAAGCCGGCGACGGCGGCGCCGAAGCCGAATACGACGGCGCTTTCACCGTTCAGCTGCCGCAACCGGGTTTTCATACCGCCTTGAATCTGCTGGCCGCCGGACTGCTGCTGGAGCTGTTGAATATTCCGTTCCGCGACGCCGTAAAAACGTTAGCCCAAGTCCACGGCGTGGCCCGCCGTTTCGACTGCCGGGGCCGAACCGCCACGGGCGCTTTCGTCTATGACGACTATGCTCACAATCCCGAAAAAATCGCCTGCTGCATCCGGGCAGCGCAGGAAATGGCCGGCAACCACAGCGTCCGGGTCGCCTTTCAGCCGCACGGTTACCGGCCGCTGGGTTTCATGCGCGATGAAATTTTCGCCGAACTGCGGCAAACCCTGCGCCCCCGGGACCGTTTTGTGCTGCTGGAACCGTTTTATGCCGGCGGCACCAGCGCCTTTCGCCCGACCGCCGCCGAAGTGGTCGCCGACTGGCAAAGCCGTCAGTTGGCCGGGGTCAGCGCCGCCGCCGACCGGCCGGCGGCGGAACGGATTTTATCGGACGGCTCGGCCGAAGGCGACGTGATCGTCGTCATGGGAGCGCGGGACAACTCGCTGACCGTCTGGGCAGACTCCCTGACCCAACAGCCGGCCGCCGGTTCGAAAAAATAATTTCTCCCGCGGTTGCCTTCCGGGCCGGGAATCCGTCGACCGGAAAACGCCGGCCGGCACTCCGTCGGCGCGTTTCGGCCCGGTTTTCCGGAAAGATTTGCGGTAAAAACGCTTGAAAAATCGCCTTTGGCATTTACAGCGGTTCAAAGATGGTATATATTGCTTCATTATAGTGGAAAATCCGGCAGAAATTCAAATTAACGAAAAAGCAGCGATCGGTTACTATGCGTTTTCAATGTCCAAAATGTAACGGAATTGTGGATGTCGACCCGACTCTGGCCGGCAGTCAGGTACAATGCGGACACTGCAACCAGGCAGTTTCGGTACCGTCTGACCGTTTGGCTCCGGGAGTTGTGGTCGGCGACTTCGTCATCAAGAAAGAACTGAGCCGGGGCGGCATGGGAATCGTCTTCCTTGCCCACCAGATTTCACTCGACCGGCCGGCCGCTTTGAAAATTCTCAACGACGCCTATACCGACAATGAAGAGTTCGTCACCGGCCTGGTCCGGGAAGCGCGGGCCGCCGCCAAACTGAATCACCCCAATATCGTTCAGGCCTATGCGGTCGGCGAAGACGAAGGGTTGTTCTATTTCGCGATGGAATACATCGACGGCGAAACGATGAAGAGCGTCCTCAAGCGGGAAAAAACCATCAAGCCGGAACGGGCCGCCGAAGTGATCGAGCAGATTGCCGAAGCGTTGAAATGCGCCTGGAACGAGCAGAAGCTGGTACACCACGACATCAAACCGGAAAATATCATGCTGACCAGTTCCGGCCAGGCCAAGCTGGCCGACCTCGGTTTGTCGCAGGTCGCCGGCGAGAGCACCGAAGACGACGATTCCGACGAAGTGATGGGAACGCCGCAGTACATCAGTCCGGAACAGTTGACCGGCGAACCGTCGGACAACCGCAGCGACCTTTACAGCCTCGGCGCCACCTTTTACCACCTGGTGACCGGCCGTTTCCCCTATGAAGGCGCCGAGATCACCGACATCACCCGGCAGCATGTCGAGGGCAACCTGACGCCTCCCAAGAAAATCAATCCGCTGCTGCCGGACGCCCTGGACCGCATCATCGTCAAAATGATGAAACGGCCTATCGACGAACGTTATCAGAGCGCGGAAGATTTGATCACCGATTTGAAACAATTTCTCGGCGGCAAGATGGCTCCCGGCGGCAATTTGGACCACGGTCTGCACGCCGGCGCCGCGCCGCTGGCCGGCGGCCTGCGTCAAGGCGGCATGCGGACCATCGAAGCGCCGGGCCACGCATCCGGCGAAGGACCGAAAATCAGCATGATCCAGCCGAAACCGGTGCAGCCGCCGATTCAGGATGAGGCGCCGGCCGAAGAAGCCGCCGGGGAACCGGAAGAGGCGCCGGCAATGCTCTCCGCTGAGACGGAGCAGCCGGCCGGTCCGCATTTCACGCTGACGCCGGAAGAAGAACCGGTCCGCAAAAAATCGGCACTGCCGGCAGTCCTGCTGGTGTTGCTGCTGCTGGCCGTCCTCGGCGGCGGCGGTTTCTGGTTCTGGCAGCAGCAAAGCAAAAAACCGGCGGAACCGGCGGCCGCCCCTTCCCCGGAACCGGCGGAACCGGCCGTACCGGTGGTGGAACCGGTTGAAGAAACCGAGCCGGTCTCAAAATTCGCGCCGCCGGAACTGCCGGACGATCCGCAGGCCGCGACGGAGGAATACCGGAAGAACCTGACGCCGCGCTGGCGGAACCTGATCGCCAATATGATGCAGTTCGCCAGTGAGAACGATGCGGCGGGCGCCAAGGAAATGTTCCAGACCACCCTGGCCGAGCGGCCGAAACTGACGCCGGAAGGACTGAAGGAGGCGGCGACGTTCCGTGCTTCGGTTTCCGAATTGCAGAAAGCGTTCGACACCGGCTACCGGCTGACGATGCTGATCACCGACAGCGGCAGCGAACTGAAAGACACGCCGATCGAAATCGGCCGCGGCGAACTGGTCTACATCGAATCCATCGCCAACGGGGTCATGACGGTCCGGCACAACGACGGCGCGTTGTCCCAGGAGGCGTTCCAGGCGATCCGGCCCGCTTATCAGGAAGGCTTTTTCAAACGGTTGGACAAACGGCTCCATATCGATTACTGTTATTTCTTTTACCTGTTGTACCATGCCGAATTCAACGCCGATCTGACGAGGCTGCCGATGCCGGCGTTCTGGAAACGCCAATTGCCGACTTTCGAAGGCATTTACTACCAGGAACGCTGGAAAAATGCCGACGAGACGGAAAAACAGCAGCTGCATCAGCAATACGGACGGCTGCGTTCCTTCGCGCAAGCCATCAACAGCATATCCTATCAGTGACCATGAGAATTTTTCATTTTTCCGATCCGCACGCAGGAGGGCCCGCCGAAGATTGGCGGGCTTATTTCGATAAACGCTGGGTCGGCGTATTCAACTACCGGTTCCGCCGCCGGTTCCGGCATGACCTGGGCATGCTGCGCAATGCGGTCGACTACCTCATGGCCCACCGGGCGGATGTGGCGGTCTGCACCGGCGACTTGACCTCCACCGGCCAGCCGGGCGAATTCGCCCAGGTGCGGGAAATTCTCCGGCCGCTGCGCGACTCCGCCATCCCGATCATCTATCTGCCGGGCAATCACGACTGCTACGTCAAACGTCCCGCCTGCGTGGCGGCGATGACCGATATGGTGCATTGGCTGACGCGCGGCGATTACGAATTCGCCGCGCTGCCGCAGGTACGCACCATCGGCGGCTGCGATTTTCTGCTGCTCAACACCAGCCGGCCGTCCAATCTGCTGTGCTCCTGGGGATTCGTCAGCCGGGCGGACAGTCGTTATATCGAGGAATTCTGCCGGACGCCGAAGCAGCGGCCCCGCATTCTGGTCGGCCATTATCCGTTGTACGAAGAGCACCCGTTTCTGCGCATCCGCCACCGGCTGTTCGGCCAGCGGAAGCTGCAAGAGCTGTTGGAAAACGGCGCCATCGACCTGGCCCTCTGCGGCCATGTCCACCGCCCCTATCGCCATTTGACGCCGAAAGGCTACGGCGAGAATTGCGCCGGCAGCGTGACGCTGAACGGTTCCATGACCCAGATCGACTGCGATCCGGCCGGCGGCCGGTTTCAATTTGAACAAATCCATCTCGTCCGGGCCTGATCATGGTTATCCGCATCATCAAAAAGAGCCAGCTCTACTTCATCTTCTCCTTTGCGCTGCTGATCGTCCTCGGCGCGCTGCTGCTGAAAACGCCGTGGGTGATGAATTCCCGGGTGGCGCTGGACTGGAGCGACGCGTTGTTCACCGCCACCAGCGCGGTCTGTGTCACCGGCCTGACCGTCGTGCCGACCTCGGAATTCAACCTGGGCGGCCAACTGATCATCCTGCTGCTGATCCAATTAGGCGGCCTCGGCATCATGACGCTGAGCGCTACCATCCTGCTGGCGCTGGGCCGCAATATGAGTCTCGGCAGCACGCTGATTTATTCGACATTGAACGAGAGCGTCCCGCGCCGGACCGAAGAGCTGCTGCGGACCATCACCTATTATACGCTGGTCATCGAGGCGGTCGGTTCGGTCGTGCTGATCATCGGTTTCCTGCTCAGCGGCCAGCCGTTTTTCCAGGCGCTCTACCTGGGAATCTTTCATGCGATTTCCGCATTTTGCAACGCCGGATTCAGTCCGTTCGACGACAGCCTGACCGGAGTCAGCAGTTACATCAAAATCGCCGTGGCGGCGCTGATCATTGCCGGCGGCCTGGGAATGTACGTCATTTACGACCTGGTCCACTTCCGCCGGCAGTCCCGGGTGCTCAGCATCAATACCCGGCTGATTTTAACGGCGACGGTCATTCTGATCATCGGCGGCAGCATCGGCATCAAGTTCAGTGAAAATTTCGCCAGCGTCGAACCGATCAGTTGGCTGGACGCTTTTTTTCAGGCCGTTTCCGCCCGGACCGCCGGTTTCAATTCGGTCGATCTGTCGGCATTGAGCCAAAGCAGCATCACGCTGCTGATCATTCTGATGCTGATCGGCGCGGCGCCGGGTTCCACTGCCGGCGGCATGAAACTGACCGGCGTCTCGCTGGCGGCGATCTCCATTGTCAACACATTTTTCGGCAACCAGAAGGTTCTGCTGTTCAAGCGGGAAATTCCGATCAGCAACGTACTGAAATCCTACACGATCATCTGTACTTACATCCTGCTGACCCTGATCGGAGCGTTGACGCTGGCCGGCTGTTGCGGCGATGTGATGATCGCGTCCTTTTTCGAAGCGGCTTCGGCGGTCGGCACGGTCGGACTGACGGTCGGCACAACCGAAAAATTGACGCTGGCGGGAAAATTGACCGTTATCGCGTTGATGTTCATCGGCCGGATCGGGCCGTTCACCATGTTCCTGTTCCTGCTCGGGCGGGAAAAGAAAAGCGCATTGACCTACCCGGAAGAACGGGTCGTCATCGGTTAAAAAACGAGGAGAATCAGCGATTATGCGAGGAAATTATGCGGTACTTGGTTTGGGTTCCTTCGGATCCAAACTGGCGTTGGAACTGAGCAATGCCGGCAACAATGTCGTCGTCGTCGACCGCGACAAGGAGCAGATCAACGCGCTGAAGGACAAAGTTTCGGAAGCGATCATCGCCGACGTCAGCAATCCGGACGTCATCAAGGAACTGGACATCAAAAAATTCGACGCCACGATCATCGCGATGAGCTCACATTTCGAGGATCTGATCCTGGCGCTGACGCTGTTGAAGCAGGAAGGCGCCGGCAAAGTCATCGTCAAGACCAATACGTCGATTCAGAAGCGTATTCTGCTGCGGCTCGGCGCCGATGAGGTCATTCAGCCGGATCAGGATGTCGCGGAGCGGCTGTCCAAACGGCTGTCGATGACCAATATCACCGACATGTTTGAATTCAAAGGCTCCTATATCGCCGAGGTCAACGTGCCGGATTCGATGGACGGCAAGACGATCCGCGAGCTGGATTTGCGCAACCGTTTCAACATCATCGTCCTGTTGATCAAAAAGCCGGGCAAGCACATCGAAACGGTCTGGAACCCGGATATCGAGCTGGCCAAAGGCGATCAGCTGACCGTCATCGGCCAGGAAAAAGCGATCATCGACGTCTTCAAAAAGTAGCTCAGCGGAACCGCAAAGCGCGTAATCGGCGACAGGCCGTCACCCCGATAAGACGATTTCATTTTTCTCGCGACATCGGGGAAACTTAACTTTTCCGCCGGCGGCCGGCTTGTTTTGCTTGCAATTCGCTCAATTTATGATAGAAAATTTCCGGCCGAAGGCCCCAAAACGATTCCGGAGCCGGAAGAACGCGCCGGCAATTTATCACAACAGTCATCATTGCGATAACGGCCTGTCTCCCTTGTCCCTCCAGCTATCCGACGAAACGATTCGATATGCCCGGATTATTTATCAAAGCCGGTCAGGAAGCGGATGATGCGGTTGCGCCCGGTGATGATTTCCGCTTCGCCGGTCGAACCCAGCCGCAACGGGTACGGTTCGTCTTCGATCAGGATGCGCACCCGGTAATAAGTGCGGTCGCCGCGCGTTTCCGGCAGCTCTTCGATCAGGTACACTTTTCCTTTGAAATAACCGTAATCGAAATAGTTGTACTGGCTGCTGGAAATCCGCACCGCCTGATTTTCACGCACCTTGTGAATCTGCTGTTCGTCGATGAAGGCGATGAACTTTTTCGGGCCGGCCGCCGCCATCGAAATCAACGTCTCGCCCGGTTCGACGTAACTGCCCAGCTTGGTCGGAATATAGGAAATCGTGCCGTCTTCCGGCGCCAGGAAACGGTACTCGTTCTCGGCGGCCTCCTTGATCTTCAATTCACTCTGCCGCCCCTTGAGCCGCAATTTCAGCAATTCAAGCTCATTTTCAGCCTGGGCGATGATTTTTTCCGCCAGGCCGTCCTGCAGTTTGGCATAATCGGTTTCCAGTTTCTGCAATTCGCTGGTGTTCTTCAAATGCTCCATTTCCTTTTTCTGGAGCTCCATCAACGAAATCACCCCTTTTTCATAGAGGCCGCGGAACGTTTCCAGTTCGAACTTGCTCTTTTCCACCCGTTCGCGACACTCTTCCAGCGTGATGGTCGTATAGCGGTACTCCGGCGGCAGCGGATCGTGCTTCAGCACCGCCAGCGACCAGGTTTTGACGACGATCTCGACTTCCAATTCGCTGATCGCATTGCGCAGCATCTCGATTTCACCCTGCAGATCCCGGTCTTCCAGTTCGAGCAGCAATTCACCGGCTTTGACCGGGTCGCCGTTTTTCTTGTGAATGCGTTTGATCCGGCTCTGCACCGAAGATTTCAATTCGTATTCCCGCATTCCTTCGACCACGCCGCGGCCTTCCACCGTCTCTTCCATCGTACAGAATACCACCAGCGCGAAGCCGGAGAGAATCAGCAACAGCAATACGACAATCAGGATTCGAAACGTTCGCAATTGCGTCCGGAAATTGCTTCTGGCCATAAGATGATAATTCCTTGGTTGTTTTTGAATCGACCGGCTCTTCTACACAATTCGGCGAGGAATATACATCAGTAAAAAATCAAAACAACCGCGGGTTTCAAATAAATCGTCAAAAAAACAGCGGACGCCATTTCCCGTCCCGGCGTATGGCGCCATCCCCGGCGCTGGCGTCTTGATTCCAGACGGGCAATTTAATTTTACCGCCGGTGTACGCCGGGTCCGGCGAAGCGGTTTGGCTATTGTTTATCTTTGGGCCTGGCGTAGAATTTATCCGGCGCCACCATCGCATAAAACGGATAGCGGGCCTGCAATTCCGGCGACGCGTCCCGCGGAATATAGCGGAAGCGCTTATAGAACCAGAGGTACTGATCCGGAAACCGCCGGATATAAGATTCGGAAATATCCATCAATTCCTGAATCAGCTCCGTTTCGTCGGCATATGCTTCAAACGGCTTGGACAGCCATTCGGCATGGGCGGTCACCACCCCATTTTCCAGCCGCACCGACGTTCCGTAAACGATGACCGCCGGAAGGCGATTGACCCGGCAATAATGCATCAAACTGGCCGGCGCTTTGCTGCTCGGCACCGGCAGGCCGAAAAAGTCGACGAAAGTTCCTCCGTCGCGAAGCCGGGTATTCTGGTCGATCAGCGTTCCACCCCCCAACCCCCGCCGCAAAGCCTTCAACGACTCCTTGATCGCCCCTTTGGAAAAAATGATCTTCAAGCCCTGCTCCCTCTCCCGGCTGCCGTGATTGAGAAAGCGGTTCAAATAAGGATTGCGCATCGGCTTGGCGATCGCCACCATCTTGACGCCGGCGTAATACGGCGCCATCAGCCCGGAAGCCTCCCAACTGCCCAGGTGGGGATTGACAAAGATAATCCGTTCGCCGGCGGCGACGTGCGCTTTCAACCGTTCGGTCACCTCCGGCAGCAATAAAGTCCAACGCTCGATTCGCGCCGGTTTGCCGGCCATCCAGGTGAATTCCAGCATATTATACAGCAAATTGAAAATACTGCGGCGTCCGATCTCTTCCACTTTGCCGGCCGGCCATTCCGGAAACGCCACCCGGATATTGGCTTCGACAATTTTTCGCACCGCCGGCAGGCCATACATGACCCGCCCCAGACCGGCGGCAAGGCTTTTCACCCCGCCGTGCGGCAACAACCGGATCATGCCGTACAAAAGCATGACGATCAGATATTCCAGCAGATAACGGATCTTCAAAAACAGTTTCTTCATAACCTCTTGCGCCGCCGCCGCGGCGGCGGCTGAAACGAAACGCGCAAGTGTTCGTCGACCGCCACCCCGTTGGCGAACAACACGCTTTTGAGAGAAGTCGCCGCAATATTCAGCGCCAGGTGGCGCCGCCCCTCCTCATTGCACTGCTGGCGGGAAGCGACTTTCACCACTTTCACCTGACGGTCCGGAAAGACATGCAGCAGCCCCCAGCCATCAGCCAATTCCTCCGGCGCCAACTCGCCGGCCGGCACCGCCAGATAAAGGTAATCCGCCACCGCCGCCTGCCGGATCAGCTCCATCCGGCTGCCCTTGTAGATCACATGCTGCAAACGGCTGATTTGCTTGAGCAGTTTGTGATAGGCGGTATTGCGGCTGGCACTGTAATCATAAGATTGAAACTCTTCGAAAAGGTCATCGGAATCCTTCAATTCCGGCTCGTTCTCGCGAATGACTTTCTCCAATTTCAATTTTTCCAATTTCAGCGTCTTGAGCGTCGCCAGCAATTCTTCCCGCTCCGCGCAATCCGGCAAACAGTGTTCCCGCCGGTCAAAAATATCGATCGCCACCACCTTCTCAATGTGGTTCTGTTTGCTCTGCGGCGCAATCCAGCAGGCCGCCATGCTGACCTGGAATTTTTTCACCCGGGTCGGCACCCGGATCCCGACTGCGGTCGGCTGCTGGCCGGCCAGATATCCCAGCACGGCCTGCCGCAGGACGAAAGGAGTGACGCCGCGTTCCGTTTCCGGCGATGACTCCGCTTTCGCTGCCGCTTCGGACAACGCCGCCGGTTCCACCGATATTTCATCGGCTCCGTCAACGTTCTCCTTCACCGGCGCCGGTTCCGGAACCGGTTCGGAGAGTTCCGCAAAAAAATCAAAATTGAGCTGTTCTTCTGACATGATATCGCATTCTTAAAAATAAATCTGGCCTTTACCTCATTCTCCGCCGGCCATAAAATATCACCATCCCGCGAAACATTCAAACCCCTCCCCCCGGAAAAGTGACGGAACTATCGTAAAATCCCAATAAAAAAAATTCCTTTCCGCCCTATCTTGACGAAAAGGAATTTCCCATCCGGATATTCACGATCCGGTGTTCAGCACAACCCCGGCTGCCGCCGGTAAGCGCTGTCAGTAACGACGATGTCCGCCGCCGAAACCGCCGCGGCTGCCGCCACCCTGACGCGGCGGGCGCTCTTCCCGCGGCCGGGCTTCATTGACGACGATGGTGCGGCTGTCCAGGCTGCTGCCGTTCAACGCTTCGATCGCCGCCTGGGCTTCTCCGGCATTGTCCATCTCGACAAAACCGAATCCTTTGGCGCGGCCGCTGTCACGATCCATGACCAGACGGACGCTGGAGACGTCGCCATAAGCCGAGAAAGTGTTCTTCAGCGTTTCTTCCGTGGTCGAATAGGCCATATTTCCGACGTAGATATTCATTTTCTACCTTTTCCGGGCTGCTTCCCAGCCCTGCTAACCAACCCTCGTTACAAAATAATAATCGGTACCACACTAAAATCTTCGCCGGCAATACAGGAGGGCATCACTGAATCATACGGTAGTAATAGTGGAATCCAGAGAACCCCGCCTGGGTTTCCCCGGAAAAGATCCGCCCGCCGATAACCACACGGCCGAAGGATCAGGAGAGATAAAAAAAATTAAATCACACTCAACCCAATCAAAATAAATAAACTATTTTGATATAATATCGTTCATTCCAATAAATGCAAGGCAGTTTTTCGTAAAATTGACTTTTTTCTTCAATTTTTTTCTGCCACCGCGCCGCGACAGCCGGGAGTCCCCGTTTCCCGGTCGAGCCGAAGCGGCAATCGGAAGCGAAACAATCGTCCGGCACCGGCCTTCACTTGAGCCCTTTATCGCCATCGGCCGCCAAAGCCCAGAGGTACAAGGAAGCGGTCGTGCCGTAAGGAGTATAACGCCGCCGGAATATTTCGAAGGCCGACCGGTCAAGCTGTTCCAGCCGGTGCAGCCGCATCAGGCCGCGCCGGATGCCGAAATCATGGAAACTGAGCACATCCGGCCGGGCAAAAGTGAAAATCAGCATCATTTCCGCCGTCCAGACGCCGACACCTTTCAAAGCGGAAAGCCGGCGAATGATTTCAGCATCGTCCAACTGCTCCAGGGCGGCGAAATCCACCGCGCCGTCCAGCGCCGCCTGCGCGGCGGCGCAGATATATTCCACCTTGCGGTGCGACATGCCGCACTGCTGCATCGCCGCACGATCGGCCCGGACGACGTTCTCCGGCCTCACCCCGCCGACCAGCGCGGCGAAACGCTGCCCGACCGTTTCGGCCGCCTTGCCGGAAATCTGCTGGCTGATGATGCCGCCGACCAGCGCGGCGAACGGTTCCGGCGTCAATTCGCGGGACAGGATGCCATAGCGTTCGACCAGTTTGCCGAACCGTTCATCCCGGCGGCAAAGCCGGTCAAGCGCCTCCTCGGAACAGGTAAAACAGCCGGCGGCCATTTTCACTGCCCTCTGCCGAACTGCCTCATTCGGTGATGATCGAATGATAGTCTTTGCCGGCCGGGATCATCGGCAATACATGTTCATCATAGCCGGTATGGACGTCGAGCAGGAACGGGCCGTCGGTAGCGAGCATTTCCTCAAGGGCCGGAATCAGCTCTTCGCGGCTGTAAACCTCGCGGCCCGGAATATTGTATCCTCTGGCGATCGTCACGAAATCCGGATAGGGCCGTTCGTCCTGCTCGCTGCCCAGCACCGTGTTGCCGCGGCGGCTGCCGTAGAAACGGTCTTCCCACTGCGCCACCATGCCGAGATACTGATTGTTCAGGATAATCATCTTGACGCCAATGTTTTCGACATGCAGCGTCCCCAGTTCCTGAATGTTCATCTGAAAGCTGCCGTCGCCGTCGATGTTGATGACCAACTGATCGGGCCGGGCCACTTTGGCCCCCATCGCCGCCGGCAGACCGAAGCCCATCGAACCGAGACCGCCGGAAGTCAGGTGCTGGCGCGGAAAACTGTATTTGTAATACTGCGCCGCCCACATCTGATGCTGGCCGACCCCCGGCACGATGATCGCCCGCCCCCCGGTCAGCTCGTACAGCGTCTCGATGACGTACTGCGGCTGCACCCGGTGCGGTTTGACTTTGTAATGCAGCGGAAACTGCCGCTTCCAGGCGGCGATCTGCGCCATCCAGGCGGCATATTCCCGATACAGCGGCTCCTTGTTCAATTCGACCAGCACCTCCCGGATATCGGCGACGATGCCGTACCGGGCCGGTTTGTTCTTGTTGATTTCCGATTCGTCGATATCGACGTGAACGATCGTCGCGTCGACGGCAAAATTGGCCGGGTTGCCAGTGACCCGGTCATCGAACCGCGCCCCGAAAGTCAACAGCAAATCCGCTTCATTGACGGCATAGTTGGCGTAAACGGTGCCATGCATGCCGAGCAGCCGCAGGCTGAGCGGATGCTCGTCCGGAAAGGCGCCGAGCCCCATCAGCGTCGTCGCCACCGGAATATGGTAGCCTTCGGCAAACTTGCGCAGTTCTTCGGCCGCATTGGCGGTGATGATGCCGCCGCCGATGTAGAGGCAGGGACGTTCGGCTTTCGCGATCAACGCCTTCAGCGTCGCGATATCCTCGCTTTTGACCGGCCGTTTCGGATCATAGGAGCGGATATTCGCTTCGGCGTCCAGATCGATCAGGCATTTTTCCTGCTGGACATTTTTCGGAATATCGATCAGCACCGGGCCGGGCCGGCCGCTGGCGGCCAGATAAAACGCCTCGCTGATGATCTGCGGCAGGTCGGCCGCCTTCAACACCAGGTAACTGTGTTTGACGATCGGCCGGGTCATCCCGATGATGTCGGTCTCCTGAAAGGCATTCTTGCCGATCAGCGAAGCCGGCACCTGCCCGGTGATGATCACCACCGGGATGGAATCCATATAAGCGTCGGCGATGCCGGTCAACAAATTCGTCGCCCCCGGACCGCTGGTGGCCATGCAGACGCCGACTTTGCCGGTCGCCCGCGCATAGCCGTCCGCCGCAAAGGCGCCGCCCTGCTCATGCCGCGGCAGAATCACCCGGATTGTCGAATCCTGCAGCGCCTGATGCAATTCGATGGCCTGCCCGCCCGGATAGGCGAATACTACCTCGACACCGTGCTTTTCCAGGCATCTTATCGTGATATCGCGTCCCATCAGCAGTTGCTTGTTTTCATCATTCATCGAAATACTCTCCCAAAAGAATTGCATCGCGCCCCGTCCGTCGGATCGGCGCCGCGCCTTTTTCAACCGTTTACGATTATAATATTAATCGGTAATATATGCCATATTGCCTCAAAAGGCAAATGATTCCGGACGACTTTTTCATCTTCCGCCTGCTCCGCCGCTTGCGTTCGCCGTCCGCAAGCGGTATATTGACCGAGATACGGAAACTTTCACATATCGACACAGGAATTCAATCATGAGCAGCAACTGTATTTTCTGTAAAATCATTGCCGGAGAAATTCCGTCCGTCAAGATTTATGAAGATGAACTCGTCTACGCGTTTCTGGACATCAGCCCGATCAACCTCGGCCATGTGCTGGTCATTCCCAAAGAACACCACCAGAGCAGTTCGACGGTGCCGGAAGCGACCGCCGGCCGAATGTTCCGGGTCGGCAGCCGCATCGGCATCGCCCTCAAGCGGGCGTTGGATTACGACGCCTTCAATCTGCATCTGGCCGACGGCGCGGCGGCCGGACAGGTGGTCATGCACGTCCACCTGCATGTCGTGCCGCGCGGCGCCGAAGACAATTTCCGCTGGAACTGGCGGCAGCTGAGCTATGCCAGCGACGCCGAACGCGCCGAGATCGCCGAAGCGATCAGAACCAGGCTCAAACCCTGACGCGCTTCATGGTTCCGACCAGAGCCAGAAATCAGCATACCGCCGTCGCGGTGCTCAATCAGATCAGCCACGTCCTGGTCCATCACAAAGACGTCTCCAAACTGCTGAAGGAGGTGCTGGACATTCTGTACCGCGAAATGGGGCTGCAGCGCGGCACGCTGACCATGCGCCAGGGCGACATCCTGTCGATCGAAGCGTCGCACGGCCTGAGCGAAGCGGAGATGAAACGCGGCATTTATCATCTCGGCGAAGGCATCACCGGCCGAGTGGCGCAAACCGGCAAGCCGCAGATCATCCCGGACATCTCCCGCGAGCCGGAATTTCTCGACCGGACCCAGGCGCGGGCCGACGCCCGCCACACCGCCTTCATCTGCGTGCCGATCATTCACGAGGAAGAGGTCATCGGCACGTTGAGCATCGACCGGGAAAAAGCCGTCGGCGTCGATCTCGAACAGGATTGCAACCTGCTCGAAACGGTCGCCAACATCATGGCGGACGCCGTGTCGGTCAGCTTCCGGGAACATGAGGAGCGGGAAAAATTGCTTGAGGAAAACCGCCGGTTGAAACAGGAGCTCCACAAAGGCCTGCGCCCGGACAACATCATCGGCAACTGCAATGCGATGCGCAACGTCTATGCGATGATTCACCAGGTGGCGAAAAGCAACGCCACCGTGATGATCCGCGGCAGTTCCGGCACCGGCAAAGAACTGGTCGCCCGGGCCATCCAGAGCGCCAGCAACCGCCGCGACCGGCCGTTTGTCGTCGTCAACTGCGCCGCCCTGCCGGAGAACCTGATCGAAAGCGAACTCTTCGGCCATGAAAAAGGCGCCTTCACCGGTGCGGTCAGCCGGCGGACCGGGCGGGTGGAAGCCGCCGACGGCGGCACTATTTTTCTGGATGAGATCGGCGACCTGAGCCAACCGATGCAGGTCAAGCTGCTGCGTTTCATCCAGGAGCGCACTTTCCAGCGGGTCGGCAGCAATGAAGAACGCAAAGTCGATGTCCGGATTCTGGCCGCCACCAGCCGGGACCTGGAAGCGCTGATGGGACGGGGCGAATTCCGGGAGGACTTGTATTACCGGCTGAACGTTTTCCCGATCCATCTGCCCGATTTGCAGAACCGGCGATCCGACATCGTGCTGCTGGCCGATTATTTTCTCGACAAGTACAACAAAATTCACGGCAAAGCCATCAAACGCATTTCCACGCCGGCAATCAACATGATGATGGCCTATCACTGGCCCGGCAATGTCCGGGAACTGGAAAACTGCATGGAACGCGCCGTGTTGACCGCCGACCACGACGTCATTCACGGTTACCACCTGCCGCCGTCGCTGCAGACCGGCCAGGCGACCGGCACCGCCAAGCTGTCCACCGGCAGCAACGCCGATTTCCAGACGATGGTCGCCTCTTTCGAACGGGAATTGATCGTCGAGGCGCTGAAACTGCGGCACGGCAACGTGGCGGCGGCGGCGCGCCACCTCGGCACGACCCCGCGCATTCTTCACTACAAGATCCGGAAACTCGGCGTCACGCCGGAATGGTATCATTGAGCACTTCTTACGATCATCGCCCAGGGAAACGAACCAATGACAGGATTGAAAACGATACTGCCGGCCGGAATGGCCGCGACCGCCATCAACGCGGCAACCGGCCCGCCGGCTCAGTTGAGCTGGTCGCGAATCTCAAGCCGCAGCATCGGATTGTCCAGCTTGCGCATGACCTCTTCGATCTTGTTGCGCAGCCGGGCGATGAACTGGTAATAAATCCGGCCGTTTCGCACCTGGATGACCACCTGCAGCCTGCTCTCCCGGTCGGTCGGCAGGTCCTGCAGCAGATTACCGAGCCAGACCGCCGCCTTCGAAACGGTGTCCGCTTCCTGCTTCAGATAGTCCCGGGTCACCGGGCAACGGAAAAAACGCTTGGCGCCGGACGGCATCAAGCCGGCGGAGACCACGATATCCCGGCCGGAAACATCGATCGTGTAGGTCGCCGTCAATTGGTTGGCGTTCGGGTTGGCCGCCTCGCGGGCCGCGTCCGGATCGCGCAAATCGCGAAGCAGCGCCTGCGTTCTCAAAGCGATATCCTGCTTGACCACGTCGAACAACTGGTGGTAGCGCGTCGCCGCGTCGGCCGGACGGGTGGCAGCATCCGGCCACAAGGTGGCCAGGCGGATTTTCTGCCATTCCGATTCCAGCATTTTAACATAAGCGTTGTACAGGAAACTCTCGGTAAAACGGTCGCTGGAGGAAACCCGGTCGGCCGACGGCACATTCAGAATCTCCTGGATGGCGTTGCCGAGCTGCTGCGGGTCCTGTTTCGGCAGCAACTCCAGCACTTTCTGATTCAGGCGGTTGTAGGAGTCCTCCAGCAACCGGTCCTGGGTGGTCAGCGCCGTGTCGGCGGGGGTGAACAACTGCAGCATCTGATCCTGCGCCTGCTTGATCGTCTCATCGAACAGCCGCTTGAAATCGACCATGCCGTTGCCGAGATCAAATGCGTTGAGATTGTAAAGCGTCGCTTCCGGCCCTTCCCGCCGGAATTCCAGCAACTGCTGCTCCGTCGGCCGGAACGTATTGTTATGGAGATTGGGAAAGAACAGTTTGAACTGATCGGCGATGATCTGCTTGCGCAAATCGCGGACCGCCGGCTGAATATTGGCATCGTAATACTGGTTCAGAATCTCATCCGCCGCCGGCGCGGTCGGCACCGTCGCCTCCAGGAAATGGACCAGCTCGGCATGCGGCGCCCCGCTGAGCAAACTGCAATAACGATTGATCGCATTCTCCAGCGTCCGGCTGCGGAAACGCTGGTAAAGCGTCTGCCGGCTGCTCTCATCGGTTTTAAAATTGTCCGGGGCGAACTGCATCGCCTCCTTGACTTCTTCGAGTTGTAACGGCAGGACATACTCGGTCAGGTGCTTGAAAAATTTATCCAACGTCAACGCCTGCGCCCGGCTGGTGACGCCCGGCAGCAGGGACGGAAACAACTGATAGAATTTCCTGTTGGGCTCCGCCTCCCGCCGTTCCTCCACCGCCGCCGCCAGCGCCTTCTCCAGATAGGTGCGAAATTCGTTGACGGTCGTCGGCTCACTGGATGCCGCTCCGTTGATGAAATCCTTCTGCCACTGCCGTTGCGCCAGGGCGTCCTCCACCAGCGGCGTAACCAGCGTATCGCGAACGAAAGGACGATTTTCCTCCAAAATATTCTTGCCGGCCGCCTCCAGCAAACGCTGCTCCATCAGCTTGACCAGATCGGCCTGCTTGTACTGATCGACTTCGGACTCGCTCGGAAACACCATGCTGACCAACCCGGCGCGCTGCTCTTCGGCCAGACGCTGCCGCGCCTGCTGAAACGCCGGTTCGAACTGCTGTTCGACATTCTTCTGAACCGCCTCCGGCGGCAGGACTTTGGCCTGGTCGACGAACGCCGGATCGAACAACGCCGCACTGCCGGCCGGCTGGCTGGCGGTAATCGAGGCGAGCAGCGCATCCACCTCATCCCGGTAGGCCTTCTGCAAAGCGGTATTGTGCTGCTGCAGCAACTGCTCGCGGGCGGTCTTCAAAAAGACGAACTTGGCCGGGTCCTGTTTCATCGTCTCATAAAAAGCATTGGCGTCGGCCGCCTGCCGGCTGACGGTATCCTGCAATTGGCTGAGCAGCAGCTTCGCCGACAACAGCGCCGTTTCCCGGTCCAGCCGGCTGCCGGCCGACGCCGTCTCTTCCGCGCCGAAACACGGCAGCCGGACAGCCCCCAACAACAACAGACAACATACAACAATTCTGATCATGGCAATTCTTCCAGCATCGGACATTGGGTTTGCGTTTTCAGATATTCGAAAGCATAACGTTTCAGGACGCCGTTCAGTTCGGTCAGCAGGATTTTGCGCTGCTCCTCCGGCGCCTGGACATATTGATCGAGCAGACTCTTGACCCGGTCGCTGCGCGCTTCCGCCGGATGGTCGGCCAGATAATTCTGTACCGCAACGGCCGCCTGGGTCTGCACTTCGCGGCAGGCGGCGAGCACCGCGTTGATCTTGCCGTCCATCTGGGCGGACAGCCACTCCCGGTTGCCGGACTGCAGGGCGGCGACATCGAGCTGGGAAATCTGAGCGACCTGCTGCCGCCACTGCTCCAGCAAGGCATTCCGGTCGGAGTAATCGGCATAAACGTTGGCAGCCCCCTGCACGAAAGCATTGCGCAGCACCGCATTCGCGCTGAGCTGGCCGTTGTCGATCACCATGCCGCCGTTATAGACCAGCTTGGACTCCGGCGTGATTTCCGCCATCACCTTCAAGCCGTAACGGGTCAGAAAGAAATCCTCGGTCTTCTCCAGCGCCATGATCAACTGCTGCCGCTGCTCGGTCAACAACTGCTCCTGCCGCTGCTCCTCGGCCGCCCGCATCACCTGGTTGGTATTCAACCGGAACAGGCAGAAGCCGATCATGAAGATCATCATCAGCGCCAGCGACAACTGCAGCATCAAACCGAGCAACTCATCGATATCGGCATCGGAATTGTTGCGCAAACCGGCAATCTGCGACAGTTGGCGTTTGGCATGGGAAGAAAGACGATATTTCATGGCAACCCGGTCTTATGATTCACTGTTCTGGGAATTCGCCGCCTCGTGCAGCGCATCGTTGAGGGTGGTCAACTCCTTGTTTTTGGTCCGGAGCGCGGCATTCTCCTTCTGCAGCCCCTCCAGCTGCTCGAACAGCGACTGCTGGCCGGCATTGACCTTGTCGACGATCGCCACGCATTTGTGGAACAATTGCTCCTGCGCCTCCGACAACTGCTTGACCAACGCGTTGTTCTGTTCCTGAAATTCCTCCTGGATGACGTTCAGCCGTTCCACCGCCGCCGTGCTGCGGCGCAACTGCGACTCCTGCTCCTGCCCGAGTTTTTCAAGAAAAGCGGTATTGGTCTGCAACATGGAGCTCTGCTGCCGGCCGATTTCATCGAGATTGCCCAGCACCAGTTGAATCTTGTCCAGCAGCGTATCCAAGCCGCTGGGAAATTCATTCAAGGTATTGCCGGCATCGGCCAGCGTCGAATTGAATCGGCTGAGCTGCTCGGCGCCGACTTCGAACTTCTTGCCGGTCGCGGCGGCCGAATGGCCAAGCTGGTCGACCAGGTCCAACAGGCTGCCGGCCTCGGTGCCGCGCGAGCCGATCGCCAACTGCGCCAGCTTCAGCATCAGCGGCCGCAGGGAGATCGGCAGCAGCACCGCCACCCAGGCGACGGCAACCAATGTGGAAAAAAGCGCCGTGTGAAGGCACTGCATCAGCGTGCCGACGCTGATCTTGTCCGCCGGAAAGAAGCCGATGATGATGATTCCCCAGACCGTACCGATCAACCCCAGCGACACGTTGACCCGGTCGTAACTCTGGAAAAACGGAAAATCATCGCTGACCTGCCGGATGCCGCGGTAGAGCCGCAGACAACCGACCAGCGTGCACAGCAGGCCGAAAAACGGGATGAACGTACTGATGGTCGACACGTCCAGCGTCGACCAGTCCAGCGCTTTGAGGTAACCGCTCGGCGGCTCCAGCAGGATGTCGACCCCGCGGAACATCGCCTGGTAGCTGTGGATGGCGCAATAGATATTGTTCACCCACAACAATCCGGTAAACAGCGTCAGAATGGCAACGGCAATCAGAATCGGCAGCAGCAAAATTTTCTTTTTCATAAGCGTCTTCGGGTATCCAAACCAATTTACTCAAGATGATTGTATTGTCTAAATTAAACGCCAATCGGACCATTTTTCAAGTTGCAATTCCGCGATTTGACTCACAAAGCAGTCAGAAATTCAATTGCGGCGTGTTCCGGCCGCAGCAAACTGACCGGCCGGGCCGGTGAAGGCTCAAGCGACAGGGTCTCCTCCAGCTTCCGCAATTTTTCCGCTCCGGCGATCAGGAACAACAGGCGCGCACCGCGATTGAGCACCGGCAGCGTCAGAGTGACGCGGGCGACGGCCGGCAGCGCGGTCACCGGCGGCGGCACCTGCAGCACCCACGCCGTATCCTCCTCCAACGCCGGCGACCCGGGAAAAAGCGAGGCGAAATGACCATCCGGCCCCATGCCCAACTGAATAAAATCAAAGACCGGCACCGCGTTTTCCGTCAACTCGAAACGCTGCGCCAGCAGCCGGGCGTATCTCTCCGCCGCCAGCGGCTCCCCGGCCGCAATCCGGTAGAAATTGGCGGCCGGCAGCTCAAGCAGGCGCAAATACCGCCAAGCGCGGGCGAAATTATTGTCCGGCGAATCCGGCGCCACACAGCGCTCGTCGACCCAGAACCACTCGATCCGCCGCCAGGCCGGCGTGACGAATCGCTTCAATGCCGCAAACCAGCCGTCCGGCAGCGACCCGCCGGAAACGGCGACCCGGCAAATTTCGCCGCGTTCCAGCTTCGGCGCCACCGCATCGGCAAAGCGCCCGGCGGCACTCTGAAACAGCGCGTCGCGATCTTCGAAACGGCAGACTTCGACTCTTTCTCTCATCGTTCGCGTCCTCATTTCAAGTTTAAACCGGAATTACGAATCCGTCGCATTACAGAAAAATGGCGGTGACGCCGCTGCCGCCCGGCAGGTTGTACTCTTCGCCGAACCAGATTTCCCGGACCAGCGGGCAGCCGGCGGCCAGCTCCCGGACCGCCTGGCGCAGAACGCCGTTGCCGCAGCCGTGAACCACCAGCAGCGAACGCCCCCGGTTGCGGGCGGAATAAAGCTGG
Organism: Victivallis sp. Marseille-Q1083; assembly: GCF_903645315.1. Taxonomy (NCBI): domain Bacteria; kingdom Pseudomonadati; phylum Lentisphaerota; class Lentisphaeria; order Victivallales; family Victivallaceae; genus Victivallis; species Victivallis sp. Marseille-Q1083. The sequence continues at coordinate 553,709 of NZ_CAHJXL010000001.1, forward strand.
CTGCCGACCAGGCGCAACGCCTCCTCGCGGCGGCGGCCATGCAAATCCAGCGTCAAGTGATAATTCGTTTTCATCTTATTGAATAATAGACCGGAATTTCCGGCTTTTTGCAACCTGAAATGCAAGTTTTTTCCGGTTTTATCGGCCTGGGCGGCGCCTTGACAGAGCGGGAAAGCGACGGTATATTGACAGGAATCGACAGGCAAACGGAAAGTCACAGGAACAGTGTTAAGATGAAACGATGGACAGGTTGGCTGAATGGAGTGGTGATGATGGCGGCATTGACCGGCTGCATCGAGTGGCCCGGCGCGGGGAACGGGGAAATTCCCGACCTATTGGCCGGGGAGATCGCCCGGGCGCCCGGCAAAGTCAGCGTGATGGTCACCCGGGTCGACGACGGAACGGTGCAGTTCGACTGCGACGCCGCCCGGCAGGTGCCGTCGGCCAGCACGATTAAAGTGTTGATCATGGCCGAAGTGATGCGCCAGGTCGAAGCCGGCAAACTGTCGCTGGATGACATCGTGCCGGTGCCGGACGACGCCAAACTGGCGGACAGCCAGATCGGCTTGCTGGACGCCGGGGAATATACGTTGCGCGACCTGGTGACGTTGATGATCATTGTCAGCGACAACACCGCGACCAACGTGTTGATCGACCTGGTCGGATTCGAACCGGTCAACCGGCTGGCGGCGGAGCTCGGTCTGAAGGCGACCGCGTTGCAGCGCAAGATGCTCGATTTCGCCGCCGCCAAGGCCGGGCGGCAGAATTATACCAGCGCGGCGGACATGAGCAGGCTGTTCGTGCTGCTCGGCCGGCGGCAGCTGGTCTCGCCGGAAGCCAGCGACATCATGGTCGGCATTCTGAAGAACCAGAAGGACACCCAGTCGTTCAAGCGTTTCCTGCCGGAAGAGCTGGTGGTGGCGCACAAATCCGGCTGGCTGGACAATCTGGAACACGAAGTCGGCATCTTCTATCTGCCGGACGGCGATTACGTGCTGGCGGTTTTCACCAACGAGTGCACCAGCAACGCCGCGGCACGGGATTTCATCGGCCATCTGACCAGAGCCTGGTACGAGGCGATGGGCGGCGAACTGCCGCGCTGAACGACCGCCGGAATGAAAGATTGGAAGCAGGTGACGGTCTACACCGACGGTGCCTGCCGCGGCAATCCCGGCCGGGGCGGTTACGGCGTCGTGCTGAAATACGGCCGGCATCGCAAAGAGCTGTCGGCCGGTTTCCGGCGGACGACCAACAACCGCATGGAACTGCTGGCCGCCGTCGTCGCCCTGGAAAGCCTGAAGGAGCCGTGTGCGGTAACGCTCTATTCCGATTCGCGTTATCTGGTCAACGCCGTCACCAGACACTGGCTGCAATTCTGGCAGCGCAACGGCTGGAAAAAAGCGGACAAACAACCGGTGGTCAATGTCGATTTGTGGCAGCGTTACCTGGCGGCCGCCGCCCCGCACCGCCTGGAGCTGCTCTGGCTGAAAGGCCATGCCGGCCAACTGGAAAACACCCGCTGCGACCAGTTGGCGACCCGGGCGGCAGACGGCGGGGAATGGAACGAGGACGACGGCTTTTCCGGCTGAACCGGCCGGCGGCGCCGCGATGATAATCCGGGATGATTTTCCCGACAACTTTTCCGGAGGAATTCAGCGATGTTTTGTAATACCAATCGCCTGCAGCTCGCCTTGCCGGCCGCCGCCCTGACGCTGGCCGGCTGGCTGACGGCCGGCAGCAGCCAACCGGCGCTCACCCTGACCACGCTGGCGGCCGGAGCCGGTTTGCTGACCTCGGCCTGCCTTTTCCGGCCCGGCCAACTGGCCGGCCAGGCCACCCGGCTGGCGGCCGCGCTGTTCGGGGCCGCGCTGGTCGCCGCGATAATCTGGCGCCTGACGCAGCCGGCAAGCGGCTGGTGGCAGGCGATCATTCCCGCCCTGATTGCCGTCGGTTTCGTCATCGCGTTCGCCGTATTGGCCGGCAAACTGGCCAACGGCAGTTATCCGCGGCTGCTGTTGTTGTACGCCGCGGCGCTGCTCGTCGTTTTCGGCGTTTTTTCCGCCGGGACATTCGGCCTGGGCCTGGTGACGGCAATCACGCTGGCGGCGATCGGCGCCGCCACGCTGCTGCGTCCCTCTTATCCGGGCAAAGGCGGGCGGGACGGCGCCCTGGTGCTGCTGCTGATCGCCCTGACCATCGCCGCCTGGACGCTCCTCGAAAGCAACCCGGCCCGCTGGACGCAACTGCGGCTGCTGCTGTCCAGCCGGTTGCAGCAGGAAAATATCGCTTATTACATGAACACCGAGCTGCGTTCGATGGCCGCCTGGCTCGGCAGCGCCGATTGCGACGGCATCCCGCTGAAGGAAGTACTGCCGTACTGGTGGAACGAATTGTGGCCGACGCTGCTGATCGCCGGTTACGGGCGGCTGGCGCTGCTGGCGTTCCTGCTGGTCGCCGGCGTGCTGTTCTGGCAGTTGTTCCAGGGGTTCCGGCAGTGTCGCGGCACCGTCGCCCCATTGCTGGCGGTCGGTATTTTCGCCTTCCTGTCGAGTCAGTTCCTGATCAATTTTTTATGGTTCGTCGGACTGTTTCCGCTGTTCGACGCCGCCATGCCGCTGCTGGTCACCAGCCCGGCGTGGTTCATCGCCGACGCGCTGCTGCTGGGAATTTTCTTCCGGCTGATGCCGCGCCGCTGCCGGCCGTGGCCGCAGTTGCCATTGACGCTGCTGCCGTCGCTGGCACTGTTGCTGCTGCTGGGCCTTGCGGCGCACCTCGACCGCAACCGGGAACCCGACTGGCAGGCGGTTTCCCGCACGGCCATCTACGACCATGCCAACCGGCCGCTGGCCGGCAGCGGATTGACCGGCGTCGTCGGAATCGACCCTTCACGCCTGACCGGCGCAACCGCGCCGCAGCGACTGGCGCAACTCGGCCGGCAATTTTTCGGCCTGTCGCCGCAAGCCTTGCGGCAACGCCTCGAAACGGCCCGCCACGGAACGGAAAAATATCTCCGGCTGGCTACCGACATACCGCTTGACAAGCTGCCGGAATTGCGGCGCGCACTGCTGCGGAACGGTATTTTCCCGGCAGCGGTGATCGGCCCGTGGCAGAGCCGGACTTACCCGCAGGGGAATTACCTGGGCAATGTGCTGGGGCTGGTGTCGCGGGAACGCGATCAACTCTATGGCCTGAGCGGAGTGGAAAAACAGTGCGACGGCGATTGGCAGAGCATCCGGCTGACCATCGATCTCGACTGGCAGAAACGCTGTGAAAACGACCTGGCCCGTCTGGCCGGCCGGCCGGGCTGGTCGATGCTGCAACTGATTCTCGTCGATCCGACCGACGGCCGGATGCTCGCGCTGGCCCAGCGGCCGGCAACCAATCTGCTCGACCGCCGGACGGTTCCGGTCACCGGCAACCTGGCCGCCGAAACGGTTTGGGAACCGGGCGAACTGCTGGCGCCGTTGTGGCTGGCCGACTGGCTGGCCAGCGGCAAAGTCGCCGCGGACGAAACAATCGACTTGAAAACCCGGCCGGCCGCAGTGATTCTGGACGGTACCGGTTTGCGGGAAAACGCCGGGCTGGCCGCCGGCACCCCGGCGGAACTGGTGGCCGGCGGTTCCGCCACCGGCCTGGCGCTGTTGGCGGACCGTTTCAGCAACCGTGAACTGCTGGAACAACTGGCCAATCGGGGACTGACCGAAATTCCGACCGCCGACCTGCAGCCGGCCAGCGGCGGCTTGCTGGAACATTTCACCGACCTGGACCTGGCGCTGCGTTCCCGGCTGGCCAACGGCCGCGGCATCGCGGTCAGTTCGCTGCAACTGCTGCGCGCCTATTGCCCGCAGCTCAACGGCGGCTGGCTGCCGCCGTTGTATCTGATTCAGGAATGGACCGAAGCGGACGGCACGGTCAAGACCGTCCGCCGGGAGTGGCGTCCGCTCCACCCGAACGGCGAAACGCCGGAAATCGCCTGGCCGGCGACGGGATATTTCACGCAACTGCGCCAGGCCGACGGCACGACACTGGCGGCCCGCCTCGGCCGCATCGGTTCTGCCGAACAACCGCTGCTGCTGCTTTTCGTCGCCCGGGTTCCGGCCGACGACGGCCAGGCGGAAGCCGTTTCCGCCGAACTGTTTCAAAAGCTGGCCGCCTGGCACCGCCAGAACCGCTGACGCAAGAAATCATCGGGGCAGGAAAGCCGCCGGCCAATTTTCCACGGGCATCGCACTCCAGGGGCCGTCTGCCGCAGATATTTCCGGAATTGACGGACAGCCCTGATGATGAAGTGTATCTATTCGGGATTTCAATCGACCGCCGCCGTCCACCATCAGGAAATATTTCTTATTTTACAATATATTTTTCACAAAACATGATTAGATTTTTACTCTTTCCGAACCGACCGGCCAACCAGCAAGTTCGACATATTATATTAATTAAAAATAAGTTATATAAAAACAACCGTTAAATCGACGCATTTCTCAGAGGAAACATAATATTTTCAAAATAGAAATAATTACAATTTCTTTCCTGAAAATATTGACATTCCGTAAAAATTTTGCTATACTATAGGAAATGATAAAAAAACGGATGATCAATGGCAAATATTAGAAAGAAAGTGACTCAGCAGCGGATCGCCGAACTTACCGGCGTAAGCCAGGGGATCGTTTCGGCGGTGCTGCGCCAAGCGCCGTTGAGCGACCGTATTCCGGGCCCCACCAAACGCCGGATTCTTCAGGTCGCCCGGCAGAACAATTACCCCATCGGGACGCCGGTGGAACGGCCGCGGGGCTGCCGGAATAATATCATCGGCATTCTGCTGCGCAAGGAGAATTCGCAATTCCAGCAGGATCTGGCCACCGGTCTCAACGACGCGCTGGAAGCGCTGCATTACCGCTGCGTATTTTCCCGCATCAACCTGGACGGGGATCCCGCCGAGGCGGAGATTTTTCTCGACCGGATCATTGATTACGACCACGCCGGAATTATCTGCCTCGGGCATTTTTCGGCGCGGATGCCGGATGTCGTGCCGCGCAAGCTGGAACGTTGCCCCAATGTGGTCTATCTGAATCCGCCGCGCGGCATCGGCGCCGCCCCCTGCGTGCGCATCGATTACGGCGCCGGAGTAATTGAAGCGGTGCGGGCGCTGAAGGCCCGGGGACGCAAGCGCATCGCCCTGTGCCTGAACGACATCAACTGCGATGCGACCAAGGGGCGCTTCGCCGGATACTGTGCCGGCATTCTCGAAGCAGGTTACCCGATGCGCCCTGAATTATGCTGGACGGCGGAGGATTACCAGCTGTGCGGCTGGGAAGGAGCCGACCCGGCGCCGGTGGTCGAACGGATCATGGCAACCGTGGTCAAGGATCGTCAGCCGGACGCCATCATCGCCGCCAACGATCCCTGGGCGGTCGAACTGATCCAGGCGCTGAAGCAGAACAAGTTCCGGGTGCCCGAGGATATCGCGGTGATCGGCTTCGGCGATTATGCCGGCTATTGCCAGAGCAGCACTCCCCGGCTGACCAGCATCAGCCACGGGAACGACGCCATCATCGCCGCTCTGGTCGAACTGGTCGACGGGCTGGTCACCAACCGGCTCACCGGCAGCGAAGCCGACCTGACCGATCGTGAAGTCAAGTCATTCCTGGTCGAACGCGAGTCGATCGGGAGGTTAACAGAAGAGTCAAACGTCAACCAACCCTAAAAAAATACAAGAAAGGATTCGGGTGAAACAGATGAAACAAACATTCACATTGATAGAATTGCTGGTTGTTATCGCTATCATAGCCATACTTGCCAGCATGCTGCTGCCGGCGCTGTCCAAAGCGCGAGCCAAAGCACATCAGATTTCATGTATCAGCAAACTCAAGCAGATGGGACTTGCGACCGTCCTTTACGCCCAGGATAACGACGACCGGGTCCTTCCGGCCCTGCAGGGCGGCGATACCTCGAAGCCGTGGACAACCTTGATGGAAGATTACGCGACGCAGTGGGACTCCGGCTTCTTCAGCTGCCCCGCCGACAGCGAACCCCTCTATGGAGAATACAGTTATGCGATGAACGCCTTTATCGGACACCGGGACGGCTCTTCGCGCCGGCTCAGCAACTTTCGCAACCCGACCCAGGCCAGCTACCTCACCGACGCGGTTTACGACGGCAAAAACGATTACACCTATGCCAATGCCGAAACCACCGAAATCGCTTACCGGCACAGCCTGAAAAGCAATACGCTTTTCTGCGACTGGCACGCGGCGTCCCAGACCAGAGAACAAATCGGCTGGGAAGATGGCTACAGTTACTGGCTGTACGGCCGCAACGACATCTCCAACTGGGATTATGATCCGTACTGGGATTGATAAAATGAATCATGTCTTGATAGTATTCACCATCCTGGCGGCAGCTCTTTCGAGCGCCGCCGCCGAATGCCTGCCGCTTGAACTCGCCGCCCGCTTCGAAGCGCTGCCGGCCTCCGGCATCGTCGAGGCCGACGAGCTTACCCTGCCGCAGCAGCCGTGGCGCCGGCGCAATTCCGGCGGGTTGACGATCCTCCGCCGCACGCCTGAAGGCTGGAGTGCCGTACCGCAATGGAGTGAGCCCGGGACGCCGCTCTTCTTCCGGTTGAGCGAAGGAATCGCCCCTTATGGCCGGGACACTTCTTATTTTGCGGCGGATTCCGATTTTCTGCGGCAAAACGGCGTGAAACCGGCGCCGGCACTGACGGGGACCGGCCGTGAACCGGTCTCCCTGGATCCGGCTGCCTGGTCAAGCCGGGTGATCTCTTCCGGTTCGCTGGAATTGTCATGTCCGGCGGCCGGGGTGCTGCGTATCGTCTACCGGGGCGATTCTTCCCGGAGCCGGGTATTATTGACCTCGCCCGCCCTGCCGGTCAAGGGCGGCGAGGTGCTTCGATTGCGCCTGCGCGACCGCTTCGCTGCCGCGCCGGCAATCACCGCAGCGACGCTGCCCGGCCACAATCCGGACGGAACACTGCCCTCCCCGCACGAGGTGGAGGACCAATTGACCGGGGCGATCACCAATCTGGCTTTCCGGAACGCCGCCGGGCAGGAAATATCCGGCCCCGACTGGTGGACGCTTCACCGGCTCCCCTGGTCCTACCCCAAGCTCCGGGAAACCGCAATCACGGTGCCGCAGGAGGCGAGCGAGGTGGTGTTCACCTGGCTTTTTCAGGGAGAAGGCGAACTCACCTGGGAGATTCACGAAATCACCGCGATCCGCTTGCCGGAATCGTTCATCCGGTCCGGCTATCATTTGAATATCGCCGGAAAAACGACCTTCCCGCAGCGGGAAGTGCGTGATTCAACACCCGGAGAATTCCGGATAACGCCCGGCTGCCGAATCACGCTGAGTCCCCAGGCGGCAGCCCTGGGGCTGGAGCCGGCAGTGCTGCTGGACGGTTTGAAGACGTGGTCTCCGGAACTTGGAGAAAACGGCGCAATCCGAGTCGGTCTCTGGGAGGAGGAAACCGCGCGGCGCGAGCCGGCGGAGGAATTGCCGCCGGAAGGCTATCTCCTGACCGTCACGCCGCAGGGGGTGAACCTCCTAGGCAGAGATGCGCGGGGAATCTTCTACGGACTCCAGGAGCTGGGGGAACGGCTGCGGCTGGGCGGCGGCGCGACTCCGTGTGCGCAGGTTTTCGATTACCCGGAGCAGGAGCTGCGCATCGTCCATCAGCTTCTGACCTGGAACCATCCGGAAGATCCGCTGGCTTATTATCGGAAATGGCTGCCCCTATTGGCCAGGCACCGCATCAACGCCTTCGCCTTCGATGTGCGGCGCGACTGGTTCGAGCTTGACCAACCGGCACGCCGGGCCTACTGGGAGCAATTGGCCGCGCTCTGCCGCCAATGGCAGATCATGCCGATCCCGATGGGGGTGAATTTCCGCAACCTGCAGCCGGTCGAGGAAGGGATACAGTGGGCCGCCGCCCGGTGGGCCGACAGCGAACCTTACGTCCTTACCGGAACCGATGAGGTAAAATTAAGGGGACATGCCGACGGCTATTATGTGCGTTCCGGCGATGACAACGGGTTCGGTTTTGCCCGGTTGCCTGACGGAACCCGGCCGACTCTGGCCCTGACCGGCGGCGACAATCCTTTCCTGGTACGCAGCGCCGACGGCAGCATTACCTATCGCCGCGGCGAAGATTACGAAATCGAAAGCGATTACCGGTTCGTGCGGGGCTCGAATGATTTTTCGCTGCCCGGCAACAGTCTGACGCTCAAATGGCCGACCGGCATACGGCGACTGGCCGACGGCCGGATTCCGGACGGAGCGACGGTTTTGGTCAGCTATAACTATCTGTATCGACAACGGGGACAGCAGAACGAACACTTCGCCACCTGCATTTCGGAATCCCATGCCATCGCCCGGGCCCAGCAGGCGCTGGCTCAGATGATCGAAGTAATCCGGCCGGAGTGGGTGCACATCAATCAGGATGAGATCGTCGGCGTCGGCCGGGACGGCCGGGACCTGAAAGCGATGCGTGAAAAGAACCAGACGCCGGGCGCACTGTTCGCCGGCCTGCTGGAAAGTTTCAAAACGGTCGCCCGGGCACATGGAGTCAATCACCCGCTGATCGCCTGGAGTGACAATTTCACGCCGACCCATGCGGGGTGGAGTCAAAATTACAACGGACCGTTTTATCTCTATGACGTGCGCGACCATATCGATCCGGCGGATTATTTGATCGACGTCTGGGGCGGGGTCGAAACCGCGGATGATCTGCTGAAAAACGGCTACTCCATCCTGGTGGCGCCGCTGGAAAACAAAGCGGCGATCGTTGAAAGCGCATTGTACCTGGCCGACCGCAAACTCCGCTACGGCGCCAAACGGGTCCGCGGCATCCAGCTTTCCTGCTGGAACGCACCGGATGAAGCGAATTTCCTGCACTTGAAGGATTTTGCGCGCCAAGCCTGGAATCCGGGTCCCTGGGCGCAATGGCTGGACGGAGGACGCCGGCTGCGGCTCTACGACCTCTATGCCGAACCGGCGATCCTGAAATCGGCGGGAAAGCCGATCCCGCTCCGGGAGGTTCCGGCCGAGGCGGCCTGGTGGACTTCATGGCGTGGTTCCTGGAGCCGGGAAGCCTGTTTTCCGGCTCCGCCCCGGCAAACGCTGCAGACCGAGAATGTCCAGGGCTACGGCAAAACTCTACCGGCGCCATATACCGAATAATTATTTCAATTGACGGGCCTTTGGCATGGAACGCTTTTCCAGCCAGAGGCCCCTGTCCGCCGGAAGCCGAGGCAACCGGCACAAAAAACTTTCCGGGACGATCAGATTTTCCCGCGCGTTATTCCATTTCCGCCAGAACTTCTTCCGGCAGCGGTTCCACTTTGAGCAGCCGACATTCCCGGTCGCCGGGCAGATGCAATTTGCTGCCGGCATCGTGACCGTAAATGGCCTCACCCAGACGGGTTTTATAGGAAAGATAGTGTTTGTCCGGATCGCCGTCCCAGGCGCCGAGCAGATAATATTTCTCCTCGCCGCCGTCCGGGAATTGCAGCGTCACCGTACAGCCGATGACGGCGATGTCCTCGACGGTGACATTGCGGAAATTGACGCCCTGCACCCGCGACAGATCCCGTTCCAATTCGGTACGGCGGCGGGAGAGAAAATTGCGCCGCTCCTTGGCGGCGTCGAATTCGGAATTTTCCCGGAAGTCACCATGCGCCCGGGCCGCCTTCAGCGATTCCCGGTTTTCCGGCATGTGAATGTTGATGATGTCGTCCAATTCCTGCAGCAGCCGCTGATGGGAGCGCAACGACGTATAGAGCATCTCGTTCTGGCTGCTTTTCTCTTCCTTCTTGTCCGCCGCCAGCATCTTCTGGCCGACGCCGCTTTCGAGGTGTTTGAGGATATCCTTGGACAGCCGGGCGAATTTGACCAGCATGCTCTGGCGTTCGCCCGGCGAGAAGAACAAAGCCCCCTGCAAGGCGCCGGTAATCACTTTGACATTGCCGTCGGCCTCATCGACCAACTGCTGCTGAAAATCGGCTTTATCGAGCAGCTGGGTCTTCAAATCGCGCTGCGCCGCGCCCCAGGCTTTCGGCAGCTTGCCTTGGTTCAAAGCCCGGATCACGGTTTGGATATTGACCAGGCCGAGAAACGGCGCGCTGCGCTTCTTGCGATTCTTCCAGACCCACAACAGCAGATCGGAGCCGGAACCGGCCCCCGGCGTCTTGAACACTTCCTGCAGCGCCGCGTCGCTGAGCTGCTCGCACAGGACGTTCAAACTGCGCAGCGGCAGCCGCACCGCGCAACGCGCCAGATACTCTTCCGGCAGGATGGCCAGGCCGACTTCGAACAGTTTGGTCAGCATTTTGACGTTCAGATCGCCGAAAATGGCGAATTGCTCCAGCGGCGCAGTCAACGGATCGGCCGGCCAGAAGATGGTCTTCGCCGGCAGCGAGGACAGCACCTGGCGCAACTGTTCCTTGTCCAGCCGGTCCGCCAGCTTCACCAGCACATCGGCCAGCAAATCGACTTCACGCGTGATGATCGCCGGCCGCAAATTATCAAAAAATTGCTTGAAATGGGCCAGATCATCCGCTTCGATGGCCGGCGGCTTCGGCGCGGCGAGCTCCTGCGCCAGAATGATTCCCATTTCCTTCAGGCTGCGCCCCTCGCAGGAACGGCGCTCCGCGCTGCCGCCGGCCGCCGGCTTGGCGGACTCATACCAGTTTTTAAACTCTTCGGAACTCATTGCCTGCGGTGTAAAAGTCGCCAGCGCCATCTTGCGGACATCCTCCGGCGAAAGCCTGGTCAGCGCCTTGGCGGCAACGATGTTGCGGTAGTCCTGGCCGCTGAAAGAGGGTTTGCGGTTGCCGTCGGCGATTTTGAGAATTTCCGGCCCCGGCAGGAACAACCGGGCATCGTTCAGCAAATTCTGCAGCGGAATCGCCGAAGTGGCCCCGGTGCCGCCGATGCTGCTGACCGCCACCGAACCGTTCAACGCGTCGATGTTGTTGATGATGCACCAGCGCGAATTTTCCGGGATGAAAACGATCAGATTGTTTTTCAATTGCAGCAGATTGTGAAAGCGGCGGATGACGTCGCGGACCGGCACCGCCTGATCCCGCAAGCCGAGCGCCCGCAGAAACCCGCTCTTGTTCAAATACGGCGGCAGCAGCGTCTTGAGCGCCGCGCTTAACGCCCGGCGGTGCACCGCGCTGTCGGGAATATTCAGTCCGAACAACTCCAGGCAGAAGGCCGCCTGAGCCGCATCCAGATGATCTTCCCAGCTTTCCAGCAGAAAATCGACCTTTTCCACCGTATCCGCCGCGGACAGATCACCTACCGCCCGCAAGGCCTGCAACAGATTTTCAAGCACTTTGACGGAACTGTCTTCGGCAGCCGCCACCAGGAGATCTTCAAGATTTTTTTCGTTCATGACCAGATCTTAATTTCGAATTGTATTGACAACACGCCGCTTACGCACGGCAGACAATTTTGCGGCTTCAATGTCGCGGAAGCCATTTTGCATGATCTGTTAATATATCATGAACTGTAATGATTTTCAAATAAATAAAAATCTGAAACGGCCGACGGACGAACGAAAGACGGGCCGCCATCTGCGGCGGCAAGCGGTTCCGCCCGGGCCCGGAGGCCGCAAAATCATGGCTTGACGTAAGAAAATCCGCTGGCCTGCAGCTTGACCAGTTCGACGATGCCGGTCGGCACGACTTCGCAGCCGCCGATCAAATCGTGCTCGGACAAATTGGCCTTTTTCATCGCGCGGCGGCAAAGTTTGACCACCACATTCGGCCGGGATACCGCCTTGACCGCTTCGGCCAGGTCGGTATTGTCGCGGCGGAAGAACTTCACCGCCGGCCCGTTGACCAGCATCGCCACCTGCACGTTCTCATTGGCGATCACCGCCCGGTAATTTTTGATATAGTTCAATCCGGTCTGCAATTTATCCAGATCATCTTCATTGATATGTATCACTAAATTATAAGTCATTTGTCCCGTCCTCCTGATGGTAAAAACTTGCATTCCGGCAACGCGAAGACCCAACTTTACAGTATAATTCAGAAAAAGACAAAATTCAAATTTCAAATCATTGTTTTTGATAAATTGCAAAAAAATAATCGACGGTCAGCTTTCGCTGCCGTCGATTCTTCCCGCCGGCCTGCCCCTTTCGGCGACCGGCATTCCGGGACGCGTCCGCTCCGGTTCTCCTCGCTCTCCTCTTCACCGGCCAACGTCTCCCGGTATCCTTGCCCGTCCGCCGGCTCCTCTTCCGGCAAGCGGGCAATTTCCGCAGGAAAAAACGTCGTTCTCCTCCATCAACGCTTTCCCCATCGCCGGAATGCTCCGCACCGGCTCCTCTTCCGGCAGCATCGCATTCCAAACACTCGTCCGATTCCGACGCCCTGCGGCCTCCTCTTCGCGGCATCGAACGATTCATCCGGCCGGGAATCGACTGCTCCTCCATTACGCATTCCTCTTCGAGTCGCTTCCCTGCTGGACTTCACCTTATCAATGGAGCGGCTTTCGTGCCAACTTTTTATAAAGCAATTCATCCGCTTACCCGGCAAGCAGATACCGGAAATTCCTCCGACGCAGACCGGAGGTCGGACTTTTCAACTTTATTTGAAAAGGAAATTGCCGGCTTTCCGGCAAACGATTGACCATAAAATGATTAAGAAATTTTAAACAAAAGTTGATATTTTAAGTTTTATTGATCACATTAACAACACAAAAAACACAAAAATAAACAAATTATGTTTATTAAAAGATTTTTTAATCACACATTCAGCCAATAACAGTTTCAAAAAAAATCCCCTCCGACGCAGTGCGCCGGAAGGGCAAAAGAACAGCCGCAAACGGTTATTGCTGCATGGCCTGGGACACCGCCACCGCGACGGCCACCGAAGCGCCGACCATCGGATTGTTGCCCATCCCGATCAGGCCCATCATTTCCACGTGGGCCGGAACCGAAGAAGAACCGGCGAATTGCGCATCGGAGTGCATGCGGCCCATCGTATCGGTCATGCCGTAGGAAGCCGGACCGGCCGCCATGTTGTCCGGATGCAGCGTCCGGCCGGTGCCGCCGCCGGAAGCGACGGAGAAGAATTTCTTGCCTTTTTCCCAGCACTCTTTCTTATAGGTCGCCATGACCGGATGCTGGAAACGGGTCGGATTGGTCGAGTTGCCGGTGATGGCGACGTCGACATCTTCCTGGTGCATGATCTTGACGCCCTCGCGGACATCGTCGGCGCCGTAGCAGCGCACTTTGGCGCGTTCGCCGCTGGAGTACGGCGTTTCGGCGACGATATTCAATTTACCGGTCGCATAATCGAACTGCGTCTGGACGTAAGTGAAACCGTTGATGCGGGAGATGATCATCGCCGCGTCTTTGCCCAGCCCGTTCAGAATGACTTTCAACGGCGTCTTGCGCGCCTTGTTGGCGCTGCGGGCCAGACCGATGGCGCCTTCGGCGGCGGCAAACGATTCGTGGCCGGCACAGAAAGCAAAGCATTGCGTCTCTTCGCGCAGCAGCATCGCCGCCAGGTTGCCGTGGCCCAGACCGACTTTACGGTCGTCGGCTACCGAACCGGGAATACAGAAAGCCTGCAGGCCTTCGCCGAGGGTTTCGGCGACCTCGCTGGCGGCTTTCTGGCCTTTTTTGATCGCGACCGCCGCGCCGAGCGTATAGGCCCAGCAGGCGTTTTCAAAACAGATCGGCTGAACGCCCTTGACGATGGCGGCGACATCGACGCCTTTGTCCTTGCAGAGCCGGTCGGCGGCTTCGAGCGATTCGATGCCGTATTCTTTGAGCAGCGCGTTGATTTGCGCAATGCGTCTTTCATATCCTTCGAAAAGTGCCATGATTCAGATGACTCCTAAAACTGTTAAACCAAGATTACTGGTGGCGCGGGTTGATGTATTTAACCCCTTCGGCGAAACGGCCGTAAGTTCCGGTGGCTTTGGCCAGCGCTTCGCCGGCATCCATGCCCTTGTTGATGTTCTCGAGCATCGGGCCGACCTTGACGAATTTATAACCGATCACCTGATCGTCGGCATCCAGGGCCATTTCCGTCACGTAGCCTTCGGCCATTTCCAGGTAACGCACGCCCTTGGCGCTGGTGCCGAACATCGTGCCGGTCACGCTGCGCAATCCCTTGCCGAGATCTTCCAGGCCGGCGCCGATCGGCAGGCCGCCCTCGGAAAATGCCGTCTGGGTACGGCCGTAAACAATCTGCAGAAACAGTTCACGCATCGCCACATTGATCGCGTCGCAGACCAGGTCGGTATTCAACGCTTCAAGAATCGTCTTGCCCGGCAGGATTTCCGCCGCCATCGCCGCCGAATGGGTCATCCCGGTGCAGCCGATGGTCTCGACCAGCGCTTCCTGAATGATGCCGTTCTTGACGTTGAGCGTCAGTTTGCAGGCGCCCTGCTGCGGGGCACACCAGCCGACGCCGTGGGTCAAACCGGAAATGTCTTTGATCTCTTTGGCCTTCGTCCAGGCGCCTTCCTGCGGAATCGGGGCCGGGCCGTGATTCGGTCCTTTGGCCACGCATACCATCTTGTCCACTTCAGAAGTGAATTCCATGACTGCTCCTTATTTTGTTTGATGGGCAAATTTCCAATCGGGATTTCTCTCGGAAAATAAATCTTACCAATATACCACCGCCGGCACTTTTTTCAATCGGACCCGGATATTAAAATATCAAAATGCGCCCTTCCCGCCGGCCCCTACCTCTCCGACCCGTAAATAACCGCCGCCGGAACCGGTCTCCAATTCAAACGCCAACCGGTACAGCCTCTTTTCCGCCGTCCGGCAGCAGCCGATCTCCGGCAGCCAGCGGCCGGCCGGAAAAATACAGCAATAATTTGCTCCCTCCGGACGCAACTCCAGGGCGCCGGAACAATCCGAAGCCTGCCGCAACCGTTCCGGCAGGGCGTCCGTTGCCAGCGCGTTCACCAGCCACCGGTGCGGCCGGTCGACGAACAGCGTCAGGATCATGCCGGAAGTTTCCAGCCATCGCCCCTTCCCGTCCGGCGTCACCAGAATCGACAGCGGCTGAAATGCCAGGGTCAACCCGTTCACCCGGCCCAGCGGACAGTCCATGAAGAGCGCTTCGGCCGGCACAATTTTCCGTAATTTTTTCATCGTTTCGTTTTCATTTGCTGTAAACCATTGCGATTCAAAGAAACGCCCCGCCGGACCGCAACCGGTCCGGCGGGGCAACCCGTGATGACGGCGGACAAGTTTCACTTCTCATCCGCGGCTCAAACGGCAGAAGTCATTCACCCGCTCCAGCAGCAGCAAAGCCCGCGGCGCAATGTGCAGCGGCCGGCTGGCGATATGCTGATAGCTCCGGCTGCCGACGCCGTCGACCTTTTCGGCGACGATCAACTGGCCGGACGCAAGCCGGTCATAATTCTCGACCAGAAAGATCGCCTGTTCGAATACCGCCGCATACTGAAACTGTTCGGAAGCGTCGACTTCATACTGATCCAGATAAGCGGCGACATCCTGTTCGGCCATGTTCAACGCCGCCATTTTTTTCGCCTCCGGCAGAGCCTGCCAGATTTCGTACTTCAAATGCAGTTGAAAATATTCTTCCGCCTCACTGACGCTGAAAACCATCGTTTTTCCTCCTTATCCGTCCCGAATCACCGGGCCGTTTTATCGTTTTGACACTGCTGCCCCGACGGCATTACTCCGTCGCACTGCCGCCGTTCTTGATCGCCGTCAGTGCGGCGGCGCTGCCCTGCAGGCCGTGAATCCGGCAAACCCGCTGCGCCAGGTTCTTGAATTCGAAGGTCAGTTCGCCGAGCGCCATCCGTTTGATGCCGTCGAATCCTTTCGGCGTGGCATCCTCGTCGCTGATGGCGCGCCCTTTCAGGTTCGCCAGCCCGAAACCGGCCGGATCGAACACCCAGGCGTCGGTATCCGGCATGTCCGGATCGGCCATGATCGTCATGCCGCGGCCGTTGATCTCGTTGACGATCACCGCGACATAAGCGCCGCGCCGGTCATCGGCACGAATGATCTGCAACTGGTTCTTGTACTCGTTGGACAGGACGCGCGCCTGTCCCGGCGAACAGAGAATCTGCATCGGATCGCCGCCTTCGGCCAGAATCATCTGGGCGGCGTCGTTGACCAGGAAGCTGTCCAGCCGGGCGCCGGCGGCGGCGATGTTCAAATTGCCGCTCAGGGTGCCGAAGTAATACAGACCGCCGATCTCGCCGCGTACCGCCGCCGTCGCCTCCAGCCGGCGGCCGAACAGCGCCACCCGGTTCAAATCCCGGGCCAGTTCGCCGAGCGCAAACGCCGTCTGCCGGTTCAACTGGTTGTCGACGTTGCCATAGAGGTTGACCGCCAGCGCCGAACCGGTCAGGACGATATCCTTGCGGAATATCTGCGTCGCATTCCAGTTGGTCGCCAGCGTCCGGTAGTTCTCCTCGCCGTCGCCGTTCTGGCTGCCTTCGGCCATCGGCGTGGAAACGATATTCAACACATCGTCCGCCGCCGGCGTCGTTTTGGCCGAACCGTTGGCCGCTTCCAGCGACAAGGTGAAAGTCGTGGCCGAATTGACGGCGGCCACCCGGAACAACGCCGAATCGTTTTTGATCACCAGCAGGGTACCGGCTTTCACTTTGGCCACATCGGCGGCGGAAGCGGTGACCACCAGCGAGGCAACCGCCGTCGCCGTCAATGCCCGGCCGGTGATCTGGTCTTCCAGCCATTCGTGCTTGCGCCGGGAAGCCGGCTCGACCGGTTTGAAATTGGAGATGAAACGCGGCTCGTCCTTGACGACGGTCGACAGGATATCGGCAAGATCGCGCTTCCTGTTTTGAAAACTGTAACTGTAGAGAGTCATTTTGAGGATATTCCTTTGTTTTTGATCAACGATCGATTGACTGCTAACGGTATTCCGGCGCCCGGCTGATCAGCGTGACCAGATCGCCGGCCGCCGCTTCCACGCCGGTCGGCGGCGCCGGAACCGTGCCGGAACCGGCCTTCAAATCCAATTTGAACAATTTGGGCGAACGCCTGGCCAGCTCGGACATGAAGGCCGCCACCTGCGTCTCATCCTCCAGCGCCACCGACGACTGCGCCAGCAGATAATCCAGATAAGCGGCATCGCTGAACCGGTGCTGACCGGCCAGTTGTTCCACCTGCCGCCGCCGCTGCAACGTTTCCACCTGCTGCCGGGCGGCGTCGCGCTCTTCGGCGACGGTCCGCAGTTCCCGGCGCGCCGTTTCCAACTGGCCGGTCAGCGAACGTTTTTCCAGTTCATGGGCCGGCAAGTCACGATTTTCCAGCGTTTCCAGCCGTTCGGTCAGCGCTCGCACCTGTTCGGTCAACGCCTGGTTGATCCGGCCCAATTCTTCCGGTTCCATTCCGCCGCCGGCGGCCGGAGATTCCGGCGGAGAAGGTTTGACATTACTCATACTGCATACGATTCCTTTCCTGGTTGCTTGCCGCCGGTGGTTGTCGCCAGCGTTCTTCCAAGCGCAGGAGAATCCGTCAACCACAATTCATGCAATTCATTCAAATAAAATAATTTGCATAAATAAACGCCGCCAATTCCCTTTCAGGGAGCGGTGCGGTATTTTTCTTTCGGCACTTGAAAAAATCCCAAACTGTGACAAATTGTCCCAGGTTATCAATCCAGCAATCATGATGAAAAAAATGGAAAATCATAAGAAAAGTTTTCTCGACCGGTTTATCGAACGGATCGACGCGATCGATTCCAACAGTCTGCAGGCCTATATTCTGCGGCTGTCGCGCGAACGCGGTTTTTTTGAAACTGTTTTCAACGCAGTTCAGGAGGGCATTCTCGTCGTCGACCGCCGGCTGCGCATCAAATATTTCAACAAAGCTGCCCGTGAAATCCTCGGCTTGCCGGACGACCTTCGCCGCATCAAGCTGTCGCAACTGCTGCGCAGCGTCGACTGGCGGCGCATTCTGCAGCTCGATGAAGAGGAGTGGACCCGGGTGGCCCGGCAGGAGGTGGAGATCGTCTATCCCCGGCAGCGCTTTCTGCAATTTTACCTGGTGCCGCATGAGACCGGCGACTTCGCCACCGTCATTCTGCGCGACGTCACGGAATCGCGCCGCCGCACCGAAGAGGAGCTGCAGCAGGAAACCGCCCAGGCGATTTCGCTGCTGGCCGCCGGCGTCGCCCATGAGATCGGCAATCCGCTGAACAGTCTTTATCTGAATCTGCAACTGCTCAGCCGGGAATTGCGCGACGACAACAACGACGCGCTGGCAATGGTCAACGCCTGTAAAAGCGAGGTGGAGCGCCTCGACAACATCATCAATCAGTTTCTGCACGCCATCCGGCCCGGCAATCCGCAACTGCAGATCGTCGACATCCGCCAGGTGCTGCTGGAAACGCTGACCTTCATGCACCAGGAAATCGAACTGCGCCGCATCGCTGTCAACTGTGATTTTCCGGAGACGATGCCGAACATTTCCGGCGACGGCGCCCAATTGAAACAGGCCTTTTACAACATTCTGAAAAATGCCATCCAGGCGATGCCGGAAGGCGGCGCGCTGGAAATCAAGGCGGATTACAACGACGATTTTCTGATTCTGGAATTCATCGACAGCGGCAGGGGAATTTCCGCTTCCGAAATGAACCGGATTTTCGAACCGTTCCAATCGTTCAAGCCGGGCGGCCGCGGCATCGGCATGATGATCATCGAACGGATTCTGCGGGAGCACGGCGCCGAGCTTTCGATCGATTCCAGCCCCGGCCAGGGGACGGCGGTGGTGGTGAAATTTCCGCGGCACGGCCGTCAGATGCGGCTGCAGCGCCGGTTGACCGGCGGTGAAACGCCGACTTTGAATGCGCTGGCGGCCGCCAAAACGGCGGAGGAGATCCAATGAAAGTCAGAATCGACATCACTTCAGCCATATTCCGCAACCGGAAAACGGCGGACGCACGGGCGAATTTCACCGCCATGCAGCAAGCCGCAGCGCGTTACGGTTTTGAACTGGGCATGCAGTTGCACAACTCGGCAGACGACGCGGAAGTGAAGCTGGCCCGTTCGCTGCAGACGCCGTTGAGCTTCCATGCGCCGGTCGGCAATCCGTGGAATATCAACCTGGCGGCGGCCGACGCTTCCACCGCCTGGGAAGAACTGCAGGACAACGCCGAACGAATGCGCGACTGCCAAGCAACGATGGCGGTTTTTCACGCCTTCATCATGACCGACAAACCGATACCGGCCTTTGGCCGGGGCAGGAGTTATATGGAGTGCATGCAGCGCGCCTTCCGGCCGGAGTTGTCGTTCGACGGGAGCGATTGCCACTGCGGCAATTTCTTTGCACTGCCCGAATACCGTTTGCGACAGCAGCGCCTCAAAGAACGCCTGGCCGAGCTTCGGCAGCGTTATCCCGATTTGACTTTCTGCGTCGAAAACGATTTTCCCACTTTCGGCGCCGGCAATTTGCTGGCCGACCAGCTCAATTTCCTCGAACACCCGGTCTGCCTGGACACCAGCCACCTCTGGTGCACCGCCGGACTGTTCGAACTGGATTATCACCGTGAAATCGAAAAATTTCTGGCCGGACAACGGGTGCAAATGGTCCATCTGCACGCATCGAGTTACCCGCGCCACACGCCCAGGACACTCTGGTGGGACGGCCACCTGCCGCTGCGCACGCCCAACGAGATGGACCTGCCGCGCATCGTCGCCGCCTGCCGGCAATACCGGGTCGCCTATTTCGTCCTGGAAATCTCGGATGCCACGGTTGAAGATATCGACTATCTGGCTGAAATGTGGCAGCATGCCGCCAGCGGAAAGGATACCCGATGAGCATCGTCAACAAACCGGAATTGCCGCGCCTTCTGCTAGCGGACGACGAACGCAACACCCGGGAGGCGCTGGCGCGCTACCTGCGCGGCCGTTTCGACGTGACGCTGGCGGAAGACGGCGTCACCGCCATTCATCTGCTGCAGCACCAGAACTTCGACCTGGTGCTGACCGATCTGCGGATGCCCGGCGCCGACGGCATGAGCGTCCTGGACGCGGCGCTGACCAAAGAGCCGGCGCCGGGCTGTATCGTCTTTTCCGCTTACGGGTCCATTGAAAACGCGGTCGCCGCCGTCAAGCGCGGCGCGTTCGACTTCGTCACCAAGCCGGTCAACCTGGACCGGCTCGATATCGTCATCGGCCGGGCGATGGAAGCCAGGCAACTGAAAGCCGAAAACCATACTTTGCGTCAGAAATTGCAGAAAGGTTTCGATTTCAGCCGGCTGGTCGCCAACTCTCCGGCCATGCACGAAATCATCGAAACGATCAAGCAGATCGCCCCGACCCGTTCCACCGTATTGATTACCGGTGAGAGCGGCACCGGCAAAGAAGTGGTCGCCCAGGCCATTCACGCCCTCAGCGGCCGGACCGGGCCATTGGTGACGGTGCACTGCGCCGCGCTGCCGGCCAACTTGCTGGAAAGCGAATTGTTCGGTCACGAACGCGGCGCTTTCACCGGCGCCATCGAACAGAAAAAAGGCCGTTTCGAACTGGCCAACGGCGGTACGCTCTTCCTCGATGAAATCGGCGAAATCGAACCGCAGGTTCAAGTCAAGCTGCTGCGAATTCTGGAAAATCGGACTTTCGAACGGGTCGGCGGCGTGGAGGAACTGCACTGCGACGCCCGGATCATCTCCGCAACCAACCGTGATTTGACCAAAATGGTAACGGAAGGCGCTTTCCGGGAAGATCTCTTCTACCGGCTTGACGTCGTCAACCTCAAAATGCCGCCGCTGCGGGAACGCCGCGAGGATATCCCGTTGCTGGCCAAACGTTTTCTCGACGAATTCGCCAGCGATAACGGCAAATCCATCCACACCATCAGCGAAAGCGCGCTGCAAGCCCTGCAGCAATATTCCTGGCCGGGCAATATCCGGGAATTACGCAACTGTATGGAACGCATGGTTGTGCTGTCCCGGGGCGAAGAACTGGATTTGAGCAATATTCCGGCCAACATCCGTCAAAACCAAAGTGAAACGCCACTGCTGCCGGCTTCACAACTGGACCTCGGCAGCAATAAAAAAGCGCTGCTGTTCAAGGCCCTGGAAGAATGCGGCGGCGATCGGACCAAAGCGGCGGAGAAGCTGGGCATCAGCCGTCGGACATTGCACCGCTGGCTGAATGAATTACCATAAAAAGCAAACGCGATCCGGCGGGTAATGCCAATTCTAAAAATAGTCCGCTGGGCACACAGCTCCAATGTGCGAAACTAATTCCAAGAAACGCCGGAAATTCCGGCGTTTGCCCTCAAACCCGCACTTCCTCCGTGGAGTCTCAGAATTTCAAATGACAGAGTTTATATGACAGAACAATAGAGTTTTTATAAAAAAATGGATTTTTTTATAAAACAGGGATTGACTTTTGTTCAATAATTTGCTATACTTTAAATATATAAGATATTTTTTAGTTTCTTATAGATTATAATTTAGTTTTTTTATTTTGAAGATTATATAGTATATAACGTGTTTTATCAGTTGGTGCATTTGTTGTTCTGTATTCTTGGGGTAGTATAAATAATAATTTTATAATATGGTATTCTTTGAGTAAGCGTTCGTTGGTAATTTTTTTATAAAAAAACAACTTAAGCAAAAAGAAAGGGAATGCCATGTTGAAAAAGAAAATATTGGTGACAGTTGCATTTTCCTGCATGTTGTTTAGTGTGAACGCGGAACAATGGCGGGCATTTGCTGAGGCAACTGGTAAGTGTAAGAATCCTCAAACAGCACGATTACAAACAAGTTATTCAGTTTATGATAGCGATGTTGGTAACAATATAGTATTGAGGTGTCCGCCTTATTACATTGTTGCGGAAATTTTGACCGGAGATCCCCACAATGGCACAGGAAATGGTTCTCAATTCGTATCCGTATCGGTGATGTTTACGGTTTCTAAAAACGATTCAGGAGATGTGGTTATAAGTATGGGAAGTCCAAATTACTTTGACTCGGGAGCTTCCCCCAATTGCTCTTCCCATACCGAATAAATTATCTGCAGTATCTGAATCCTCCCAATGGCAGGGAGATTCGGATACTGCGCCAGGAGATAATCTAAAATCGAGTTGACAGATGAAAAAAATATTGCTGTTAATGACTGGAATAATAATATTTTCAGTTTCTTGTAGCGATTCGGAAAAGCTTGGCACTCCATTGCTGGTTTTCAGATATGACAACAGTGAAGTCAATGTTATGCTGGTTAACGGACTGACATTAACCGGGAAAGATTTCGTCGTCACCGTCCAACGGGAAAGTACCATTGACAATCCGGATACGCAAATAATCATTGGAGAAGCTGGTGATCAAGTTTTTACGGAGCAGTTGTCCGGTGTGTACAACTTCAATGTTCTGATCAGAGGCGAACACCGGGAAGTTAAAAATATCCTGTATTCCGGCGAGAGGGATCTGGAAATCGAACAAGGAAACAACTGGAGCCTGGCTATCATCAGAAAGCCGGAGAAGGAGCCGGCTCAAAGGACTGAACCGGGAAACGGTTCTGCGCGGAGTGGAATCGAAAAAGTAGAGAACTGAAAAAATCAAGAGACCTGTCGGGCCGGAGCCGGGGAATATTATGAAGAGATTAAGGTACGGAATGTTATGTTGTGTACTGCTTGTCGGTTCAGCTACGAATCGGGTAATTGCTTCGGATGAGGCCAAAGAAATATTTGAAGCCGCGTTGGAGGCCAGCCGCAGTGCGAATTTCATTGCCGAATTTGATTATATTCCAGGAACGGGAAACGACATTCCCGGCGTAAATTCCCAACGAAAAATTATCTATTACAGGTACACCGACGACGGCTTCGTATTCCGGCGGCTGGATATATCCGGAACCGGCATACAATATATTGAGAACCGGCAAGGAAAATTCGGCGTAAGCGACGTTGTGGGAAAAAAATTACGATCGATTGATTGTCTTGGACTGCCGGAATCAACTCACGCCGGGCTTTCCGAACTGGAAATGGCCAACGCCGCCTTTTCATTAAGCAGCAGTAAATTTTACCAAAAAGCGTGTTGGGAAGTCACTGTTAAAATTCCCAGTGAGCCAAAATTATTTCAGGAAATATCCGGTTTGAGCGATGATTTATTCAGGCAGTATGGCAAAATGATGATGAAGGGTTGGGCGGTGACGCGGATTATAAAATTTGACAAGGAAACTTTGCTGATCCGCTCCAGGGAACACCGAAACTCCAGTAACAAAAAAATATTTTCATTCGAATTCACCAAACTTGATACTGCTACGCCGCTGAGCGAGAAAGATTTCGAGGTAACCGGGGTATCCACTGCGGATGAATTGAACAATCCCAGAGATTTTATTTCCTTGGTGGAAAAAGAACGTCTCGCAATGGCCAACCGCTTTTCCATCAAAAGATGGTTTTCCAACCTCGCTCATGGAATCCGGATAAATTATGTTTCACCAGCACTGGCAGTATTGGGAATCGGGCTTTTATTGCTGGCATACCGGCTGCGTTTGCGCGGCAAAGTGTAATCATGTTGTACCAGTACGCGGAAAATCCACGATTGCAACTTTGGTTCTCTTCTCCGAATGTGTGTGCCGTATTTCTGTCTGTAACAGCGGTATTGCTGACCGGTCTGTTCCTCCAACTGCATGAAAATAAAAAATACTTTTGGCGAGTGACGGCCTGGGGATTCGTTCCTCTGATTTTATTTCACTTCATTTGCCTGGCCGTAACCTATTCACGGGGCGGGTATGTCGCCGTCATGACCGCTTTGACTGTTGCGGCCGGGTTGGGAAAACGCCGGATCGCCTGGCTGTTTCCGGTATTATTTGTTACTGTGCTATTGCTTACCGACCACGGTCCGGCTCGCGCCGGATCGATAGGAAATCCGGCGGATCATTCGATTCGCAACCGTTTATGGCTCTGGGATGGCGGGTGCGGCGTCATCTTTGAGCATTGGCTTGGCGGAACGGGACCGGTTCCCAACCCGGGAATTCAGTATACAACTTTTTATCAACCGCTTTCGCTGGATGAAACCTACGGCTCTTTGATCGGAGACGGCTTGACCATCGCCGCATCGTATGGCATTGTGGTTTTCTTCGTTATCGTCGTTGTCATCACGGCGCTTTTCCGGCAGGGATATCGCATCTGGAAACAGCAGAGGCAAATCTGGCTGCCATATTTGCTTGCGGCGTTGTTCGCTTACATCGTCGGTTCGCTCTTTTCCACCTGTTACCGTTTTCCGGAGATATTCTGGCTGCCGATATCGCTGGCGGCGATCCTGCTCGGGAAGATTTCAGCGGCCAAACTGCCATGGCGAAAATATGATTTTATTGTTCCGCTGCTGTTTGCGATCTTTGTCGCCGGTGGAATTATGGTCCGGGGCGCGGTAAAATTTTATTCCAGGCCTTATATGATCACTCAGGTCGATTCCGGCTGGCGGACGGTACCGCGCGGAGAAGCAAAGGGCAATATATATTTTGTCATGCCGGCTGACCGGGAAGTCATCCGCAAATATTTGCGGCCATTTTCCGAAAACGGCTGGAACGCACAGGCGGTTTGTTATTCCCCGGAACCAGCAATGGCAGCGTGTCCGACATTGTCGCCGATTTCCGGAGAAAAATCATTGAATGTTCTGGCTGTTTCCGGAGAAAAAAGCAAACAGTGGGCTGAAGAGATTATCAGTCATTGGCATGAAAACGGCATGGAAACGGTTCTGACAATCGCGACGGAGAACGATGAATTTCCAACTGCGGAAGAACTTTTCACAATGATTCGGCATCGGAATTGTACGACGGCGGGCAATAAAGGATCTCTATTTTGAGGAGAACGTTTTTTCTGAACCGGAGCGTATTTACACGATTGCATCGATGGTCATAATGAACAGAAGTCCCCTGCGAATATGTTAAGTACCATAACGCGTGAATATTTTTTCGTTTCCATATAGTCCCTCCTCCTGTGAAATGCCGTTTTTTCGGAATTTTGCGGCTCCGGCCCGGATTATTCGTCCGAAACTCTTACGCGCAACGAGTGTCCGCACCTGAATGCAAACCAACAACAAATTAGCAACTGTTGCCGGCGGCTCCAGTCGGCTGAAAACGTGAAGCTGTAGAGTCGGATAATTTTAACCGCAACTGATAATTCCGATAAAAATTTCATTCCGCCATTGACTTATTAAAAAATCCATTCTATACTATGAATAGTAAATGAAATGATGAGGCGATATCCCAGACCAAGTAAATTTTATTTTCTAAAAATCGAATCGGTTTCGGAAGTCCATACGGTGGGCTTTCAGGAAGGTTATCGATAGAAAACTTCGCAATTTTTTTGGAAAAAAACCTGACTGAAAGACTCGCCCGCATGTCAAAAAGATTTATGGGCGTTTTTCTTTCATATTTTTCCGAGGCAAGCGAAGTGCCTTATTGATATATGATTGAGAAGCGCTCACTTTTTTTATCCCTGTTTCGCCTATCAGTCACCTTCTTTTACCTATTACGAGTGTCGCAGTAGGTGTTCCCTTCTCTCTTGCTTCCGCCTCGGTAGAAGCAAAGTTTCCTTGCGGCATTCCCGTATGAAGTGAAGTTTTCTCCTCTCTCTCGGGAAAAGGCAACGTTTCCCAACTTCATATAATTCCTCTTCCTCCTCCTGCGGGATGCCGCCCTTTTCCGTCATTACAAAACTCTCCCGCAATATTCCTCTTGCCGCTCTCCCGGACCGGAATGCCGCTTATCAGGTCCGCACCAGCGGTCAAACCACAAACCATGAAACAACGAGGCGCCTCTGAAGGTTTCCGGAATGAAAACAATTCGGATACGATCGAAATTCCCGGCTACCGCTTCGCGATTCCGGCAGCCGGCACCGGCTCACTTCGACGAACGATCCCGGTGCATCGATTTGAACACCAGGATGAAACCGAGAACCCCGGACAACAGAAAACCGGCCAGACCGATGATCGGCACGCCGTGCCAGCGCGGCGGCAGCCTCGACAGGACGATCAGCGAAGAACCGACGATCAACGAGGCCAGCACGATGGCGAAGGACAGCCGGTTGCTGAAGGAATTCATCGCGTCGATCAGCGGATTCAGCCCGCTGTGTTCCATGCGGACCTTCAATTTGCCTTCGGAAGTCTGTTTCAACACCTCCCCGACCGTGCCGGGCAGTTCAATCGCCGCCTGCGCCATGTCATCCCAGGAATCGAGAAATTTCATCAGATAACGCCGCGGATCGAATTGCCGCAGTTTCTGCCGCCGCATGAACGGCTTGAGCAGTTCGATGATCTGCAAGTCCGGATCGAAGCTCTTTGCCAGCGACTCGATGGTGATCACCGCTTTGATCATGATATAAAGATTGGGGCGCAACGCCAGGTGATGCGCATTCATCACGTGCATCAATTCCTCCAGCACCCGGGCCAGACTCAACTTCTCCATCGACAGATAGATATTGGCCTCGACCAGGTCGGCGACATCCCGTTCCAGTTTGATCATATCCGGCTGGCTGTTGCCGACCGTCAGGGTCAGAACCGCCCTGGCCAGCGATTCGTAATCCTGATTGAGGATGAAGCCGATCGCCCGGATGAAACAGTAGCGTTCATGCTCGGAGACCCGCCCCATCATACCGAAATCGATGAAGCCGATCACATTGCCCGGCAGGATGAAAATATTGCCGGGATGCGGGTCGGCATGAAAAAAGCCATAGGTGAAAATCTGCTCGAAAATGGCCATCGCCCCGTTGTGGGCCAGCAGTTTGAGGTCGAACTCCCGGCGGCGGGCCTGATCCTTCATCAGGTCGGTGGCCGGAACGCCGAGCAGCCGCTCCATCGTCAGCACCCGGTGCGTCGACAGATGGTCGTAAATGACCGGCACATAAACGCCGGGCTGCTTGCTCATCTCCTGCGCGAAACGCTTGGCGTGGGCGGATTCCACCAGATAATCCAATTCCAGGCGCAGGACATGGGAAAATTCCTCGATGATCTCCTGCGGCCGCATCAGGGCGATTTCCGGACTGATCCGTTCCAGGTGTTCCGCCAGGCTGCGCATGATCGTCAGATCGATGTCGATTTTGCGGGTGATGCCGGGGCGCTGAACTTTGACCACCACCAGTTTGCCGTCCGGCAATTTAGCCCGGTGCACCTGGCCGATCGACGCCGCCGCAAACGGTTCCGGCTCGAACTCCGCAAAGAGCTGCTCTATTTCGCAGTCGAACTCTTTTTCGATGATCAACCGGACCCGCTCGTAAGCGAAACCGGGCACATTCTCCTGCAGCTTGCTCAGTTCCCGGATGTATTCCTCCGGCACCAGATCCGGACGGGTGGACAGAATTTGTCCGAGCTTGATAAAAGTCGGCCCCAGCGCTTCCAGCAGCAACCGGACCCGGACCGGACGGGTCTCGCTGCGCTGGATTTGCGCCTGTTCGCGCGGATTGTTGCGGCGGCCGAATTTCAACTGCGCCTGAAGATCGCCGAAGCCGAATCGCACCAGCGCATCCAGAATCTCCAGATAACGCTTGAAACTGGCATAACGCCGGTCGATGCCGGCAAATTTTCTGAACAACGACATAACCATACTCTCCTCATTCCTTCATGCAATATAATCCGTCATGAGGTGAGATGCAACGCCGGAATCTCACTCTTCCGCCGATTCCGGCTGAACGGCCGGCGCCGGCTCCGCTCCGGCCGATGCGGGCTTTTTCTTCCGGCGGCGGCGCCGGGTTTTGCCGTTCCCGGCGGTCACGCCGCTGTCGGCCATCAAGGAACGTTCCAAATCCGGCAAATGCCAGGAAACCTCATTCTGGATCAGCATCATCTCCCTGGCATGGCCGTAACCGCGCTGCTGGGCGACCGTCTGCCATTTGCCGGACCGTAGCGCCGGCTGGGCAAGCAGAATCCGGCAGGTCGAAAAAGTCACCCGTTTGACCAGCGCATGCGGCACGAAGGCCTGATTCAGCAGGCTGCCGATGATCGCCGGCGCTCCCGGTTTCGATTCCCACAGTTTGCCGCAACCCGCTTCGCCCAACCGCGATTCGACAAAAGGAAGCACCAGGGTCGCCATCGCGATCGAAATACTGTTGCGATAACAGCCGCGTTCCACCCGCAGATTGCGCTCCTGCAGCAGCCGCATCGCATACTGCATCTCCACCGTATCCCACCGGGCGGCAAAAAACGGCAGAAAATATTTGAGAAAACCGTATCGGCGGAACACGGTCAGAATCCGGTCGCTGTAAGTGGAGCGCATGATCTTCTCCAGCTCCAGCGCCAAGCGCGACTGGGCGGCATGCTGAATCAGCGGCAGCGAGGCCACCAATGCCGCTTCGGTCTGTTTTTCCAGCGAAAAACCGTACTGCCCGACCAGTTTCAACGCCCGCAGCATCCGGACCGGATCTTCTTCGAACCGCAACTTCGGGTCGCCGATGGCGCGCACCACGCCATTTTCCATATCCTGAATTCCCAGGCCGGTATGATCGAGCAACTGCCGGCCGTTCGGGTCCAGAAACAGCGCGTTGACCGAAAAATCCCGGCGCCAGGCATCCTCTTCGGCCGTCCCGAACTGATTGTCGTCCAGAATCATATTTTCCGGCAGCTCTTCCCGGCGCCGCCGCAGCTTCGGCGGCAGATGGGTACCGTCCGGCGCCTGCCGGAACGTGCTGATCTCGATGATCTCCTTGCCGCAGGACAGGTGCACCAATTTGAACCGCTTGCCGATGATCCGGGCGGAACGGCGGCCGAACACGGCGCGCACCTCCTCCGGCGTCGCCGCGGTCGAAACATCGTAATCCTTCGGCGTCCGCCCCAGCAGCAAATCGCGGATGGCGCCGCCGACGACATAGGTTTCATAGCCGGCCGCCTGCAGCCTGGCGACGATTTCGCAAATGTGCGGAGCAACGACCAACCGATTAATCATAATAACGAAAACTCCGTTGCAGCACCGTATCCACCCCGTCCAAGTCCGGGTCGAGAAACGGATAATCGGCATTGTAATGCAGGCCGCGGCTCTCTTTGCGGCTCAGCGCCGAATCGATGATCAGCTCCGCCACCGTCGCGATGTTGCGCAGTTCCAGCAAGTCCGGCGTGACGTAGAAGTCCCAGTAATATTTCTCGATCTCCTTGCGGATCATCTTGATGCGCGCCTTGGCCCGTTCCAGCCGCTTGGTCGTCCGGAAAATGCCGACGTAGTCCCACATGAACCGGCGGATCTCCTCCCAGTTGTGGGCGATGACCACCTGCTCGTCCGAATCGGTCGCGTTGCCGCAACTCCAGACCGGCACCTGCAGCGCCTGCGGTTCCCGCTTCAACGACGGCAGCGCCCGCTGAATGTGGGCGGCAACGAATTTCGAAACCACCAATCCCTCCAGCAGGCTGTTGCTCGCCAGCCGGTTGGCGCCGTGCAAACCGGTACAGGCGCATTCACCGACGGCGTACAGACCGTGAATCCCGGTATAGCCGTTGACATCGGTCTCGACGCCGCCGCAAACGAAATGGGCGGCCGGCACCACCGGAATCAGATCTTTGGACATATTGATGCCGGATTCGAGGCATTTTTCAAAGATATTCGGAAAACGCAGCTTCAATTTCTCCTCCGGCACATGCCGGATATCGAGATAGACGCACTCTTCGCCGCGGCGCTTCATCTCGTTGTCGATCGCCCGGGCGACGACGTCGCGCGGCGCCAGGCTCTTCATCGGATGGTATTTCTGCATGAATTCGACATAACGGCCGTCGGTGTCCCGCACTTTGAGCACCGCGCCCTCGCCGCGCACCGCTTCACTGATCAGGAAAGAACGCATCTGCGGGTTGTAGAGGATAGTCGGATGGAACTGGATGAATTCCATATTGACGATCTTCGCGCCGGCCCGATAGCCCATCGCAATGCCGCTGCCGCAGGCGACATCCGGGTTGCAGGTGTACAGATAAACCTTGCCGGCGCCGCCGCAGGCCAGCGTCGTCGTGTTGGAACGGAAGGTTTTGACCGTATTGCCCCTGACATCCAGCACATAGGCGCCGAAACAGTGATTGTCGCCCGGAATGCCGATCCGCTGCGAAACGATCAAATCGATGGCGATATGATATTCGAAAAAGGTGATGTTGGCATGCTGGCGGCAAGTCCGAATCAACGTCTCTTCCAACTCCGCGCCGGTGATGTCGCCGGCATGCAGAATCCGCCGCTTGTGGTGGCCGCCCTCGCGGCCGAGGTGATATTCGCCGGGCTCTTCGGTCATGCCCAGTTCACCGCGGGTGGTGAAATGAATGCCGTCTTCAATCAGCTCCCGAATCGCCGCCGGCCCCGCCTCGACAATTTGGCGCACGACCGCTTCCTTGCACAGCCGCGCGCCGGCAATCAGCGTATCCTGGACATGCTCGTCGAACGTATCCTGGATATCGGTGACGCAAGCGATGCCGCCCTGCGCATATTTGGTGTTCCCCTCATCTACGGTGCGTTTGGACAAGACGGCCACCTGATACCCGGCGTTGGCCAAATGCAACGCCGCCGACAGTCCGGCCACGCCGCTGCCGATTACCAGATGGTCAAATTCCAGACATTCCGAATTATTCATTTTTAACCATTCATACTAAGTTGATTGCCATTTTTGATTTTACATTGCGTAAAACAGGGTTAAATTAACACAAAACAGTGCACAATGCAATGAATAAACTTGATTTTCCGGCCGATATTGCCGGTTTTTCCGGAGAAACAATGGAAACTGACCCCGTAGTGGCAACGCCGGGAAACGCCGGCGTTCCGAATGAAAAATACCTGTTGTCCAAGCGTCGATTTTTCGGTTATCTGCTGCTGATGTTCGGTTCCGGCTGGCTGATGAGCACCGCGCTGCCGCCGTTGAACTGGCATGCCGTCGCCTTCGTCGCGCTGATCCTGCCCGGCTATCTGCTGCTCGGACGCGCCAAGCTGCCGGCGCTGGCCGGCGGCTTCTGCTACGGGCTGGGCTGGGCGTTTCCCTCGTTCTACTGGCTGCGGGAAATCAATCCGGTGCTGCCGTACCTGATGGCGCCGGTTCTCGGGCTGTATCTGGCGGTGTGGGCGCTCGGCTTCGCCGTGCTCCACCGCTGGCTGCTGATCCCGCTCGACATCCAACTGGCCGGCGCGGAAGCGGTCAGGAAATTCGCCCGCAACCAGCCGTGGCGCGAACTCTTTTTCACCGTGGCGGTCAGCGCGCTGTACTGCATCATCGAGCATTTGCGCTCCGGGCCGCTGCCGTGGAACTATTTGTCCGCCACCCAATGGCAAAATCTGTCGCTGATCCAGATCTGTTCGGTCACCGGCACCTATGGCGTCACCTTTCTAATCGTCTTCCTGAACATCTCCATCGCGCTGGCTGTCCGCAACGGCCTGCGCCTGTACGGTTCCGGCCGCTATCCGCGCCCGTGGCCGTTCCTGACCGCGCTGGTGCTGCTGATGCTCGCGCTGCTTTTCGGCGTCGCGCTCGACCGCAGCCGGGCGGCCCGGGACGGCGCTACCGCCACGGTGCGGCTCGGCCTGCTCCAGGGCGACATCTCCCAGCGCCGTTCCGCCTCCGATGCCGAAGCGCAGGAAGCGCTCGACGTCTATATGGAGCTCTCCCGCAAAGTGGCGCCGTTGCGGCCGGATCTGCTGATCTGGCCGGAAACCGCCGTGCCGTTTCCGCTGATGGCCGCCCACCCGCTGTGTGAAAGCTACCGGGCGCGCGTGGCGCAACTGATTCTGGATTATCGGGTACCGATGCTGCTCGGCAGCGTCGACTATCGGCCACGGCCGGATAGCGGCGAAATCGAGGTGTACAACACGGCGCTGCTGCTGGACACCGCGCCCGAAATCGTCGACCGTTACGATAAAATCAATCCGGTGCCGTTCGGCGAATATGTCCCGTTCCGGCGCTGGCTGCCCGACTGGGCGATCCGGCTCATCGACATGAATCGCGACCTGACCGCCGGCACCGATTTTTCGCCGCTGGCTCTGCCGCAGCGGGAGGAGATCAAACTCGGCATGAGCATCTGTTACGAAGACGTTTTCCCCTATATCGCCCGCCGGGAAGCGGAACTCGGCGCCAATCTGCTGCTGGTCATCACCAATGACGCCTGGTATCCGACCAGTTCCGAACCGGAGCAGCACCTGGCCAACGCCGTGTTCCGGGCCGTCGAGACCGGGCTGCCGATGGCGCGCTGCGGCAACAATTCCGCCAGCTGCATCATTCTGCCGAACGGCAAAATCAGCGACGGCTTGTTCAGCGATGCGGCGGGCGAGGCCGATCCGGTGCGACGGGGCCGCGCCTGCGGGGTGCTCAGCGTCGAAGTGCCGCTGAATCCGCCGCCGACCTTTTACACCCGGTTCGGACCGTGGTTCATCGGCGGCTGCTATCTGCTGGCCGGTGCGGCGTTTGCGGTCTGTTTCGGCCTCTTTCTCGCCAGAAAAAAAGCTCTGCTCAAACCTTTTACCCCGGAGGAGTCCAGTTCCCATGACTGAAAACCGTCCATTGTGGGCGCCGTGGCGCATCGCGTTCATCCGCGGCCCGAAGGAAAACCGTTGTTTTCTCTGCGACAACCGTCACCCCAATCCGGCATCGCCGGAAGAGGAATTGATCGTCCACCGCGGTCAGACCGCCTTCGCCATCCTGAACCGTTATCCGTACAATTCCGGCCACCTGCTGGTCGCGCCTTACCGCCATGTCGGCGATATCGCCGAACTGGAAAAAGCGGAACGTTACGAACTGATGGACCTCTGCGTCGAGGCCAAGACTGTCCTGCAGGAGCTGTTGAAACCGGAAGCGTTCAACGTCGGCTTCAACCTCGGCAAAGCGGCCGGCGCCGGCGTCGCCGACCATCTGCATCTGCACATCGTGCCGCGCTGGAACGGCGACACCAATTTCATGCCGGTGCTGGCCGACACCCGCTGCATTCCCGAAGCGCTGACCGCGACGGCGGAGCTGGTCCGGCAGCATTGGAGCCAACGCCCATGAAGCTGAAAGTCGGCTGTTTGTCCTGCGTCCTCTGCCATGCGGTCCGGCTGACGGAACACCCGTCGTTTCAGCCCCGGGAGCGGGAGCGTTATGCGGAAGCGATCCTGAAGGAAGCGGCCAAGTTGGACTGGAACGCCACGCCGCCGGAATACGCCGGACGGCTGCACAAAGCCCTGCACCGGATTTCCGGCACCGCCGATCTGTTCCGCACCGAAAAGGATCATTCGACTCAACTGGCGTTGCGCCTGCTGCCGCATTGCCGGGAGTTGATCAACGCGCTGCCGCCGGCAGCGCAATTCGGCGCCATCGTCAAACTGGTCATCGGCGGCAACATCATCGACTACGGCGCCGACGCCAATTTTTCGCTGGACACCGTTCAGGCGGCGATGGCCGCGGTGCCGCATATGCCGCTGGAGCAAACGGCGATCGACGAACTGGAAGCGGCGATGAGCGCGGCGCATACCGTCTTCTACCTGCTGGACAACTGCGGCGAAGCGGTTTTCGACCAACTGCTGATCGAGCGGTTCGCCGATAAAATCACCCTCGGCGTGCGCGGCGGGCCGATCCTGAACGACATCACTCCGCGCGAGCTGGCCGATTCCGGGTTGGGCGCCTATCCGTTCGTCGATACCGGCGACGCCATTCCCGGCGTCTCGCTCACCGATTCCGCTCCGGCTTTTCTGGCGGCGATGTGCGCCGCCGATCTGGTTGTCGCCAAAGGACAGGGCAACTTCGAATCACTCGGCGAATACGACCGGCCGATCTTTTACCTGCTGCGGATCAAATGTCCGGTGATCGCCGCCGAGACGGGGGTGCCGTTCGGATCGCTCTGCCTGAAACACCGCAACCTTCCAACCGGCAGGGAAACCGCCTCATGATCAAAGGCATTTTATTCGACTTCGACGGGACCATCGCCGACACGCTCAGACTGTGCATCGCCGGGTTCCGGCAAGCGATCGAACCGCTGGCCGGACGGACGGTTTCCGATCAGGAAATCATTGCGACCTTCGGCCCCAGCGAAGAAGGAACGATCCGGCAGTTGGCGCCGCACGCCTGCGAGCGCGGCATCGCCGCTTATTTGAAAGCCTACCGGGAGCTGCACGGCCTGTGCCCGGCCCCGTTTCCCGGCATCGTCGAGCTGCTGCACGAGTTGCGGCTGCGGGGGATACTGACGGCGCTGGTCACCGGCAAAGGAGCGTCCAGCTGCCGGATTTCGCTGGAATACTACGGCATTGCCGATTGTTTCGACCGCATTCAGACCGGCAGTCCCGCCGGGCCGGTCAAGCCGCAGTGCATCCGGGCGGTTCTGGCCGAATTGGCCTTGACTCCGCAGGAAGCGCTTTACGTCGGCGACTCCGCCAGCGACATTCAGGCCGCCCGGGAAGTCGGCGTCGAAACCCTGGCCGCCGCCTGGGCAACCACCGCCGACATTCAGGAATTGCAGCGCCAGCAGCCGCTGGCCTTGTTTTCGACCGTCGCCGGGCTGCGGAATTATCTGCTGGCGTAAAATTGCGCCGATCGCTAAAGCAGTGAAAACACGCGGTATTCCAGCTCGTTCCAACTCCGGCCGGCACCGCGGTCGACCGGACGGACGGTAATTTTCAGTTGCGCCTTGCCGGCCGTATAAGCGGCCGGCACGACGAATTCATCCTCCAGCAACCGGCAGAACGGATTGCGGTCGGCAAAATACCAGAGGCGTTCCTTCACCTTCACCCCGTCCACATAAATTTCCGCCGCCTGCCGGCCGGTTCGCTGGTCGGACACCCGGCGCAGGATCACGCCGCGGTTGCCCGGCAGAACCCGGACGCAGAACTCGCTCCGCTCAAAATTTCCGAACCCCCGAAAAGTAAACGGCACATCCCAGGCATCCCCTTCGAAGGAAGAAGTGACCTCCAATGTTTCGGCGCTGTCGGCAACGCGATAGGCATGGCTGCCGTCGCCGGGCACAAAACCGTCGGTTTCGACCATATCCGGTTCGTGTTCCCCGTAATAGAGCAATGCGCCGGAATGGGTACTGACTGTTGTATTGGCGCCGTAGCGGTCCTCGATGCCGAACCGCAGTTTGGTATGAAAACAGTAAGCATCCGGAAAGGTCAGGCGAACCATGTTCCAGCGGTCATTGCCGGTGCCGTCGTAAGCGGTGACCGGATTCTGCTGCGGCGGCGCGACGAATCCCCAGCCGTAACAGACATAACTTTCGGAGCCGTCGCTTTCGATCTGCGGGGTCCGGAAATCGTCGAAATAGACCCGGACATCGCCTTCGCAGAATCCGTCGCCGGGACAGGTGACCACCGCCGCCGCCAGATGGCCGGAACCGCGGACGACGGCGATGACCGAATCGTCGCCCAGCACCTGAGTCTGCGCCGGATAATATGCCGATGCCCTGAAATGCATCGCCTGTTCGGCCGGATAGGAGAATACCGCCGGCGGCACGATCTTCACTTCAGCCTCAAAAGCAACCGCCATCTCGGCGGTATTGACCAGATCCAGCCGGGCATATTGCCAGAACGGCATCGGGAACCGGTTGTAGAATCTGCCGTCAACCGTCGAGCCCAGCAAAGGCAGTTCGATATCGTGATATCCCAGTTCGTTGCCGAAAAATGCCCCGAACGGCAAATCAACCGCCGGCTCCGGCTCGTTCTCCCAATAAAGCCGCACCCGCAGCGAATGACGCATTGCCGGAGTCAGGCCGGGAATGCGGAACGCGATGGCGGCAATCGCTCCCGGCCCGGCCTGTTCGAGAATGGTCTGCCGGGCATGGCCGGGTACTTCGCCGGCGGCCGTAACCGTTTCGCAATCTCCGTCGCGCCAGGGCCCGGCCGATCGCCGCCAGGCCTCCAGGACCGCCTCGCATTTCCCGCTACCGCGAAAGGTGGCCACCCCAGCGGCATCCGGATAGCTTTGATACATGACATGTCCCCAGCCACCGCCGCCGGCCGCTTTGTCATTGCCTTCCAGCTTGACTGAAGAAGTGATCCGGCAGGAGCGGGCAAACGCCATCGGGACAAAAGAACGGACCACCCAGATCGGTCCCCGGCCGCCGTCTTCCGGACCGACAAAAACATCGGCCAACGGCGGCACAAAAGGAAATTTTTTGCCGAATTCAGATTGCCTGATGACGAAAGCCGGTTCCTTTTCGCCGTCGAAATAAAAGCGGAACACCGGTTCCGGACTGGTCGGATAACGGTGCTGGACAAAATTATACAAACAGCCGGGACCGTCAACATCGAAAATCACCCACTCGCCGTTCTCATCCTGGTAAAGATGCCAGTCCCAGTCGGCGTTGCCGCCGCGTTTGTCGATGCTGCCCTCATAATGCGTCCGCACTCCCGGCGTCCGGCGGAACGGCAGATACCGGCAGTCGATCAGCGATTGTTCGCCCCGATAGTTTTCCGGCGCCGTTTCGGCGGCGACCGCCAGCGGCATCGCCGCCGCTGCGAATAAAAATTTACCGAACAGATTCATGGTTTCCTCCCGTCAACCGCTTTGCTTTTTGTAATTCCGTAGTAATAGTATAGCGTAAACAACGATTTTACGGTATGGGATATCGTACTGTATTTTTGTACTTTTATACTGTTCTTATAAAAAACAGAAAGAATTCCCCCGATGGAACCGATGCTGAACCTGCCGGATTTACTGCTGAAGTCACTGCACTGGGAATATGACGCCGGAGCCGCGTTCCAACCGGTCTGCCATCCGGAACTGCCCGAACGGCTTTTCCCCTTCCTGGTCATCGTCTGCCCGCTCAGCGGCAACTATTTCTGCCGCCTTTCCGACGGCCGGCGGCTGAAAATCGCCCCGGGCGAAGCGCTGCTGGTCCCCAGAGGCATTCCGCACACCGTGGCAATGCCGGAACCCGGCATCCTGCATTTCGCCCATATTCAATTCAATCTCTTCCACGGGTGCGATCTGCTGCAATTTTTTCAGGTGCCGTTTCACGTCGGCGGAGAAGCCGCCGGGCAACTGGGGCGGCTGATCGAAACGCTGCATCGCAATCTGGCCGTCCCGGCCGCCGCCGCCGGCTGGTTCAGCCGGGCCGCCCGCGGCTGGCAGCTGGCGGCCGAACTGCTGCTGCAATTGCTGGCAATTTCGCCGCCGCAGCCGCAACTTGAGAACCGGCTGCGGGAATTGTCGGAACTGGATGGGGTGCTGCGTTATATCCAGGCCAATCTATGCCGGGCGATCTCCCGCCGGGAACTGGCGCGCCTGGCCTCGCTGTCCGAAACCAGATTCCACTACGTATTCAAAAATGCCACCGGCCTGGCACCGATGGCATACGTCAGACAAATCAGGATGAAACGCGCCCAGGAACTGCTGATCCGCAGCGACCGGCCGATCGGCGAGATCGCCCCGCTGGCTGGATATCCGGATCTTTTCCACTTCTGCAAAAGCTTCAAAAAATCATTCGGAATCACGCCCAACGCCTATCGTCTCGCCTGCCGCCGGCAACTGAACGCGCTCGGCAGCCGGTCTGCTTCCGTTTTCACTTCCGAAGTATAAAACGCGGTCCGCGCCGCCCGCCGGGCCAATCCGCGCCGGAGGCGGAAAGGGCCGTTCGTTCCAAGTCATACCCGGACCTGATTCAACCGGAAGCGGCGGCATTCCGGTACTTTCAAGAGGATTGCTTCGCCCGTTGACACCGGCGGGCGATTGCTGAAAAACCTCGCATCTGGCGACCGTTACTTCGTCTCCTCCGCCACCACGGTCGCCTCCACCGTCATCGCCGGCTCTTCGGCATAATAAATGCCGACGTTGTTGCCGACCGGACGTTCCCAGCCGCCTTCCTGATGGTTCAGCACTTTGCTGGAATCGGTTTCGGCATCGTAGACCGCCAGCGTCGTCGAACCGCCGCCGTCCATATTGATCGCATCCTCGGCGCCGAAAAATTTCATCAGCAGCGC
Source organism: Victivallis sp. Marseille-Q1083 (assembly GCF_903645315.1). Classification (NCBI taxonomy): domain Bacteria; kingdom Pseudomonadati; phylum Lentisphaerota; class Lentisphaeria; order Victivallales; family Victivallaceae; genus Victivallis; species Victivallis sp. Marseille-Q1083. Next base: position 591,533 of record NZ_CAHJXL010000001.1, read on the forward strand.
GCCCTCTCCGGTATTGATCCCCTCGCTGTAACCCTTCTGGCGTCCGTCGACCGTCATCAGATAAAGTTTGCTCTTATCCCCGGAAAGTCCGAAAATCGTCCGGGGATGGTAACTGTCGTCGCCATACACCTCGCCATCTTTCAGGATAATGCCGAAGCCGGAAACCGCCATCTGGATGTCCGACAAATCATCGCCGGGCGCCACCAGCCGGATATCGACCGAGCGGTCCTTGTTGACGATGAAGGACGGAAACGAACCGTTGGTTTCGCAGACCACCACGCCGTCGGAAACGGCCAGTCCCATCGTGTCGGCGTAACGGTGATTGAACGGCGACTCCCACGGTGTCCACGGCGCGGCGTTGATCGCCAGCACGACCGGAATCCCATAGCCGCCCTGCTCCGGCGCCTGCCGTGCCTGGGCGATGTATTTCCGCGTCGTCTGCCGCCGGGTCCGGATGGTCTTCGACGGAAAATCCGGCATCGGCTTGCCCCAGTCCTCGTCGCGCGGCGTGGTGTGGAACCGGAAATCCGGGTTGGTCAGATCAATCTCGACGGCATTGACTTTCAACGGCCGCGGTCCGGTGAACGTCAGTGCGGCGTGACGGATGCCGGGATAAATTTCTTCGGCGGTACTCCAATCGAAGGAGCCTTCGAACGGCGCAGCGGAAACCGCCGCCGTCAACGCCATGCAGCCGACCGCCAGCCATACGGCGACCGGCAACCTCAAACTACCCAACCATGCTTTCAACCATTTCATTTTCTGTCTGCTTCCCATTGTTTTCATTCCTGTTTCTCCGCCCCGTCCCCGGGGATCGCCGATAACAGATAACATGAATGCGCCGGGCGTTTTTTTCAAGCTGCCAATTTCCGTAACCGACGGAAAAAAGTGACAAAAAAATCATCATTGCAACCGGATTTCATCATTTCAAACGGGAAAAATTGTCTTGATGCTTCTATATTTACTCATCTGCCCCCGGCAGTGCAAAACCATTTTACCGTGAAAGGAACCGATCCGATGTTAAAACCCACCGGTCCGATTTCGGCAGGCGTGCTTGCCGTCCTCGTGGCACTGCTTGCCGGCTGCGCCTGCCCGCCCGAATCTCCACAACCGGAACCCAGAAGGAATTTATCAGCAATGTCGACTTCAACAACCGGGGAACTGCGTATCCGCGATCCCTTTCTCCTGTTCGTGCCGGATGAAAATTGTTATTATCTGTTCGGGACCAATGACGTCAAACAGCACGACCCGAAATGCAAAGTCGGCTTCGACTGCTACCGCAGCAGCGACCTGACTCACTGGAACGGTCCGGCGCCGGCCTTCCGGCCGGATGCGGATTTCTGGGCGACGCAGGACTACTGGGCGCCGGAAGTGTATCCTTATCGCGGAAAATATTATATGTTCGCCACCTTCAAGTCTCCCGAACGCCGCCGGGGAACGCAAGTGCTGATCGCCGATTGGCCGGAAGGACCGTACCGCCCCTGGAGCGACGGACCGGTGACGCCGGCGGACTGGGAATGTCTGGACGGCACGCTGTATCGGGCGAAAGACGGCACGCCCTGGATCGTCTTCTGCCACGAATGGCTGCAAATCACCGACGGCGCCATCTGCGCCATGCCGCTGACCGACGACCTGCGCAGCGCGGCGGGCGAACCAATTACGCTGTTCCACGCTTCGGAGGCTCCGTGGGCCCGGGCCCAGCAAAATCAGGTTTTCGTCACCGACGGCCCGTTTCTCATCGAAGCCGACGGCAGACTTTTCATGCTCTGGTCCAGTTTCGGCGACGAAGGCTATGCGATGGGCATCGCCGAATCCGCCGACGGTTCGATCACCGGGCCGTGGCGGCAGCATGCCGAACCGCTCTATGCCGGAAATGGCGGTCACGGCATGATTTTCCGGACGGCGGACGGCTCCCGGCAGGTGGCGATTCATTCGCCGAATACACCGCCGCAGGAACGGCTGCTGATCTTTCCGCTGCCGCTCGATAAATTGACCGGTCAACCGTGACGGTCATTTCCGCGGCGCCGAATCGGCAGAACTGCCGCCGGACGCCGGCGGCGTTCTTTCCCTGCAATACATGCTCGGCGCAAAGCCGAAATAATGCTTGAAGGCAAAACTGAACGCATAAATGGAACTGTATCCGCAGAGCGCCGCCGCTTCGGCGACCGAATGCCGGCGGTCACGGAGCAAACCGCAGGCGTAATTCAAACGCAGATAGCGCAGATATTCGGCCAACGGCATCCCGGCTTCCCGTTTGACCGCCCGGCGCAGCGTGCTGACCGAGGTGCCGATGGCGGCGGCCAGTTCCTCGTTGCTCAACAGATACTTCTGCTGTTGAAAGATACACTCGTGCACCCGGTCCAGCATAAACGCCTTATGGGATTCCGGCGCCGAACCGGCCGTGACGTTCCGATACAGCGACGGCGCCTGGCCGAGCCGGACCAGAAACAATCCCAGCCGCAACCGGAATTCATCCCGCTGCAGCCGCAAGTCGGCCGGAGCCGGGCCGGAGGCGCCTGCCAACTGCAGAAACAACCGGCTCAGTTCGGCACACTGCTCCTGCAACGGCTCCGCAAATTCCCGGCAATCGTTGCGCAATCCCTCCAGTCCACAATTGTCCGGCAGCGCAAAGGTGATGATGGTCCATTGGATTGCATCGGAATGAATCCGGAATTCATGGTTCTGGAACGGAAAAACCAGCAGGGCGCTCCCGCCGCCGAATTCACATTGCCGGCCGTCGATGACGACATCCGCTTCTCCGGCATGGCTCAGCAGCAGCAGAAAACGATGATGCCGCCACATGCGGCACTCTTCCGGCGCAAAATGCTCCCGGGTCCACAACAGGATATTGTCCGGCACCGGCAGCATCGGTTCATTCAATCCGATATAACAATTTTCCGGCCAGCGGACCGGTAAGAAATAACCGCCCATCATTTCCTCCCTTGCCGGTAAGGTCTTCGACCGCGACTGGCTGCGTCACACATTTCCGGCAAGCGCATTACTAAAAAACCGCGCCCCGGCATTCGTTACAACGACTGAAACAGCATATAAGTCAGGGCGCCCGGCGCATTATAAAGCAAGCGCAACGGCGCCGCGGGCAAAACACAAACTGACCGCCAGCCCTCCGGCGGCGCCCAGCAAACCGACCGCCAGACCGCCCAGACAAACCAGTCCGCATCCCAATCCACCCAACGACACGACGCCCAAAGCAAGACCGCCGATCGCAATCACGCCACGGCAGATTCCACCGATCGCAATCACGCCGACGGCCAGATCGCCGATCGCAATAACCCCTCTCGCTTCGCCGCGGCGTTGGTTCCGTTCCGGGCACGGAACCAACGCAATGTCATAAAAAGGCATTCCCCATACCCGCCGACTCGACGTTTTTCGCATGATCCACCTCTCATATACGATTGTTGGCGTACCGGCCAGAGACAGGCTGAATGCCTCTTCCGGTTGATCCGGCCAAACGCTTCCAGAGGAAGCGCCAGTTCATAACACTAATCTCGAAATACCGCTTTGTCCATCCGGCAGCAACTTTTTTCCCGGTAAAAAGCAGATATTAGCGAAAATCATCCGCCTTGAAGCCAGCGGCGACGGAATGATCAATTATATTAAACTATTTGCTATTTTTATTATTCTTGTACTGTTGACTTTTTTCCACTTTTGCCCTATACTTTATGATATGAGAACCTTGGTTCATTCTCAAAATTTTGATTGCACAAAACAACTTTATCAGGAGTCATCAAAATGCAGAAGCTATCCGGGAAATTCACATTGATCGAACTGCTGGTCGTGATCGCAATTATCGCCATTCTTGCCAGCATGCTGCTGCCGGCCTTATCCAAGGCGAAGCAGAAGGCCATCAACATCAAATGCCTGGGCAATCTCAAACAACTGGGGCTGGCCAGCATCATGTACGCCGGCGACAACAATGAATATTTTCCACAGGCCACCTGGAGTTACTACTCCAATCAATGGGATTTGTCGCGGAATACCGTGGATTACGCCGGCGGCAGCAAAGAAGTGTTCTATTGTCCGGTCTCGATGAACCATGCCTTGAACGACTGGGCCAAATCCGTCGTCGGCAGCGACCTGTCTCCGGCCAATGTATTCGATAAGACCGGTTTCATCGGCTACTACTATTTCGGCCTCAAATATGACGCCAGTCTGTTCGGTTCCCAGCGCAACCAGCCGGGTCTGCTCTCCACCGCCGACCAAACGCTCTGGGGGGAATTGAAGTGGTGGGGTCATGAACCCGACAATGTGCTGTTCACCGACTGCTTTCCGGGCAGCGGCGAAAGTACGGTTCAAATGCATAACGGCGGTCATCCGGCCCATTCCTCCGGCACCAACATCGTCTGCAGCGACGGCAGCGGCCGGATGATTCCGGTTCTGATCAACAATCCGGCCTATTGATCAGTTTCCAGATTAAAAAATCATATTCAGAAATTCATTCGACATGAAATACTTTTGCACTCTCTTCGGCATACTTGCCGGCCTTTGTCTGGCCGCCGGCGATTTTGCGGCATTCCTGGAATCTGCCAGCCCGGCAACGGTCATCGTCATCGACCAGCCGATGGAAGTGGCCGCCGCCGTCACCATTCCAGCCGGCGTAACCGTCAATTTTCAAAATAACGGCAAACTCATTCGCCAGGCGGAAGGGGCCCTGCTCGTCCGGGGAGCGATCCAGGCGCCGCCGGGCCGGATTTTCGAAAACTTCGACGACGGACAGGTCAATTTCAGCGAATCCTCCCAGCTGGAAGTCTATCCGCAATGGTGGGGAGCCCGCGGCGACGGCCGGCACGACGACTCCGCGGCGCTGCAGGCCGCCATCCGGTCGGGAACCAGACGCGTTGCCGTCCCGCCGGGACGCTACCTGGTCACCCGCACCCTGAACGGCACTGATTTGAACAGCCCGCCGCTGACCATTTCCGGCGCCGGCAACGGGCTGAACAGCAACTGCAAACTGCTGGCCCAGACCGGCGGCGTCCTGCTCGACGTCACCGGCTCACCGAATATCACCATCGAATCCCTGACCATCCAGGGCGACGGACCGACCGCGTCGACCACCGGCATCCTGTTCGCCCGCAGCGAGAACAATAAATTCGTCGAATTCAGCCAGCTCCGCGACCTGACCATTCAACTGCCTCCCCTTCCGGAAGCCAACCACGGCGTCGGCACCATCGGAATCTACCTCATCGCCACCGAATTATGGCGGGCAAACAATATCGTCGTCATCGCCGACAACGCCGTCGTCATGACCGCCACCGACCTCTACAACATTCAATCGGCCGCTACGAAATTCTTCACGGAATACACGTCGACTTCACAGATCGCCATCGACGGCGCCTCCTCGTTGATCGGCCGCCACGGTCCGGCGCTGACGGTGGCCAACCTGGCCGGCTTGAGCGTCAATGACGTCTATTTCAACCGCTGGGACGGCGATGAAAACTCCTATCCCTTTGCAGTCAAAGTGATCGGCATGGTTCACCGTTTCAATCTGACCGGGCACCTGGAAGGCTACCGCCGACTGCTCAACGTTCAGGGCATCGTTGAAGATATGAACCTGCACTTCACGGCCTGGCGGGTGAATGCCGCCGATTTGTCCTGGATCGAGCTGAACGGCACCACCGGGAACGTCGCCGCCATCCGCAACAGCCGGATCACCGCCAAAAGTTACAATTCGGCCGATGACCGGCCGCATCCGCTGATCAGCAGCCGCGGCGACCACATCGGCGGCCTGTCCGACTGCGAAATTCAGCTCTACCGCCACCAGTCTCTCGAAGTCGACGGCGGCCGGATCACCGGCAATGTCATCAAAGCCGATTTCGCAGCTCCGAACCTGAAGCTGACGCCGTCGGAAGGGCTCCTGTCCTATCAATTGTTCGATACCCGGGGCATCACTTTCGCCGGACCGGTATTCACCACCTCAACCGCCGCCGCCTCTCCGGCCGGCAGCCAGCCGGCCGCGGCCAAAACACCGGATCTGTTTGGCGGGACGCCAAGCCAATGAACGCCATACCTGCGGGCGGCTGTTTTGGAGGTTCTCCCCCGGTTTTCCGCGACCATGCAGCAAGCCGGAGACGGAAAAAATGCCCCAAAGCCTTATCCGGCTTCAGGGGCACTCCGACGCTTCTCCAACTCAACGCCCGGCGGCCGATTCATTGTCGATGACGATCCGGTCGCTCCAGACCAGCGAACCATCCGCCGTTTTGATCAGATTCATCACCCAGACCAGCGAGCCGTCGGCATTTTCGAAACTGGAGAATAACTCGTAATCCGCCGCCTTCTCCGCCCACGGCATCGCCAGCGCCGCCGTCCGGGCGACGCTCTCCAGCACTCTGAGCGCTTCCGCCTGGGCCGGATCGCTGTAAATGGTGACGCCGGCCGGCAGCGCGATTTTTTCGCCCCGCGCGGTGTTCATCAGACAATAGGTGCTCAACCCGGCGATCAACTGTTCGCGGGCGCCGCGCAGGTTTTTGGCGGCCGCCGGCGATATTTCAACAATCTGTCCGACCGGCGCCGGACCGTCCGGAATACAGGTGCAGCCGGTCAACACCAACAACGGGACGACCGGCAGTACGACTTTACACAACTTCATTTTCTCACCTCGCTCAACTGCGCCGCCAACGCGGCAAACGTTTCGACCGGCAACGCCTCCGGACGCACTTCCGGTTTCAAACCGAGCACCTGAAAAGCCGCCTTGACCTGTTCAGACGGAAAATTGCCGCACAATACTTTTTGCAATTGCTTGCGGCGCTGCGCAAAAGCGGTCCGGGCGACCGCGCCGAGCCGGCGGCGCAACGCCAGGTCCGGCAACGCCTTTTTCCGCTCGAAGCAGACCAGCGCCGAATCAACGCCCGGCGGCGGATAAAACACCCGGGGCGACACAATCCGCAACATCTTCACATCATACAGCAACTGGGTCCGGACACTCAACGCGCCGTAATTTTTCGTCCCGGCCGGCGCCGCCAGCCGCTGTCCCATCTCCTTCTGCAGCATGAATATCATCAGTTCCGGCGGCCGTTCCAAATCCAGCAGCCGGGTGATGAAAACACTGCTGATCGCATAAGGCAGATTGGCGATCGCCCGGAATTCCCGTTCCGGCGGCAATATCCGCCGCAAATCGACCCGGCAGGCATCCCCCTCAATCAGGTGGAAATTCGGTGCCGCCAAGCCGGTCCGCAGAAACTCACAGATGCGGTGGTCGAATTCAATCGAATAAAGTTCGACCCCGGCGGCCAGCAGTTTCGCCGTCAAGGCGCCGAATCCCGGCCCGACTTCCAGCACCACTTCGCCGGGCGGCGGCGCGGCGGTACGGACGATATAATCCAGCAGATTGCCATCCAGCAGAAAATTCTGTCCCAGCACTTTGCCCGGGTGCATGCCGCAGCGCGCCAGACAGTCCATCAACTCCTGTTTATTCATACACTCAACCGCCCAGCGCCGTTTCGATGCTGTCGATCACCTCCTGCGCCGTCACCGTCACCGTCCCCAGCTTGCCGACGACGATGCCGGCCGCATGGTTGGCAATCGCCGCCGCTTCGACCGCCGCGCCGCCGGCAGCCAGCGCCAGCGTACAGGCGGCGATCACCGTGTCGCCGGCGCCGGAAACATCGTAGACTTCCCGCGCCCGGGTCGGAATCAACGCATAATCATCCCCGTCCATGAAAAGCGCCATCCCCTGGGCCGCCAGCGAAATCAGCAGGTATTTCACCTGCCAGCAACCGCGCAGCCTGCGGGCGACGTCGCGCAATTCGACGTCTTCCGCCGGCGGCGGCAGCCGGGCCGGCAAATTCATCCCGGCCATCGCATATGCTTCATTGCGGTTCGGCTTCATGATCGTCAGGCCGTGCAGACACATCGGATTGCGCGGATTCGGGTCCAGCGTCACCATGACGCCGTAACAATTGGCCAGGTCGACGATCTCCTGGGCCATCGCTTCGGAAAACAGCCCCTTGGCGTAATCCTCGATGACGACCGCATCCAGCGCTTCGGTCTGCAACAACCGGCGCAGGCGTTCGACCAGCGCCCGGCGGATCGGCTCGCTCACCGGCGCCAACTCCTCGTAATCGATGCGCAACAGTTGCTGCGAGCCGGCCATCACCCGCTGCTTCTGGGTCGTCGGCCGCTCCGGGTCGACCATGACGCCGGAGGCATCGATGCCGTACTCCTGCAGCAGTTTGCCCAGTTCCCGGCCACTGTAATCGTCGCCGACCACCCCGAGCGCGAATACCGTGCCGCCCAGCGTCACCACGTTGCGCATCACGTTGGCGGCGCCGCCCAGGCACTGGCTGCGGCGGCCGACCTGGACGACCGGGACCGGCGCTTCCGGCGAAATCCGGTCCACCTTGCCCCAGACGTAGACATCCAGCATCAGATCGCCGATCACGGCGACTTTCCGACCGGAAAAACGTCGAATGATCTCGATCAACTCGTTTTTTTCTTCTATTTCGATCAGCATATTCAAGAAATCCGTTTCTTTGCTTCTTTCGTCCCATAATATACCTGACCCGGCGGAATCTACAAGTTGCATTTATTGTCAAAGCGCGCTATATTCCGGAAGAGGAGAATGTTATGAAGGAAATCACCTGGGCGGGTCTGCGGCGCCGGCTGCCGGGCCTGCGAATCATCAAAACCGGCATCGCGGTGACATTGTGTCTGCTGTTCTACCGGCTAATCGGTCTGGAAATGTCCTTTTACGCACTGGTGGCAATCGTCATCTCAATGGACAAGACCATTTTTCTCTCGTTCACCGCCGGCAAAAACCGGCTGATCGGCACGGCAATCGGCGCCGCGCTCGGCATGGGTTTCAGCCTGCTGCTGCCGGATAACGCCTGGAGCAGCGGACTCGGCATCATCCTGCTGATCTATCTGTTGAATCAATTCAAACTGAACGCGGCCATCGTCATCGCCAGCGTCGTCTTTCTGGCCATCATGATCGCCTTCGGCAGCGCCGACCACCCGATCAATTACAGTTTGCTGCGCCTGATGGACACCAGCGTCGGCGTCTTCATCGCCTGGCTGGTCAACATCCTGTGCGTCCCCTACAACAATCTGCCGGCAGTCAAGGAAAAATTGACCGGCATCCGCGAGCTGTTCAACGCCGCGCTGGACGATTTCACGTTACACACCCGCCAATTGAAATCGCACGAAATTTCCGACGCCATCGCCGCCTTGGAAGAAGAACTGGAAATCTATCAGCACCAGTTCACCTGGCGCCCCAAACCGCTCTCCGCAGAAACCGTCGGACAATTGAAAACGCTGCTGGTCGAAGCTCACGCCGAACTGGTCGTCCTCAATCACCTGGAAATCCGGCAGCCGCTGACCGCCGACCGGCAGCCGCAGCGCAGTCCGCTCGGGTTTCAACTGGAAATCCCCTCAAGCGAACCGGCGGAGCTCGCCTGGCTGAACACCCACCATCGACGCTATTTTGAAGCGCTTCACTGCGAGCTGGAGACCATTTACCGTCACATCATGAATCTATAAGGGAAGCAATTACAGCGACAATCCGTCCAACGCACTCCACGGCGACGCTTCAGCACCGCCCTCGGGCCGGCAGCCGCAGGCAACTTCATTCAAATTGACCCCGCATTTCGGACACAAACCGTGACAATCGTCCCGGCAGAGCAGATTGATCGGCAATTCGATCAGCATTTCATTGCGGACGTCCTCGGTGATATCCAGCTCCGCGGCGTCGCCCGGAGTCAGAAACAGACAGACATCATCATTGACGACTTCACACTCGACAGCCTCGAGGCAGCGGCCGCATTCCCCCCGCAGCCGGGTCGAAACGATGCCCGATACCAGCACGCCGCCGGTGATCAGTTTGGCCTGAAGCTCATAATGCAGCGGCGCGACCGCCTGATAGATCGATTCCGGCCCCAAATCCAGGATCGCCGCCGGTTCTTCGCCGACCAGTTCGACGTTCTGATGTTCCAGCAGTCCGATGGAAAGCTTGATCACAATTCACCTCCCGCCAATTTGGCCGCCAGCGCGTTCGCCACCACCGGCGGCAGATACTGGGTGTAATCCCCGTTCAAATACGCCACTTCCTTGACCAGCCGCGAACTGACGAAGGAGTTGTTGGCCGTCGGCATCATGAAAATCGTCTCACAACTCGGCTCCAGGCTGCGGTTCATCAACGCCATCTGCAGTTCATATTCGAAATCCGAAAAAGCGCGCAAACCGCGCAGGACCGCTTTGGCCTGATAACATTTCAGCGCTTCGACCATCAGTCCGTGCCAGGCAACCGCCTTGACATTGGGCAGATGCTGGCAGGTTTCCTCGATAATCCGAACCCGTTCCTCGATGGTGAACATCGCATTTTTCTCGTGATTGATCGCCACGACGACGATCAACTGGTCAAACAGCTTGCTCGCCCGCTCGATCAAATCCAGATGGCCGTTGGTCAATGGATCAAAAGTACCGGGATACAGAACCGTCCGCATTGTTCCTCCTGAGCGACAAGGCTCGTCGTTTTATCGTCATTTTGCCGTCATCCCCGCCGCCCGGCCAGCCGAATTTCAGCAAAAATCCGGTTCAAATCCCCGAATAACGGCCGATGACGGTTGAAAAAATCCGTTTTTAATATACTTTGTGATAATGGTGATTGCAAAGATGTTTTCCGGCAATCCCGCATAAAAAATACCATCGGAGCAAATCATCCGGAAACTTTATGACAGCAAAGCAAGTTGAAGAAATGACCGGTCAGCGCCGGGCGCTGCTGGTCGTCAATCATGTCTGTGATCTGCGGTCCGCCCATTACCGGCGGATCGCCCTGGCAATCGGCGTTTTCGACGGCGTTCACCGCGGTCATCAGAAACTGCTGCAAACCCTGGCGGAACTGGCGGCCGCCACCGGCGCCAAACCGGTGGCGCTGACCTTTCATCCCCATCCGCGCGCCCTGCTGAAACCGCAGGAAAAACCGCTGCTGCTGCTGCCGCTGGCCAATCGCGTCGAACTGCTGCACCAATACGGCGCGCAGGCGGTGGTGGTTAAAAAATTCGACCAGGAACTGGCGACGTTGTCGCCGCAGGCATTTCTCGACGCGTTGCTGAGCATTCCGGAATTGGAGATTGCCGGCATCTGCGTCGGCAGCGCCTGGCGGTTCGGACACGGCGGCGGCGGCGACTGCCGGTTGCTGGCCGGCTACGCCGCGGAACGCCGATTCCGCCTCGAACCAGTGCCGGAGCTGGCCATTGACGGCGAAATCGTCAGTTCCAGCAACATCCGGCGCGCCGTGGCGGCCGGGCGGTTCTCGGCCGCCGCCGCAATGCTCGGCCGGCCCTTTTCGCTTTACGGCAAAGTCGAGCACGGCCACCGTCTCGCCGGCACGGCACTCGACCATCCGACCGCCAACCTGGCCGTCACCGACACCATTTTGCCGCCGGACGGGGTTTACGCCGCCCGGGTCAACCTGGAAGAAGGCTGTTTTCCGGCTGCGGTCAACATCGGAGTGGCGCCGACCTTCCGTTATACCGCCAGCCCGCGCCGGGTGGAAGTTCATGTGCTGGATTTCCACGGCAACCTCTACGATGCGTCGCTGCAGGTGGAGCTGCTGCAATATCTGCGGGAGGAGCGCTGCTTCATCTCGCCGGAGGAGTTGAAGAAACAGATCGGATCGGATATCAAGGCAATTCGCCGGACAATCGAAATTCGTTGACTTCGGGTGGAAAATCATGAAAAACCCCGAAAATTTCACTGTAAAATCAAAGGAACAGGTCTTTCCGAAGCGCGGAAATGCAGCGTCAGCCGCACGCCGCGCCGGGAACGGAAACCGCGAAGAGTCCCCGCCGCTTGGGGCGGCACGTTCGAAATTCCGGGGCCGCAGGCCGGGGAAGACCGCGTTTCAAGGAAAACTGAGGAGACCAATATGACCGAAGAAAAACAAGTGTACAGCGTCGCCGAGCTGGTCGACGCCGTCGGAGTGCCGCGGACCACGATCAACGACTGGCTGGCGCGCTACGCCAAATACATCGATTTTGAAACCCGCGGCAAGCGCAAGGTCTATTTCCCGAGTTCGGTCGCCGTCCTGCGGGAAATCAGCGGGCTGCGCAACGCCGGCAAATCCAGCTTTGAGATCGAAGACGAACTGATGCGCAACCATCCGTTGCGTCCCGATCCGGTCGATCATCCTGACGTGCCGCCGCCGGAAGCCGGAGCCGAATCCCAGGCGCTGGTCCGCCAGGTGCCGGCCGAAGAAATCGCCAAAATTTTCAACCACGAAATTCAAAGCCTGAGCTCCCGGCTGGAAAATTACGACCAGTTGAACAATCACTTGCGGACCGGCCTGCGGCGGATTTATCTGCCGATGATCGTCGGTTTCCTGGTGCTGTTCGCGGTCGGTTTGCTGGCCATCGTCGTCAGCATCGCCGTCATCCAGAATTACAATGCCAAACAGACGGAGGCCGGCCGGGCGGCCGGCGCGGCACTGAACGCCCGACTGGAGGCCGCCGCCGAGTCGCTCTCCTCGGCCAACCGCGGCGACACCGACCGTATCCTGGCCGCCCAGGCGGAAAAATTCGACGCGCTGATGCAGCAGTTGAGTGCCGAGCGCCTCAACTCGGCGAACAATCTGGACAAGCTGCGCGGTGAATTTCTCGAAGAGCGCAGGCAGTTCGCTGCTGAAATGGAAAAAGTACGCCAAAGTCTGCTGGCCCAGAAACAATCGGAACTGCAGACATTGCGCGCCGATTTCGAACGCCAGCTTCAGGAGCGCGACCAGCGGTTGAAACAACTGCAGGAAAAGCTGGCCCAGACGGAGGACGCTCTTTCGCAACTGCGCAACCGGCCGCTCGAACCGGCCGGCGAACCGGACGGACCGGCCGCTGAGGCCGCGCCTCCGGCAACCCCTGCTCCGATCGACAATTGACCCGCTTCCAACCGGTGCCGGTCCGGAACAGTTGTTCGGACCGGCACCGGTGACATTTTTTCTAATTTTCCCGCCTTCCAACTGCCTTTTCGGCGAAATTTTGCTACAAATAAATATTTTCCTGAATTTTTTTAAGACAGGGGGTTGACAAGCCACCCCCGAATACGTTATACTTAATGGTAGCAGGGGAACTTTACCGAACAGGAAGGGATAACGCAATGAATCTGGAAGTTCAGTGGTTTATCGCCGTGTTGGTCCGGAATGAGGTGATCAGTCAAGAGGAGGCGCTGGAGCTCTGGGAGGAGCTGGGCGGGGAATCGGTGCAGATCGAGGATTATGCCCAGGCGATTCTGGGCATGGCAACCGATGAACCGATGTCCGAAACCGAAATCCAGGCCATCATCGATCAGATGCAGCAATATGTCGACGAGGCGTTGGACAACGCCGAACTCGGCACAGCGCCGGAGCTGTTCGCTCCGCCTGATACCGGCGTCCCGTTCCCGCCGCCGCGCAATCCGGCCGGACCGGCAGAGCCGGTGCCGAAGGCCGAAGAAATTCCGCCGCCGGAAGAATCCGCCTCCCTCGGCGCTTTCGGAGAACGCATCACCCCGGAGGAATTGTTCGGTTCGGTGTTGCCGTCGGAACCGGCGGAAAAAGAGGAAGCCTTTCCCGAACCGGACGGCCATTTGAACTTGGACACGTTGCCGAAGCTCGATAAAATCGCCAATTTGAGCGATGAGGCGCTGCAGCAGTTGATGATGCAACTGCTGCAGGAATTGCGCTCCCAGGGCGCCAGCGACTTGCACCTGGTCGCCGGGGCGGTTCCTTTCGTTCGCCATTGCCTGAAATTGTATACCATCGGCAACCGGCCGCTGGCACCCGAGGACGCCTACCGGCTGAATACCGTGCTGTTGAACGAAGAGCAACTGGCAAAATTCCAGCGGCAGCAGGATTTGCTGACCGCCACCGACATGGGACACAGCCGGTTCCGTACCAGTTTGTTGATGCACAAAGACGGCATCGCCGGCAGCTACCGCCTGCTGCCGGCGACCATTCATCCGCTGATCGAGCTCGGTTTCCTGCCGCCGGACATCAAAGTCATCGAAAAGCTGCTGGACTTCCCGAACGGCCTGATTCTGGTCACCGGACCCTCCGGCGGCGGCAAAACCACGACGCTGGCGTCGCTGGTCGACATCATCAACCACAAGCGTTTCGACCATATCGTCGCCATCAAGGACCCGATCGAAATCCTTCACGAATCGGTCAATTGCAACATCACCCAGCGGGAAATCGGCCGCCATACCGCCGATTACCATACCGCGCTGCGGGCGGCACTGCGGGAAGACCCGGACATCATCGCCTGCGGCGAGCTGCACGACCTGGAGACGATCGAAAACGCCGTCACCGCGGCGGAAACCGGCCACCTGGTCATCGGCACGCTGCACACCAGCGATGCGGCCAATACGCTGAACCGGATTCTCGATGTCTTTCCGCCGCTCCAGCAACCGCAGGTCCGGGCGATGGCGGCCGGCAGTTTGCGCGGCATCATCTGCCAGCGGCTGCTGCCGGCGCTGGACGGCACCCTGACGGTCTGCTATGAAATTCTGATCAACACGATGGCGATCAGCAATCTGATCGCCGAAGGCAAGACGCACCAGTTGAAGGCGGCGATGCAGACCGGCAGCAAAAGCGGCATGCGCTCCTTCGACCAATGCCTGATCGACAAATTCAAAGCCGGGCATATTTCATCGGAGGTGGCGTTCGACCACATGAGAGACCCGGAAGCGATCGAGATTCTCAAGCAGGAAGTCGCCATAAGGGAAGCGAAAAAACTGATGGCCAACCGCAAGAAAACGAGGTAACGTCATGCGCAATATCGATTCATATTTGCATACCCTGCTGGAACGCAAAGGTTCCGATTTGCACTTCGCCGCCGACCAGCCGATCCGAATCCGGCTCAACGGCCGGCTCGAAGCGATCGATGAAACCAGTTATTCGCCGGACGATGTTGAAGAAGCGATGCAGGCCATCTGTCCGCCGGATCGCTGGGAACATTTCAAACAGACCCATGACCTGGATTTCGCCTACGAAATTCCGGAGGTCGCCCGGTTCCGGACCAATTTCTTCGTCAACACCAACGGCCCCGGCGCGGTGCTGCGCCATATTCCAAGCCGGGTGACGACGCTGAAGGAGCTCGGCATGCCCAAAGTGATGACCGATCTGTGCCATATCAGAAGCGGACTGATCCTGATCACCGGGCCGACCGGCAGCGGCAAATCGACGACGCTGGCGGCGATGATCGATTATATCAACTCCAACTATTACAAGCATATCATCACCATCGAGGAGCCGATCGAGTTCGTCCATGCCAACAAGCGTTCTTTCATCGTCCACCGGGAAGTCGGCGTCCATTCGCCGTCCTTCTCGCAGGCGCTGTTGAGCGCCATGCGTTCCGACCCGGACATCGTGCTGATCGGCGAAATGCGCGACCTGGACACCATCCGGACCGGATTGAGCTGCGCCGGCATGGGCATGCTGGTCTTCGCCACTCTGCACACCAACAACGCGCCGAAAACCATCGACCGGATCATCGATGCCTTTCCCGCCGACGAGCAGGCCCAGATCCGGACGATGCTGGCGGAAAGCCTGCGCGGCATCGCTTCGCAGATCCTCTGCCGCCGCAAAGCCGGCGGCCGGGTGGCGGCGCATGAAATCCTGCTGTGGAACGAAGGGTTGCCCAATTGCATCCGGGAAGGACAGATTTCCAATATCCGGACCATCATCGAATCGCACAAATCGGAAGGGATGTGCTCGATGGACGGTTCGCTGCGGGAACTGATGCTCGCCGGAGTCATTTCCGCCGAGGAGGCGTACATGAAGGCGTCCGACAAGAAATTGTTCCAGCAGTACGTTTCTTTCATTTAGTACCGTCGGATAGCACAATAAAAAAAACTGAAACACCCCCGAAGTCGGACAAGCTAATGATTTGACAAAAGCGAAACTGTAAACTATAGTAGAACCATTGTTTTCCGCCGGAGCTTTCCCGGCGGTTTCTTTTTTGTCTGATTACTTTTTGAGGGCCGCCAATGAAAACCATCTCTCTGCCGTCCCGGCCGGACACGGCGACGCTGGCGCATCTGACCGACTGCGCCAGGGCGCTGGTCGACCGCCAGTTCCACCAAATGGGCTATCCGTTCGACCAGGAGGTCAATCTGCGGGATTATTACCGCTGGCTGGCGGAAACCGGGCTGGCCGATGTCACGCTGATCAACGTCGGCGATCCGTACAAAACCGAGTGGGATATGCTCAATACCGACGAATTCGAACGCCGGGTCATCGATTTTCTGGCCGATTCGTTCGGCTTCAACGGCAGCCACTGGGGATTCGTCACCAACGGCGGCACCGACGGCAATATGCACGGCATCTACTTCGGCCGCAAGGCGCTGGCCGCCCGTTCGCCGCTGCCGCCGATTCTCTATGTCTCGGAAGAGGCGCATTATTCGGTCAAAAAACTCGGAGATGTGCAGAATATCGAAACCAGGATTATCGCCGCGCAGCCGGCCGGACCGATGGATATCGCCGATTTCCGCCGGCAACTGGAACCGGGACGGCCGGCACTGGTCGCCATCGCCATCGGCGGCACGTTCAAGGGCGCCATCGACGATCAAGCCGGCATCGCCGCGGTACTGGCGGAAATCCGGCCGCCGGCGGTCTACCGCCACCTGGATGTCGCGTTGTTCGGCGGTTATCTGCCGTGGCTGGAGGACGCGGAAGCGCGGCGGATTCTGCAGGCCGAAGTTCAGCATTTTGATTCCCTGGCGGTTTCCGGTCACAAATTCCTGGCCATGAATGAACCGGCCGGCGCATTTCTCTGCCGGAAAGCTGTTCTCGACGACCTGAACGCCATCGAGGTGCCCTATCTCAACGGTGCCATTCCGACCATCAGTTGTTCGCGCAGCGGCTTCGACCCGCTGAAACTTTACTGGCGGGTGATGACCACCGGAGCCGAAGGATTCCGGGCGCAGGCCGCCCACATTCTGGCGATGACCCGGCTGCTGCAGCGGAAGCTGGCCGACCATCAGGTGCCGAACTGGGTCAATCCGTGGTCCAACACCGTCTGCTTCCGGCGGCCGGCGCCGGAAATCGTCCACCGTTACTGCATGGCCTGCAACGACTGCCGTCATTTCGGGCCGCTGGCGCATGTCGTCGTCATGCAGTATTTCACGCCGGAACTGGTCGAACAGCTGGCCGGAGATATTGCCGCGCATCAATGAACGAATCCATTCTCCGGCCGATTGAAATTTGCATGACGCCCCAAACGGGGGTATTTTATGACAAGGAAAACCAAATTATCAGCTTTATCGAGGGACGCCGATTATGAAATTTCTGTTCAACTTCCTCTTCGTCTGCTGCCTCTGTCAATTGGCAGCGGCAGCCCCGTTCCGCCTGATGTTGCCGCTGCCGGCGGAAAAAGCGGCCGGCCAGTTCTCCCTGCCGGCCGCCGAGCTGTCGCAAAACGACTGGCAGGATTATGATTTCCTGGTCGCTACCGTCGACAATCCGGCCGACCATCCGGTCGAACTGGCCATCCGGCTGACGCTGCAAAACGGGGAACGCACGTCACTGGACCAAGAAAATTTCCTGCTCCAGCCCGGAGAAAACCAATGCCGCCTGGCGTTCAATGACACGATACGCCTGCTGCCGGTCGCCGAAGTGACGTTTTCGGTGCTCCCGCCCTCGCAGGACGCGGTGAAATTGACGGCGTTGCAACTGGAAACACTGGATTTGGAAGAAAAACGCCAGCAATTGAACCGGGAACTGGAGGAGCTGCAAATCCCGCCGGGCGGCATGCGCCTGCCGGCCGAAACCAATGAGCAGCGCAGCGAATATGCCGCGCAACTCAACGACCTGCGCCGGATTGCCGCCAATGCCGTCAATGTCGATGAACTGCTGACGGCGTTGCGCAAAGCGCGTCATTTCAATGCCGACCGGGAAGTGGCCGAACTGGGTATTATCTGCGAGCAGTACACCGTTCAGGAAGCCATCGATCTCGGGCTGGCCGGCGAACTCACCAACCGCTGGTTCGATCCGATCGACCGGATTTACCGCGACCGGCCGCTGCCGCCCCAATCCGCCACCGGCCGTTGTATCGAAGCGGCCCGGAACGAAACGGAAGCCAAGCAAGTGGCCATCTATGCCGTCAAGGATTTGAACAATCTCACCTTCCGGCTGAGCGGCGATCTGAAAAGCATCAGCAATGACGTACTGCCGGCGACCGCAGTCAAAATTTATCCGGTCGGTTATCTCCGTTCCGACTGGACCGATTATTATGCGCCCGGTCACGGCTGGACGCCGGATCCGCTGCTCGAAGGCCTGGAAAGCTTCCAGCTGCCGCGCCAGACCTGGCAGCCGTTCTGGCTCGAAGTCACCATTCCCGCCGATCAGGCGCCGGGCATGTATTCCGGTTCGCTGCAAATCCGGGCCGATGAACTCGGTTCGGTGCAAACCGTCCCCTTCCAGGTGAAAGTCTGGAATTTCAAGCTGCCGCAGCAAAATTCGCTGCCGACCGCCGTCGGCCGCCGTTACGATACGCCGGCTTTTCTGGCGCTGGCCGGCAACGGCCAGCCGCCGACCGGGCAACTGGCCGAAGAGTGGCGGCAATACCTCACCGGCGAGCGCGATGACGGCGCGTTGAGCGACGACTGCCGGAAACTGGCGGAAATCATGAAGCGATGCGAAGCCGAGTTTCTCGCCTGCCGGCTGCCCGACAGCCGGATTTTCAATCCGGACGTCATCGCCGAAACCGTCCTGACAGCCGGCAGTGACGACCTCTGCCTGTTTACCGTCACGGCGGAAACCGATCTCGATGTCCGGATCGCCCAATTGCGCCAGTTGGTTCCCGCTCTCGACCAGGACGACCGTTATAACCGGACCTACGTGTTTCTCGACCGTTCGGCGCCGCCGGACAGCGCGGCCAAACTGAAAGCGGCTTTCCCCAAATTGCGGCTGATGAGCCAAACCGCCGTCAACCATCCGGCGCCGCCGGAAGTGGAGCTGAGCGTCACCCCGCTGCAGGATTTTCTCCGGCTGTCTTCGCCAATCCAGGCCGAAAACACCGACTCCACCTGGTACAGCGTCGCCCGCCGGCCGCTGCCGCCGGGTGCCAACTGGCTGCTGGAAACGCCGCCGGCCGGTACCCGGCTGTTGACCGGCCTGCTCGCCGTCAAACTCAAAGCCGGCGGCTTCTTCCACCGACCGCTGCTGCAGTGGGGAAATATGGTCAATGACCAGTTCGTCCCCTGGCGTCAGCCGATCTCCGGCGGCCCGGAAATTCCGCCGGAGCAATTCGGAACCACCGAATTCAGCGCCGACGGCTTTCTGCTCTATCCGGGCGTCAACGGTCCGTTGCCGTCGATCCGCCTGAAACTGGTCCGCGACGGGCTGGAGGATTATGAATACCTGCAACTGCTGTACGCGGTGCTGCGTCAGGCCCGGGAAGGCAAAATCCGGCTGACCAAAGCCCAGATCGCCCAGTTGGAAAGTCTGGGCGCCATCAACGATTCGCTGGTCAAAGACGCCACCGATTACGATCGGACCGGCAAACAACTGATGCAACTGCGCAGTGACATCGGCGACCTGCTCAACGAAATCGGTAGCAACCCCAAAATACAGTGGTAATTTCACTTCTGGGTCGCATCGTCTTATTCAGCACGCGTTTCCATGGGGACAACACGCTTTTTCATGCCGGAATTGGCTGGGCGATACCCCAACGTGTTGCCGGAACAACTTGGAAAAATGGAACTGGTCCGGATATCCGACCTTGCGCGCCACTTCACTCACCGGCAGATCGGTACGCTGCAAATACCGTTTGGCCAGCTCCAGGCGCCGTACAATCAGATATTGAATCGGCGACATGCCGAAATGAGCGCGAAAACATCGGCTGAAATAATTCGGCGCCTGATGAATCACGGCAGCAATACGCGGAAGCGACAGTTCCGGATTCATGAGATTCGCCTCAATGAAAGCACGGGCTTCCAGCAAAGGCGACGGCACCCGCACCCCGCCTCCGTCGCCTTTGTTCTGAATGCGCCGCAATTCGAGAAAAAGGCCGCGCAGCCATAATCGGATAATGTCATCGTCGCTCTCCCGGTATGCCGTACACTCCTCGTAAAGGTTCCAGAAATAGCGCAGCGCGGTATCTTCATACAAGAAACGATACGGGGTATTCACCTGGATACCGCCGGCGGCAATCTCCCGGGCTACCTCTTCCTCCTGTGCAAAGATCCAGGAACCGCGCCACATTGAACGAGTCAACCCATGATAATAGACCTCATGCGCATTATCCCACAAAATGCAGCAATATGCCGGAATCTCGCTGACATTCCCATCCACCCATAACCGAACCGGCTCCTGATTGAAAATCAGATAATATTTTACATCGGCGAAAAGATGCGGCACCACCCGTTCCCGGTTGCCGTGGCTCCCGTGAATGACAATACTGGTGATAACGCTCCGGCTGAAGTCCAATTTCATGGAATTCATCATTTACCGCCTTTCTTTCCTCATTCGTTTGCAACGATAACACGATATATTTCCCGTGTCAAGAAAATATGATCGCCAACGGGCCTGTTTTTTATAGAAAGTAAGAAAAGTACATGATAATTCCCAGAAAATCCATTGCCTTTTTGTTGGGTTTTCGCTATACTAAAATAAAAAGAAGGAAATCATATGAATAAAAAGATTCTCATTTGTCTATTATCTATCCTGTTGAGTGTGTGCTGTATCGCCACTCCTGCGCCGACTGCGGCCATTCTCCTCAACGACACGCCCGGCGCCATGGATACCGAGGCGGACTTGCTGAACGGCTTGGGACGGATTGACAAATACCGCATAAGCGAACTGGAACGCTTGAACCGTCAGTTGAACGAATATGACATCGTGATTTTCACCAGTTGTGCCAATTACTCGGCCGATCGCAGTTTCGACGAATGCGGCGATGTCTGGCGTGATTATGTCGCCAACGGCGGAACGATATTGGTGATGGATGCCAATTACGCGTCCACCACCGATCGGATTGCGGCGCCGTTTGAGGAT